>NZ_LIRK01000555.1 GCF_001419765.1 Streptomyces torulosus
CCGCGGCCGGCCGCGGTCAGCGGTACCCGTATCTCCCGCGCCCAGTAGGAGGCGGTGCGCTCGGTGCCGGGCACCCCGTCGACCTTCACCCGGCCGAGTTTCGCCCGGCGTCCGGCGGAGTCGGTGACGGACACGTCCAGCTTGGTGCCGGAGCTGTTCGGCGGCACGATCACCCGCAGCGCCAGGTGCGTGGCGCCGGACAGGGACACCGGCTTGGCCGGGGTGACCTTCGTCGCCCTGCCCGCCGCTGACCACTTCAGCGCGACGGCGCTACGCCCGGCCTCCGTCGCCGACTGCCACCAGGCGAAGTGCGGGGACGTCCCCTTGACCTTCCCGCTCAGGCAGGCCTTGCTCGCGGACGGGTCGACCGCGGCGCACAGTCGGCCGCCGGTCACCTTCACCCCGTTGTCGGGCAGGAACCCGCCGGTGCGGCGGGCGCCGACGGCGTGGGTGAGCACCCTGGCCGGGTCGGCGGACGGGGCGCGCCGGTTCGAGCCGTCGAGCAGCGGGCGGACCCGGTCGTCGCCCGCCACGAACAGCCGGGCCGCGGCGGCCGTGTAGGTGGCACCGGCCTTCTGCTGCTGGCCGGCGGTGAGCCGGGTACGGCTGCGCGTGGAGCACACCTTGTCCCGGTCGTGGCTGTCCGGGTCCTCCCAGAAGTCGTCGTCGGCGGGTGCCTCGGCCTGGCCGGGCGTCCACTCGCTGTTGAAGAAGTTGTGGTTGGCGCCGACGACGTACACGGCGCTGTGCAGGGCGCTCCCCTTGCTGACGCCGCGCGTGCCGTCCACGTACACCTCGCCCTGGAGGTCGGCGACATCGCCGTCGCAGCCGGGCAGGATGGTCACGGACGGGACGTCGGCGACGGGGTTGTGGCCGAAGATGGTGGGCCCGATGAGCACGGTGCCGCGGATCTTCCAGCTGACGGGACCGCGGTAGCCGTCCTGCGCGGCGGGCGCCGGGTAGAGGCTGTCCATCGCGGCCCGGTTGACGCCCTCGCCGCCGCGCGAGTGGCCGACGAGCAGGACACGGGAGAGGTCGGTCTCGGGCGCGTCGCGCACCACGGCCGGGGCGTCGCCGCGGTGGGCGGTCCAGTCGGCCCACTTCGCGAGGTGCTGGCGCACCAGCGAGGAACGGGCCTGCGCGCCGCCGTCCTCGACCTCCCCGTCCTGGCCGTTGATGCCGTTCGCCGAGATCGACACCGTCATGTAGCCCTGGGAGGCGAGCAGTTTCTGGTCGCGCAGATAGCCCTTGTAGCTGGGGATCGCCTTCTGGCCGGCCGGACAGGGCCAGTCGCCGGTCACCTCGTCGCCGCCCGGCTTGTAACAGGTGCTGTGCCGGCCGTGCAGGAACAGCGCGAGCGGCCGCTTGCCGGTGGCGCCCTTCGGCGCGACGACGACGGCCTGCATCTCGACGGGTGCGGCGAAGCCGGGCAGTTTCACCGGGGGGAGGTCGTACTCGCCGGAGACCGTGCCGTACGGCCCCGGCTTGCCGGGGTCGACGGCGTTCGCCGGCGGCTGTGCCGGAAGCCGCCCTTCGTCCGGCGCGGCGCTCCCACCGCCACCGGAGCCACCGTCGTCGCCGGAGCCGCCGGCCTTGGCGTCCAGCCGGCGCCCGGCCGCAAGCACCCGGAGGTCCTCCAGCGGGGTGTCCTGGTCGAGGGCGAGCCGGAACGTACGCCCGTCGGCCGCCGCCCTCGGTACGCCGAGCAGCCGGTCGCCGGCGTGGAACTCGACCCGGGCGTCACCCATGGGCACCGTCCGCTCGGACCGCCAGACCAGCTCCCGTTCCGCCCCTTCACCGGTGACGCGCCACCCCGGCGGCAGCCCGCCGTCCGATGCGGTCGCCGATGCCGCGGTCACCGACGGCGGTTGGGCCTGTGCCGACCCGGGTGCTCCCGCCAGCGCCGCGAGGACGACCACGGCGGCGACACCTGTTCGCCGGGCATGGATCAAGGGTCCCTCCCCACACTTCGAGCGCGGGCGCCCCACCCGTACCGGAAGCGCCTCACGCCACGAAGGAGGCGAAACGGAATCTGTAGGTTGCCTGTGCGCCCGAACCGGCTTGCGAATGAGGGGACATGGACCGCCGACGGCTCACGAAGAGCCCGGGATGTGTCTCGAAATGCACCCTGGGACAGCCGTGGAGGTCCGGCATGAACTGCCGACAGCGAGGGCGGAAATAGCAGTTCATCACGGGCCTGAGAGCGACGACGGACTCCGCGGCGACCTCTGCGGACCCCCTCCGAAGCCCCGGCCAGTGGCTTGATCTAGTCTTCGCGCAACGCGCCCGTGTACCGCCCAGGAACACGCGACGCTCTCTCGTTCCGCGTTCCGGGGGTTCGAACACGTGCCTATGCGCACTCTTCCGGCTGCCACCGCACTGGCCGTCCTCGTCAGTTCGGCCGCGCTCACGGTGGGGTCGGCCTCTCCTGCGGCGGCCGCCGCCGAACTGCCGGTCACATCGGTCGGTGACATCGTGGTGGACGCCGTCCATCAGCGTGTCTTCGTCAGCAACCCGCGCGGCGGCCAGATCGTCGCCACCGACTACACGGGCAGGACTGTGAAAACCGTGCCCTCGCTGCCCGGTGTCAGCGGTCTGGAACTGTCACCCGACTCGGGCGCGCTGTACGCGGCGGTGCCGGGTGCCGACGCGATCGTCGCCGTCAGCACGGCGACCCTGACCGAGGTCAAGCGCTACCCGACGGGCGGGGGCACCGACCCGCAGTACCCGGCGTGGGCCGGCGGCAAGCTGTGGTTCGGCTACGGCACCGCCGGTCAGGGCAACATCGGCTCGCTCGATCTGTCCGTCGCCTCCCCGGTGGTCACGCTGAACCAGGACCCGAACCACCCCTGGTACGCGGCGCCGGTCCTGGCGACCCACCCGGGCGCGCCCCACACACTGGTGGCGGGCGTCAAGGACGTCAGCCCGTTCTCCCTGGCGGTCTACGACGTGTCCACGGGGACGGCCACCCGCACGGCGAGCGGCCCGAACACCGTCGACTCCGTCGGCGGCAACCTGCAGGACCTCGCGCTCGGCGCCGACGGCTCCCAGATCGTCACAGCCGGTGAGTCCCCGTCCCACCACCAGGCGTTCAGGACCTCGGATCTGGCCCCCGACGGCATCTACCCGAGCACCTATCAGCCGACGGCCGTCGAGATCGCACCCGACGGCACGATCGCGGCGGGCGTCGACCACTGGAACGATCCGGTCGTCTACCTCTACGAAGCCCACGCGACCACACCTGTCCGCACGCACACCTTCAGCAGCAGCGAAGGCTTCGGCAACGGCCGGGTCGTGCCCGGCGGCCTGGCCTGGACACCCGACGAGTCCCGCCTGTTCGTGATCACCACGGACCAGGACGGCTCCTTCACCTTGCGCGTGCTGACCGATCCCACCCGGGCGGCGACAGCCGTCTCGATCGACGCGCCGACCACGGCCACCCGTGCCAAGGAACTGACGGTCACCGGCAAGGTGAGCTCGGACCTCGCGTTCCCCGCCGGGACCACCGTCGCGGTGACCCGCACCGACCTGGAGTCCCCGGCGGGCAAGACCCTCGCGGACGTGCCGGTCGAGGGCGACGGCACGTACTCCTTCAAGGACATCCCGCCCTCCGGGGGCACCGTGAAGTACACGGTCTCCTACCTGGGCGACACCGACCACACGACGAGTTCCGCCTCCGACACCGTCGCGGTCTCCCGCGCCACACCCACGCTGACGCTCAACAAGAACGGCAACGTGTACGCGTACGGCGCGGACGTCACGTTCACCGCGCACCTCGGAACGACGCACAAGAACCGCAAGCTGGAGATCTGGGCCGACCCGTACGGCTCCGACAAGCCGAACAAGCTGGTCAAGTCGGGGACGGTGAACTCCTCGGGGAACCTGTCGGTCACCCTCGACCTGACCCGTGACACCAAGCTCACGGCGAAGTTCGCGGGCGACGCCCGCTACAAGCCGGTCACGGCGACGAGCAGCATCCACACCAAGGTCAGGATCTCGACCTCGATCAGCGGGTACTACAAGACCCGGTCGGTGTGGAACCACACCTACCACTACGTCCGCCAGTCCAAGGACCCCGTCCTGAAGACGACGATGACGTACTACCCGGGCCGCAAGCAGCTCCTCCAGCTCCAGGCCTACTACCAGGGCGCCTGGCGCGACGCGGGCGCGCAGTACTTCCCGCTCTCCACGTCCGGCGTCTCCCAGGTCACGCTCACGGGCACCCCGACCACGAACGTCCGCTTCCGTTTCCGCTCCGAGTACCACGACAGGAACGGCGACAACGTCAACACGACGACGTACGGCGCCTGGAAGTACTTCATCTTCACCAGCTGACGCGACCCCGAGTTCCCTGTCCGGAAAACGCCACTCGACAGCCTCTCCACCTCGGCACCAGTGGACGTCGCGGGGTTCGGGACGCCCCTGTGGGTCCCTTGTCAGTGGCTTGATCTAGTCTTCGCTCAATGTGTCCGTGTACCGTCCAGGTACTCGGGACGCTCTCTCGCTTTCGTTCCGGGGGGTTCGAAACACGTGCGTATGCGCACCCTTCCGACGGCCACCGCGTTGGCCGTCCTCTTCAGTTCGGCCGCGCTCGCGGTCACCGGGGCCACGCCCGCCGTCGCCGACACCAGCACTCCGCTGCCGGTGCAGTCGGCCGGGGACATCGTCGTCGACGGCGCCCACCAGCGGGTCTTCGTCTCCGATCCGGTCGGCGGCAAGGTCGTCGCCACCGACTACGCGGGCCATGTCGTCGGCACCGTGGCCTCGCTGCCCGGTGCCAAGGGTCTGGAGCTGTCCCCCGACTCGGGCACGCTGTACGCGGCGGTGCCGGGGGACGACTCCCTCGTGGCCATCGACACCGCGACGGTCACCGAGGCGAAGCGGTACCCGACGGGCGAGGGCACCGACCCGCAGTACCCGGCGTGGGCCGGCGGCAAGCTGTGGTTCGGATACGGCGCCGCCGCCCAGGGCAACATCGGCTCGCTCGACGTGTCCGGCTCCGATCCCGTGGTCACCCTCAAGCAGGCCGGCGGCTGGTACACGGCCCCCATGCTGGCCTCCACGCCCGGCGCCCCGAACACCCTGGCGGCCGGCGTCGAGGGCGTGAGCCCGGCCACCGTGGCCGTCTACGACGTGTCGTCGGGGACGGCGACGAAGACGGCGACCGGCCCGAACACCAACGACTACGTGGCGAGCAACCTGCGCGACCTCGCCCTCACCCCCGACGGCTCCCACCTCGTGGTGGCCAGTGGCGCCCCGTACTACCAGCAGGTCTACAAGACGTCCGACCTGACGCCGGACGGCAAGTACCCGACCGACGCGTACCCGAACGCCGTCGACATCGCCCCCGACGGCACGGTCGCCGCGGGCATCGACGGCATGTACGAGCCGGACGTGTGGGTCTACGAGCCGGGCACCACCAGCGCCGAGCACGTCTACGACTTCACGGACACCGCCGACGGCACCGGCGCGGGCACCCTCGTGCCCGGCGGCCTCGCCTTCGCGCCCGACGAGTCGCACCTGTTCGCGGTGGTCGCCACCAGCTCCGGCGGCTACGCGCTGCGCGACCTCGACGACACCGCCCCGGCGCCCACGACCCTCTCGGTGAACGCGCCCGCGACGGCCACCCGCGCCAAGGAGCTGACGGTCACCGGCAAACTGACCTCGGACACGGCCTTCGCCCCGGGGACGACCCTCACCGTCACCCGCACCGACCTGGAGTCCCCGTCGGGCAAGGCGCTCGCCCCGGTCACGGTCGCCGCGGACGGCACGTACTCCTTCAAGGACACCCCGCCGGCCGGCGGCACCGTCACGTACACCGTCTCCTACGCGGGCGACACCAAGCACACCGCCGCGAGCGCCTCCGACACCGTCGAGGTCTCCCGCGCCACGTCCACGCTGACGCTCAACAAGAACGGCGACGTGTACGCGTACGGCGCGGACGTCTCGTTCACGGCGCACCTCGGGACCACGTACAAGAACCGCACGGTCGAGATCTGGGCCGACCCGTACGGCTCCGACAAGCCGAACAAGCTGGTCAAGTCGGGGACCGTGAACTCCTCGGGGAACCTGTCGGTCACCCTCGACCTGACCCGTGACACCAAGCTCACAGCGAAGTTCGCGGGCGACGCCCGCTACAAGCCGGTGACGGCGACGAGCCGCGTCTACACCAAGGTCAGCGTGTCGACGACCCCGAGCCGTCACTACAAGACGAACTACGCCTGGAGCCACACCTACTACTACTTCCGCAAGTCCGTGGACCCGCTGTTCACGACGCGGATGACCTCCTACCCGGGCCGCAAGTACCGGGTCGAGATACAGGGGTACTACCAGGGTGCCTGGCACACCACGGGCAAGGAGTACTTCGCCCTGGAATCGGGCGGCGTGGGCGCGGTCGAGCTGACCGGAACGCCGAGCACGGGCGTCCGTTTCCGGATCCGTTCCGCGTATATCGACACGTCCTCCGGCGACAATGTCAACACCACGACGTACGGCAGCTGGAAGTACTTCATCTTCACCAGCTGACGTCCCGTCGGCCCGATCACCACACGAGCGCGTCCGGTTCAACTCCGGGCGCGCTCGCGGTCGTTGGGGACGGATGAGGGTGCGGCAGGGTTCCCGTGACCACTGTGAGGAACGAGTCATTCCGAATCATTTCGAAAGCGCTCTCACTTACCTGCCGGTACGTGTGAGGATACGCGGACCCTGCCGAAAAACTTGAGATCTCAATCTGAGGTCACGGTTGCAAAGGAACAGGACATGACCGCCCCTGTGCCCTCTGTTGTCTCTTCGGACACGGGCCGCCTTCTCGTCGTGGACGACGAGGAGGGGATCCGTTCCATGCTCACCATGGCCCTGGAGTTCCTCGGCTACCAGGTGATCCCCGCGGCCACCGGGCGCCAGGCGCTCCAGGCCGTCACGCGCCACGACCCCGATCTGATCCTCCTCGACGTCAACCTGCCCGACCTCGGCGGCTTCGAGGTCTGCCGGACGCTGCGCGAACGCGGCAACGCGGTACCGGTGCTCTTCCTCACCGGGCTCGGCGGCGTCGACGACCGGGTGCGCGGCCTCGACATGGGCGGCGACGACTTCGTCACGAAACCCTTCGAACTGAAAGAGGTCGCGGCACGGGTACGCGCGCTGCTCCGCCGCGCGGGCGGCGCCCCGCCCGCCCCCGACCGCAACCGGCTGCGCGCCGGGGAGGTCCAGCTCGACGCGGACGCCCACCAGGTGTGGGCCGCCGGCCGCCCCGTCGACCTCACCACCACCGAGTTCGCGCTCCTGCGCTACCTCATGGAGAACCCCGGCCGCGTCCTGTCCCGCGGGCAGATCCAGGAACGCGTCTGGAACCACCGCGACGAGGGCTCCGGCGTCGTCGACACCTACATCTACTATTTGCGCCGCAAACTGGGCGAACCCGGCCAGTCACTGATACGCACGGTCCGGGGGGTGGGCTACCAGCTGTGCACCAACTGAGCGAACGCCGGAACGCCGCGCTGGACAGCGGGGGCAGTAAGGGCAGCAAGGGCGGTGGGGGTGGCGGAGCCGCCGGGAGTGGGACGCGACGCTCCCGGCGAGGAGCGGGCGGATGAGCGGCTTCACCGGACTGGGCGAGACGATCAAGGCCGCCGGACTGCTCGCGACGACCACCCCGAGCGAACAGCACGCTCCCCGCACGAACCGCGCCGCGTCGGAGCATCCCCTGCGTTCCGCCCG
>NZ_LIRK01000556.1 GCF_001419765.1 Streptomyces torulosus
GGGTCCTTCTTCGTGCACGCCCAGGTCAGCTGGCAGATCTTGGCGACGTTCGCCGGCACCTCGCCCGCGCCGGGTATGTTCACCTGGGTGGTGAAGTCGTCCGAGGAGAAGGCCCCGGCCACGTCCGCCACCTTGAAGCCGGTGGACTTGTAGACCTGGGTGATCCCCGCGTTGGCGGCCTTGACCAGGGGTGCCGACTCCTTGGCGGCCTGCTGCCCCGCGGTGCCCTGCAGCCAGGCTCCCAGGAACGGGTTGTGGTACGTCGAGCCCACGAACTGGGTGTCCTTCGCGCCCGCCTTGCGCAGCGCGCCGGCGATCTGGGCGAGGTTGGTCGCCATGGTCTGGCTCCGGCTGTTCAGGCACGCCCCGTCGAGGGTGCCGGCCGGGCTGACGCAGTTGAGCAGGATGTCGTTGGCGCCCACGCTGAGGGTCACGTAGGCGACCTTGCCGTGGTGCTGGGCCATGGCCTTCAGTGCGGCGTCCAGTTGGGACTTGGCGTTCGGGTAGTCACACTTGCCGCCCTTGAGCAGAGACTCGGTGGTCTCAGCGGTGCAGCCCAGACGTATGTGCTTCAGCCCGGGGGTGCGCTGCTTGAGCTGCGTGTACAGCTGGTCGGTGTAGGCGACGTCGGTGTCCTTGTCCACGTCCGGCTGGTAGCCAGAGGCCAGGGAATCGCCGAGCGAGATGTAGTACGTGGCGTCCTTGCCGTCGGCCGCCTCGTCGGCGGTGGCCAGCCCGGGCGTGCTCAGCACGATCGTCATGGCTGAGATGGCCAGCCGGGGGCCGAAACGCTGAAGGGATCTCATCACTTGCGTGCTTTCCAGTTGGGGGGATTGGGTGCCGAAAGGCATTGGCCTGAGACGTGGCTACAAGCAGCGGAACTCAGCCGCAACGGTTTCCGGGCACCCAAAGAAGGCCTTGGTGAAGGCATAGGGGGATTTCTGCCTCCGTGACGCTGCGGGATCCGCCCGCCTTCGCTTCGGAGACGCGGGTGTCAATCTAGCAAGGCTGACACCGAATTGGATATGGGGGCCGACAACGTAACGATCACATCGACACGTATAACCACCAGAAGTGCTCGGTCGACCGGGAATTGGTGGCCGGACTCGTTGGTAGCCATTCACTGAGTGATCGACTGAGGCTGAATCCTCCGCGCGGCAGCCCCTCCCACCTGCACGCCCTGAACCGCTCCGGGATCAGTGGAGGCTCTACGGGTTGGGTCCGGCCGCCGGTTGGAGCTGGTTGAGCGGCCCTTGCGTTCGGCGGGCCGGAGCGACGCCGGTCGCGGAATGCAGACGCTGAAGGTTAAATCAGCCTGGCTTTTTTGTGGAGTTGGGCAGCACACGGCAGATCTGCTCGACCCCGAACGCCTTTTGAACTCGCCGATGAACGGTACGAGCGGCTTGACGGCCGGTCGAACTCGGCCGCGAAGACAGCCGACGTCACATCAAGACCGGGCCGCTGCCGTACAACTGGGCGCGGGTCATGCTGGATCGGCGCCGCAGGGACCATCCCTTGGACCTTCGCTCGCGCCCGCTTGGAGGACGGCGCCAGTGTCTGCACCAACATCGGGAAGATCCTCGGCAACACCATGGTCTTCAAGCGGATCTCGCAGCCGGTCGCCGTGGTTCCATGTCGGGTCACGGTGCCGTGGAAGACGTAGGCGCGTTTGTCGTAGCGCGTAGCTACGGCCCGGGAGTTTTTGAGCCGGGTTGATCGTGCGCTCGACTTCATTGCGGCGCTTGTACAGCTGCTTGTCGAACCCGGTGGGACGGCCGCCGTCGCTGCCGCGGCGACGACGGTTGGCGCGCTGGTCCCTCGGCTCGGGAATGGTGTGCTTGATCTGCCGTCTGCGCAGGTATCGACCGCCCAGGGAGCGGCGGTGAACCAGGAGTTCGGTGGAAGCGCGAGTCCCACCAGCGAATCTAGACTCTCGCTGACCACGTGCCCCGGCGGCCGTGCCATCGAGTGGTCCGCCGGGGCACGTCCCATACGGGAAATCACCTCACGCGGCCGGTGCGGACCGGGACGTTGCCCGCTCGTCTGCCACGTGGTCATGGACGACACGGGGTTTCATCGCGTCCGGAGCAACGATGGGGTGGGTCGATGCTGGTCAGACCTGGGTGTGCGGAGGCCTGAGTCGAGAGACACCGCGTCAGGCGAGCGCCGGGGCCGAGGTTCCCAGGAAATCCCTGCGCAACGGCATGCCGGACCGGCCGCCATCGTCGGTCCTGACCGCCAGCACCTGGTTGACGCCCATCGTGTTGTTCTCGAACCCGACCGCCGAGGCCGCCATATACAGGCGCCACACCCGCGCCCGCCCGGGCGAGGTCAGCTTGACCGCCTCGTCCCAGTGCGCTTCGAGGTTGGCCACCCACTCACGTAGCGTGAGGGCATAGTGCTCGCGCAGGGACTCGACGTCGCGCACCTCGAAGCCCGCCTCCTCCAGCAGCGACACGGTGGAACCGACGGGAGCCAGCTCGCCGTCGGGGAAGACGTACCGGTCGATGAAGGGGTCCATCCGGTACTCCCCTTCGTCCCGCAAAGGGCGCCGCGCTATCTGGTGGTTGAGCAACCGCCCGCCGGGCTTCAGCAGCCGGTGCAGGAGGTCCGCGTACGCGCGGTAGCGCTTCTTGCCGACGTGCTCGGCCATACCGATCGAGGAGATCGCGTCGAAGGGGGAGTCGTCGATCTGCCGGTAGTCCTGCACCCTGATCTCCACCAGGTGCTCAAGCCCCGCCGCGGCGACACGCTCGCGTGCCAATGCCGCCTGCTCGACCGAGATGGTGACCCCTACGACCTGTACGCCGTAGCGTTCGGCCGCGTGCATGGCCAGCGAGCCCCAGCCGCAGCCCACGTCCAGCAGCCGCTGCCCCTCGCGCAGGGCGAGCTTGCGGCAGACCAGGTCCAGTTTGGCTTCCTGGGCCTGCTCCAGCGTGTCGCCGGAGCCGGAAGACGGGTCGCCCTGCCAGTAGGCGCAGGAGTAGACGAGCGAGGGGCCCAGCACCAGGGCGTAGAAGTCGTTGCCCACGTCGTAGTGGTGACTGATGGCCGCCTTGTCACGCCGCATGCTGTGCGCGGCACCGCGACGGCGCACCACCTCTTCGGCGGGCGGAGCCGGCGGGAGCCCCATCCCCGCGAGGCCGAGCGTCCGGCTCACCGTACGCAGGGTGGCGGGTGTGGTCAGCACGCTCAGCGCTTGGCGGAACGCCGCGGTGCGGCTGCCGGGCTCGTCCCGTTCCCACACCAGCGTCGAGATGCGCTTCAGCAGCTCGTACAGGTCACCGTCGACTTCCAGATCTCCGGCCACCCAGGCCCGGGCGAGCCCCAGCTCGCCGGGCCGCCACAGCAGACGCCGAAGGGCTTCGCGGTCACGCAGGACGAAGGCCGGCCCGTCCTCGGGGCCGGCCGTGCTGCCGTCCCAGAGGCGGATTCCCACGGGCAGGGGAAAACCCAGCACCTGTTCACTGAAACGAGCCAGAACTGCTGCGGCTGCTTCGGACATGTGAATCCTCTCAGTTCAACGCAGGGGGCCCGCCCGTCTCGCACCGCGGCTGGGCCTGGCACATGGTCACCGCGGCGGCGGTCGGCGCCGTGAGTATAAGCGGACATTGGTTGAAAGCTAAAGCTGCATCCTGTACGAGCAGCTGATGGGGGTATGGCCGGTTATCCGGTCCGGGTCACGACAGGCTCCCCACGCCTGGCCGATCCATGACGCCACGGCGACACCAAGAGCGAGGGCTGCGGCTGTCCGAGCAGGACAGCTCGTGCGGCAACCGCCCGAAGGCCGTCGCGACCGCGGCTCCCCCGCCGGTCGCCGCACAGGCCGTGATCGGACACGTTGTCAGACCCTGGGGCGTGGCCGGCCGTGCGATGACGGGCAGGTCGTAGCCGCACGGCCGTACCGGTCGTCCACTCCCCCACGCCCACGGCGCGGAAGACGACGGTCAGTTGCTCGGGCACCTGCCGGTGCGCGGCCTCGTACTCCTCGATGCGGTCGGCGCGGACCTTGGTGTCCAGGGCGACCTTCATGACGGCTCCTCTGACGGCATGGCTTCCCCGGTCGGCGCGGCTGCGGGGACAGGAGTGTCCGGGGCCAGCAGGCCCTCGGCGCGCAGCTCGTCCCACAGGGCGGCCGGAATCGGGCGCCGCAGCTGCTCCACCGTGTCACGCACCTCCTGGGAGGAGCGCGCCCCGGTCAGGACGCTCGCGACCGCGGAATGGCCGAACGGGAAGCGCAGCGCGGCGGCACGCAGTGGCACGTCATGGCGTTCGCAGACCGCGAGGAGTCGTAGCGCCCGGTCGAGGACCGGCTGCGGAGCGGGGGCGTAGTCGTACGTGGCGCCTGGCCGGGGGGCCGTCAGCAACCCTGAGTTGAACACCCCGCCGATGACGACACTCCGGCCACGAGCGGCTGCCTCCGGGAGCAGTTCGGCGAGCGAGTCCTGTTCCAGGAGGGTGTAGCGGCCGGCCAGCAGCACCATGTCGATGTCTGTCTCACGCAGGAACCGGGCGGGCAGGGCGGACTGGTTCATCCCGACGCCGATCGCTCCGATCACGCCTTCGGCGCGCAGCCGCTCCAGCGCCGGGTACGCCTCCCGCAACGCCTGGTCGGCGTGGTCGTCGGGGTCGTGCAGCAGGGCCACGTCGACGCGGTCGAGGCCGAGACGTTCCAGGCTGGCCTCCAGGGAGCGCAGCACTCCGTCGGCGCTGAAGTCCCAGACGCGGCGGTAGACGGCCGGGACGGCGAAGCCATGGGCGAGGTCGTCGCCGGCGCCACCCTCCGGGTCCGGCACGAGAAGCCGGCCCACCTTGGTGGCGAGGGTGTAGGTGTCACGGGGACGGTCGCGCAGCGCGGCGCCGAGCCGCCGCTCCGACAGGCCGAGACCGTAGTGCGGCGCGGTGTCGAAGGTGCGGACACCGGCGTCCCAGGCCGCCTCCACCGTGGCGTGGGCGGCCTCATCCGTGACCGGATGGAGAAGGTTGCCGAAGGCGGCACAGCCCAGCGCCAGTTCCGAGACCGGTACGGCGCTGCCGCCCAGCGTGGTGGTCCTCACGACCGGTCCACCGGGCGCAGCCGCAATCCCTGCATACCGCCGTCCACCGCGAGCGCGGTGCCGGTGACGGACGCCGCGGCCGGACTCGCCAGGTAGACGATCGCGGCCGCCACCTCGTCGGCGGTGACCATGCGGCCCAGGGGCTGACGGGCGTTGAGTGCGGCCCGTTCGCCCTCGGGGTCGTCGGCTGCGTCGAGGAGTCGGCCGACCCACGGGGTGTCGGCGGTTCCGGGGTTGACGCAGTTGACGCGGACGCCCTCGCGGACGTGGTCGGCGGCCATGGCGAGAGTCAGTGAGAGGACCGCACCCTTGCTGGCGCAGTACAGTGCGCGCTGCGGCAGTCCCGCGGTGGCGCCTATCGAGCAGGTGTTGACGATGGCCGCGTGCGCGGAGCGGCGCAGGTGGGGCAGGGCGGCACGCGTGGCGCGCACCATGCCGAGGACGTTGACGTCCAGGACCCGGTGCCACTGCTCGTCCGGGTTGTCCTCGATGGTGCCCACCGCGCCGATGCCCGCGTTGTTCACGAGGATGTCCAGGCCGCCGAGCCGTTCGGCGGCCTGTTCCACGGCTACGCGCACGGAGGCGTCGTCGGTGACGTCGGCCTGGAGGCCGAGCAGCGGTTCACTGACACCGCCCGGGTCTAGGTCGAGCACGGCCACCGCCGCGCCCTGGGCCGCCAGTGCGCGGGCCGTGGCGAGCCCGATACCGGACGCTCCGCCGGTGACGACGGCCCTGAGCCCGGACAGACCGATCATGCCGCCTCCTTCTGAGCAGCGCGGTCGGCCACCCAGAATGCGCCGTCCGGGTAGCGGTACTCGGCGATGGATTTCTCCCGCATGGTGGCGGAGAAACCGGGAATGAGCGGCGCGGTGTAGTGGCCGTCGCGGATCACCACGGGGGCGGTGAAGTGCTCGTGGAGGTGGTCGACGAACTCGATGACCCGGTCGTCCGTTGTTCCGGACAGCGCCAGGTAGTCGAACATCGACAGGTGCTGCACCAGCTCGCACAGACCCACACCGCCGGCGTGCGGGCACACCGGCACCCCGAACTTCGCGGCGAGGAGCAGGATCGCGAGGTTCTCGTTGACCCCGCCGACCCGGGCCGCGTCGATCTGGAGCACGTCGATGGCGCCGGCCTGGAGGAGCTGCTTGAAGACGATGCGGTTCTGCGCGTGCTCGCCGGTGGCGACCTTCACGGGGGCCACCGCCCGCCGCACGGTAGCGTGGCCGAGGATGTCGTCGGGGCTGGTGGGCTCCTCGATCCAGTACGGGTCGAACTCGGCGAGCGCGTTGGTCCACTCGATAGCCTCGTCCACGTTCCAGCGCTGGTTGGCGTCGATGGCGATGCGTACCCCGTCGCCGACAGCGGCGCGGGCGGTGCGCATCCGGCGGATGTCGTCGTCCAGGTCGGCGCCGACCTTGAGCTTGATCTGGGTGAAGCCGTCGGCGACGGCCTGCTTGGCCAGCCGGGTGAGCTTTTCGTCGGAGTAGCCGAGCCAGCCCGGTGACGTGGTGTAGCCGGGGTAGCCGCGCTCCAGCAGGACGGCCTCGCGTTCCGCGAGCCCGGTCCGGCCCTCGCGCAGAAGGGTGAGGGCGTCCTTGGGGGTGAGGGCGTCTGTGATGTAGCGGAAGTCGATCTGGGAGACCAGCCACTCGGGCTCCGCGTGGGCGAGCAGCCGCCACAAGGGCTGCCCGGCGCGCTTGGCGGCGAGATCCCAGACAGCGTTGACGACGGCACCGATGGCCATGTGCATCACGCCCTTCTCGGGGCCGAGCCAGCGCAGCTGACTGTCACCGATCAGGTCGCGGCTCAGCGAGCCCGGGTCGGCGCACAGCTCCTGAACCGAGCGGCTCACGATATGGGGCCGCAGAGCGTCGATCGCGGCGACCTGGACATCGTTGCCGCGGCCGATGGTGAAGGTGAAGCCGTGGCCTTCGTGGCCGTCGTCGGCGTCGGTGCGCAGTACGACGTAGGCGGCGGAGTAGTCGGGGTCCGGGTTCATCGCGTCCGACCCGTCCAGCTCCCGCGAGGTGGGGAACCGGATGTCGTAGGTGTCGACCGCGGTGATCCGGGCGGAGGTGGTAGTCACGGGGGTGCCTTTCACGCTTGGGCGAAGGTCTGGCGCTGGCTGCCGAGTCCGTCGACGGAAAGCTCGACGGTGTCGCCGGGGCGCAGGAAGGGAGTGCCGGGAAGCCCCAGAGCCACGCCCGCGGGTGTACCGGTGTTGATCACGTCACCGGGCTCCAGAACCATGTACCGGCTCAGGTACGAGACGATGTGGTCGACCGGGAAGATCATGTCGCCGGTGTGGCCGTCCTGCCGCTTCACGCCGTTGACGCTCAGGTGCAGGCCGAGGTTCTGCTGGTCACCGACCTCGTCGGCGGTGACCAGCCACGGACCCATCGGGTTGAACGTCTCGCAGGACTTGCCCAGATCCCACTGCGAGGAGTACTCCAGCTGGAACTCGCGCTCGGAGACGTCATGGCTGACCGCGTATCCCGCGATCACCTCAGCCGCCTCCTCGGGGCCGTCGAGGTAGCGGGCCCGCCGTCCGATGACGACCGCCAGCTCGACCTCCCAGTCGGTCTTGACCGAGCCGCGCGGGATCAGCACCTCGTCGTACGGGCCGACGACCGTGCCGGGGTCCTTCATGAAGACCACGGGCCGTTCCGGGATCGCCGCGCCGGTCTCGACGGCGTGGTCGCGGTAGTTCAGCCCGACGCAGACGATCTTGCCGGGGCGTGCGACGGGGGCGCCGATCCGCAGGCCCTCGGGGTCGAGCACGGGCAGCCCGCCCGCCTCGACCGCCGCGCGGGCCCGGTCCACTCCCCCACAGGCGAGGAAGACGCCGTCGATGTCAGGGGCCACAGAGGACAGGTCCAGCAGCCGGCCGTCGTCGGTACGGACGGCGGGCCGCTCTTCACCGGGGGCGCCGACTCGAAGCAGTTTCACTGGGGCAGCTCCCTTGCCATGCGGGTTTCGTCTGAGTGGTGGTCGGCCGTAGGACTGGGCCGCCTGTGGTGCGCCCGGGCCGGACCTGTCGGCAGGCTTCGCTCATCCGCAGCACAGTCATCGGATGTATGGCTGCACAGTGACCTTAGATGCGGGGGATCGCACCTGACAATGGATTCCTCGGATGTATTTCGTCGGCGATGCCAGTCAAGCGCTCACACATACAGACGGACCATGGCCACGAGGTCGACACGCGACCCGCCGCATGACTTCAGAGAGAGCCCACCTCAGCCCCCCGCCCTCACCGGCACCGGCGGCTCCGTTGTTGAATCGTGAGCTGCCGCAGCGCATCGCCCGTCACGCACGAAGGCCGAAACTCCGCAGGTCGTACGGGGCCTCGGTACGGAGTCCCAAGGTCGGGACGGCACCTCGGCGCCCTACGGCGTGGCGTCACGCAAATCTCTGGCGGCGAACCCTTGTCAACGTCGGCAACGCCGTCGTAGCGGCCTCGACGTCCCGAGATACATCGGATGAATGGTTGCTCCCTCCAGTGCGCCCGCTCGGCTCACAACCGTGCGGTCGCTCCACCTCCGCATCCCTCGGGCCCCGGCTGACCCTCACATCCACCCCTCAGGGCACGAGACGCGCATTGTCCGCACCGGATCGGCAGCTGCCCGTCCGGCGACCTCGCCCCTCCCCCGCAGGCAGGTACGCCCTCCCACCGTTGCCCTGAGGCCCTGTTGCCCCGGGTTAACTGACGGTTTCAGAAT
>NZ_LIRK01000557.1 GCF_001419765.1 Streptomyces torulosus
CGGTCGCCCACGCCGAGCGCGACCTGGCTGCCGCGCTCGGCGTGGGCGACCGGGGTGAGGCACTCGACGCGCCCCTCGGGGACGTACGCCGCCACGCAGCGCAGGAAGAAGTCGGTCAGCGCGAGGGACTTGGCCCGAACGGCCTCGACCGTCACCCCGGCCTCCGCCCCGACACCAGCACCAGCACCAGCACCAGCACCAGCACCGGTCCCCGCCTGGGACTGGGCCCGGGACCCGTCCCCTCCGCCGTCCCACACATCCAGCGCCGCCTCCAGCGCCAGCATCGACAGGATGTCCGGCGTGCCGACGCGGCCGCGCAGGGCGCCGCCCGCCGGTTCGAAGGACGGGCGCATGCCGAAGGGGTCCGTGTGGGAGTTCCAGCCGGGGAGGGGTGAGTCGAAGCGGGGCTGGAGGTCGCGGCGTACGTAGAGGTACGCCGGTGAACCGGGGCCGCCGTTCAGGTACTTGTACGTGCAGCCGACCGCGAGGTCGACGCCGTGCTCGTCGAGGCCGACGGGCAGGGCGCCCGCGCTGTGGCACAGGTCCCAGACGGCGTACGCGCCCGCCTCGTGGATCGCCGCCGTCAGGGACGGCAGGTCGTGGAGGCGGCCGGTGCGGTAGTCGACGTGGTTGAGGAGCACCGCGGCCGTACGGGGGCCGAGGGCGTCCGGTACCTCCGCCGGGGTCACCGGGCGCAGCGTGCGTCCGGTCATCCGGGCGGCCGACTCGGCTATGTAGCCGTCCGTGGGGAAGGTGGTCGCGTCGACCAGGATCTCGTCCCGGACCGGCCGCCCCCCGGCTCCGCCCCCGTCGCCGTCGCGGCCGTCTCCGACTCCGTCCCCGCCCTCTCGGGCGTCCTCGTCGACCATCCGGACCGCCGCCACAACTGCCTTGAATATGTTGACACTTGTGGAGTCGCCCACCACGATCTGGCCGGGCGCCGCGCCCACCAGCGGGGCGATGCGGTCACCGATCCGCTCGGGCGCGGTCCACCAGCCGCTCTCGTCCCAGGAGCGGATACGCAGGGAGCCCCACTGGCGGCGTACGACGTCGTCGACCCGGCCGGGGACGGCTGCCGGCAGCGCGCCGAGGGAGTTGCCGTCGAGGTACACGGCGTCGTCGAGGACGAAACGGTCGCGGAGGCCGGCCAGCTCGTCGGCCTCGTCGAGCTTCGCCGCCTCCAGGGCCAGCCCGGAGGACAGGTACTCGGCACCGCCGGCGTCACGGTCGAACCGCTCGTTCGCCTTCGCCTGTGCCTGCGTCGTCGTCTTCGTCTCGGTGAGGTCAGACATGGGAGCGCGCCGTCCACAGCTCGGGGAAGACGTTCTTCCGGGCCCGCTTCTCCAGCCAGGCCACACCGGCGGAGCCGCCCGTGCCGGCCTTGGCGCCCATGGCGCGCCGCGTGGCGACGAGGTGGTCGTTGCGCCAGCGCCAGACCAGCTCGGCCACGTCGGTGAGCGCCTCACCGAGGCGGGCGAGTTCGTGGTCCGGGTCGCCGGAGTACACCGCGGTCCACACCTCCTCGACCTCGGCGGACGGCTCGTAGCGCTGGGAGACGTCACGCCGTACGACGGAGTCGGGGATCGCGTGGCCGCGGCGGGCCAGGAGCCGCAGGACCTCGTCGTAGAGGCTCGGCTCGTGCAGCGCCTTCTCCAGTTCGGCGTGGACGCGGGGCGCCCCGCGGTGCGGTACGAGCATGGACGCGGACTTCTCACCGAGCAGGAACTCCATGCGGCGGTACATCGCCGACTGGAAGCCGGAGCCCTCGCCGAGTGCGGCGCGGTAGGAGTTGAACTGGGCCGGGGTGAGCTGGCCGAGGGGCTTCCAGGAGGCGTTCAGGGCCTCCAGCTCGCGCACGGAACGCTTCAGCGCGTCCTTCGCGGTCGGGACGTCGTCGCTCCGCAGCGCGGCGGTGGCGGTCTCCCACTCGTGCACGATGACGGTGAACCACAGCTCCATGACCTGGGTCGTCACCAGGAAGACCATCTCTCCGGGGTCGTCCGAGAGGGGGTGCTGGAGGTGGGTGAGGACGTCCGCCTGGACGTAGTCCTCGTACGGGGTGGTTCCCTGGAAGTCGAGATGCGGGGTCTCGGGCTCCGAAGCCTCGACGGGCTGAGCCTGCTGGGACATCGCTGTCTCCTGTTGTGTGCTCCGGGTAGCGGTCCGCCCCTGCCGTTACCGACACGGGGGCCCCGGTCCCCACCCGCATAGTCGGGGATGTGCCCCCGACATCGCAAGGTTCACCTGGTCACACGCGGCGGACCTGCGCAAACGCACCCCAGGGGCATCGGCCGTACGGGTCGGACAAGGGTCTGGGCCGCCGTCGAACGCAGGCCCTTCAGGACCTGGGTGCAGGGCTCGTACTCCTCCTGCCCGCCGATCGTTCCGGCGGCGAGGGCGAGGGCGAAAGCGCGGGCAAGGGCGTGCAGGGCGCACGCTGTGGGCACACGATGGGCACGCCGCCCGAGGACGCCGACCGACGCGCCCCCTGCCACGCGGACGACCGTCGCGCTCACCCGGCACCCGGCACCCGGCACTCCGAGCGGTCCGGAAACGGCCGCGCCCGCGTGATCAGCCGGAGCCGGGGCCGCGCGTCGGCTCGCCGGCGGCACGACGGTGCTCGGCGTTGATGCGCTGCGCTTCCTCGAGCTGGTCCTCGAGGATGACGATGCGGCACGCGGCCTCGATCGGAGTCCCCTTGTCGACGAGCTCGCGGGCGCGGGCGGCGATCCGCAGTTGGTAGCGGGAGTACCGCCGATGTCCCCCCTCCGAGCGGAGGGGCGTGATCAGGCGGGCCTCACCGATGGCCCGGAGGA
Source organism: Streptomyces torulosus (assembly GCF_001419765.1). Lineage (GTDB taxonomy): Bacteria > Actinomycetota > Actinomycetes > Streptomycetales > Streptomycetaceae > Streptomyces > Streptomyces torulosus. The sequence goes on from NZ_LIRK01000557.1 coordinate 2,817, forward strand.
AGGCCGGCGTGGTGCCGAGCATCTCGGCTGCCCGGCCCATGGTGTACGCGGGGTAGTCGTCGTCGTCCAGACGATCATTCAGGGGGTTGTCCGATGTCATGTCACCTCGCTGTGCAACGCGTCGAGGGGCCCTGGTGCCGTACGGCACCAGGGCCCCGAAGGAAATTCAACACCATCTGTCGGCCCTACTGCTGTGCCGACCTTCTGTTTCCGCTACCCGGCCCGGCAGGGCTGAGCGGGGGATCGCAGCTGCGTGACCGGGGACCACCATCCAATCCTGGGGGCCTTGCGGTACCCGGACCGAGCGCTTCCTCGGGCCGGGCGATCCTGATGGCGTCTGCTCCTCCATTCCTCTTCGTACCAACCCACTGAATGAACCGGTACTGCTGTCGGCAGCTCCTCTACGCATGAGCCGCCCAGTGCGGCTCACAGCTCCGTCACCGTTCCGGGAACGCTGTGGCTTCGAGGCTCGAGAGCCGCACTGACCTGCGTACTTCGTATTTCAGTTACCCGCCAGTTCGTGTCTGGCGGGTCTCGTTCGACCCTGCTTACGAGAAGAAGCGTACCCACATCAGAAACGAAAATCTACCCAAGCCAAAGTAGATTTCACCCTTCTGATGGAGGAAGAACCCTGACGCGATCGGCCCTCCGGGTGGGTTGAAGCCGTCTCCCGCGAAGGACGCGGCCGGTGGGCGAGCCGCTTCGGCCGGAGGGGCGGTCCCCGATACGGGTGAGCCGAATAAGCTCTGCTGTTATGTCGAACCCTGATGAGCTGCTCGTCGCCATCTCCGCCGCTGTGGAGTCTGAGCGGAGCAATCAGATGTCGCTGACCGTGGTCGTCGGCGGTGCCGTCATCACCGGCCGGCTGGCTCCCGAGGCAGTGTGGAGGGAGCGGGTGGCGGAGGTACTGAAGGACTCGGACCGTCTCGGCCCGTTCGCGGACGTCTTCGCCCCCGCCCCGCGAGGCAACCGGCCCGGTCGCGGCGAGGCGCCCACGCATCTGCACTTTCATCTCGCCCGGATCCTGCAGGGCAGCCTCGGAATCCCGGAGACGGGCGGCATGTACCGAGTCGCGATCAGGGATGTCAGCGCATGGACCGTAGGGGATCTCATCCACTTCGACCGGTAGGACGCTGTCTCCGTCCCGTTGCCCGCCGCCGGCGGTTTCGTTCGCGTACGGCGGCACAGCGGTGCGTGGACGGCGGCACAGCGGTGGGGGCCCTGCCGACGC
>NZ_LIRK01000558.1 GCF_001419765.1 Streptomyces torulosus
CCCCGAGACCGCGGCCCCGACAGCACCGACCGTTCGACCACACACCGATCGACGTACACCGAGAAGGAGTGACCCCGTCATGAGCACCAACCCGTTCGACGACGCCAACGGCACCTTCCACGTCCTCGTCAACGACGAGGAGCAGCACTCGCTGTGGCCGACCTTCACCCAGGTCCCGGCGGGCTGGCGGGTGGTGTTCGGCGACGCCGGCCGCCAGGACTGCCTCGACTACATCGAGCGGCACTGGACCGACCTGCGACCCAAGAGCCTCCGCGAGGCGATGGCCGGCGCATGAGCGCCCGCCGCGAGGGTGTCCTCGCCCGCCCTCGCGCGGCGGTGCGCCGCCGGACCCCCCTCCGGCCGGCGTACCGCCGCGGGGAGCGCACCGCGACCCGCCGCCGGTACCTGATGTGCCAGCCGTACCCCTTCGACGCGGTGGAGGCGGACCGCCCCTGGACCGACCGGTCCTCCGCCCCTCTCACGTCCCGGCGGGCCCTGATGCAGTGGGGCCGTCTCTACAGCCTCTATCTCTCGCTCGGCCATGACGTCCGGCTGATCGGCCCGCTGCCGGGTCTTCCCGACGCGGTCCGCGCGGCGGCGACCGCGGCGGTCGTGGACGGCCGGGTGCTGGGGGCGCGCCGAGGCGGTCCGGCGGGTGAACCGGCGTACCTGGACTGGTTCCGCACGCACGGCTTCACGGACGTACGGGGTGCCGTCCACGCCAACGAGGGCGCGCGGGACGTCCTGGTCACCGACCGCTGGATCCTCGCCGGCCGCCAGGTGGGGAGCGCCCCCGAGGCCCACCGCGAGGCCCTCGACTTCTTCCGGCGCCCCCTGATCAGCCTGGAGCTGGCGGACCCCCGCTTCCAGCACCTCGACACCGCGCTGGCCGTCCTGGACGGCGACGAGGTGATGTACCACCCGGCGGCGTTCACCGAGGTCAGCCGGGACGTGCTGGCCGGCCTCTTCCCCGACGCACTCCTGGTCGACGAGCCGGCCGCGGCGTCGCTGGCGCTCAACGCGGTCAGCGACGGCCTCCATGTGGTCCTGCCGGAAACGGCGGAAGCGGTGGCGCCGGCCCTGCGGGAGCGGGGCTTCCGCCCGCTGCTGCTGGATCTGTCGGAGCTGGTGAGGGGAGACGGAGGGGTCAAGTCCTGCACGCTGGAGTTGGGACCGGGCGCCTCATAGCTCGGGGGTGCGCGGTTCGTCGGCGGGTGCGGGTGGTGTGTGGCTGGTCGCGCAGTTCCCCGCGCCCCTGGAAAAGCAGGGGCCTGCGGCCCCGTGCTTTTCCAGCTGAGGGCCGGGCCGCAGGCCCGAGCCGTCAGGGGCGCGGGGAACTGCGCGACCAGCCACGACTCACCCGCACCCGCCGACGAACCCACCTCCCGAGCTCTCCCGCGAACCACGGCACCACCCCAAGAAGGGCCGCGCAGGCGAACCCCCCGCCGCGCGGCCCTTCCTCATGCCCGACAACCCCACACTCCCGAGCAGTTGAACGCGGTAGGAAACATACCGCTGTCCCGGTATGTTTCAAGCCAACGCCAGCCAGCCCGGAGCCACGGACGGAGACCCCATGTCCCAGGAAGTCCTCAGCCTGACCTCGAAGTTCGTCAGCACCCCCGGCGGCTTCACCAGCCTCCGCGAGCAGGCCCCCCTCGTCCGGGTGACCCTCCCGGACGTCGAGACCCCGGTCTGGCTGCTGACCCGCTACGAGGACGCCAAGGCCGCCCTCACGGACCCCCGCTTCGTGCGGGACAACCGCAAACTCCCCGGCGAGGACGGCCCGAGCATCGCCGACCAGATGATCGAGGCGTACGGGCTGCCCGCGGAGTACCGCGACTACCTCGGCATCCTCGTCCTGGCCGACGGCGAGGACCACACCCGGATGCGCACCCTGATCACCCGCGCCTTCACGGCCCGCCGTATCAACGCCCTGCGCCCGAAGATCGAGAAGATCACCCACGACCTCTACGCGGCGATGGCCGCCAAGGGCGAGGCCGACCTCCTGGAGGACCTCAGCCACCCCCTCGCCGGCTTCGGCGTCTGCGAACTCATCGGCGTCGACGCGGCCGACCAGCCGCAGATCTGCGCGTGGATCCGCGACTACATCTCGGGCGACCCGGAGCGGTTCATCCCGGCCCTCAAGGGCATGGTCGAGCACTGCAAGAAGCTCATCGAGGAGCGCACGGCCGCCCTCTCGGACGACCTGATCTCCGAGCTGATCCGGGTGAGCCAGGAGGAGGGCGACTTCGGCGAGACCGAGATCGTCGCGATCTTCCTGCTGCTGATCAACACGGGCATCATGCCGCCAGCCCACTTCATCGCCGACGCGATCCTCGCCCTGCTCGACCACCCCGACCAGCTCGCCCGGCTGCGCGAGGAGCCCGAGCTGCTCGCCGGCCGCGCGGTCCCCGAGCTCCTCCGCTTCACCACGCCCGTCCCGATCGGCGCCCCCATGTACGCCACCGAGGACCTGGAGCTGGGCGGTATGCCGGTCAAGCAGGGCGAGGTGGTCACGGCCGCGCTGGTCGGTGTGAACCACGACCCGCGCGAGTTCCCCGGCGGCGCCGACAAGCTCGACATCGGCCGTGAACTCGGCCGCGGCGTCGGCCACATGGCCTTCGGCCACGGTCCGCACTTCTGCATCGGCGCCGCCCTCGCCCGCCTCCAGGCCGAGGTGGTCCTGGAGACCCTGTTCGTCCGTAACGACGGCCTGACCCTCGCCGTGGACCGCGAGGCGCTGGAGTACGTGGCGATGCCGGGCGACGGCATCCACCTGGTGTCGCTCCCGGTGCGCTTCTGACACCGCCGGATTCGTCCTCGCCCTCTTCTCCGGCAGCCATGGACTGAACACCCACCCCTGGTCGATCCTTGACGGACAGACGTGGGGGCCGGGTTCACATCCCTTGGACATCCCCGTACACGATCCCCGTACACGATTCCCGTACTTCTCGAACACCCTGATCAACGGCCCGCCCGGAGCGGGCCGTTCGGTCATGTACGGGCTCCTCGGCGGTACGCACCCGGCTCGTCCACCAGATCCGAGAGGAGACGAGCCATGGCCGACGCCGTTCTGCCCGACCCGGTTCTGATCGTGCTGCTGGGCGCGGCGGGCAGTGGGAAGAGCGCGCTCGCCGGAGCCTGGCCGCCGAGCGCGGTGCTGGAGCTGGACGAGTTCCGGGAGCGGATCTGCGACGACCCGATCGACGAGGACGCCACGGACGAGGCGGTCCACGTCCTGGGCGAGGTGCTGGAGGCACGGCTGGCGCGCCGGCTGACGACGGTCGTCGACGCCGACGGCCCCGACCGGGTGGTGCGGGCGAAACTGCTCGACATCGCCGGCCGGCACCGGGTCCCGGCGGCCGCGCTGATCATGACCACACCGCTGGAGACCTGTCTGGAGCGCAACGCCCGGCGCCCGCCGGAACGCCGCGTCCCCGACGACGTCGTACGCCTCCAGTACGCGGAGACCGTCGACGCGACGCCCGGACTGCCGGGGGAGGGGTTCGGGCATGTCGAGGCGGTGTACGGAGGACCGATGCGGCTGGTGAGCTGAGCCCGCGATCCTCCGTGGAACCCTTGAACGCCTGGTCAGCGGGGCGGTGGTGCCGTGTCGGCGCCGCCGCCCCGTTCGCTGTGCGCGGCCGGGGAAACGGCCCCGCATTGTTGTCATGGACATGATTGAACGCCTTGTTGGGGCGCTCCGGCCCCGGTTACAACGGCAACCCATGCCAATCCGGGAGGGGTCATGACAGTGCGAGCAGCCGTAGCCGGAGCGAGCGGATATGCGGGAGGTGAGCTTCTCCGCCTGCTGATCGGGCACCCGGAGGTGGAGATCGGCGCCCTGACGGGGAACGCGAACGCCGGGCAGCCGCTGGGCGGACTCCAGCCGCATCTGCCGCCCTTGGCGGACCGGGTGCTGGAACCGACCACCACCGAGGTGCTGAGGGGACACGACGTCGTGTTCCTCGCCCTGCCGCACGGCCAGTCGGCGGCCGTCGCCCGGGAGCTGGGCCCCGACGTCCTGGTCGTGGACTGCGGCGCCGACTTCCGGCTGCGCAGCGCCGGCGACTGGGAACGCTTCTACGGCTCCCCGCACGCCGGCACCTGGCCCTACGGCCTGCCCGAACTCCCCGGCGGGCGCGAGCGGTTGCGCAGCACGAACCGGATCGCGGTGCCGGGCTGCTACCCGACCGCCGTCTCCCTCGCCCTCTTCCCCGCGTACGCCGCCGGTCTCGCCGAACCCGAGGCCGTGGTCGTCGCCGCGTCCGGGACCTCCGGCGCGGGCAAGGCGGCCAAGCCGCACCTCCTCGGCTCCGAGGTCATGGGGTCGATGAGCCCGTACGGCGTGGGTGGTGAACACCGGCACACCCCTGAAATGATGCAGAACCTGAGCGCCGCCGCGGGGGAGCCGGTCTCCGTCTCCTTCACCCCGACCCTGGCGCCCATGCCCCGCGGCATCCTCGCCACCTGCAGCGCGAAGGCGAAGCCCGGGACCACCGCCGACGACGTACGCGCCGCGTACGAGAAGGCACTGCACGACGAACCGTTCGTCCGGCTGCTGCCCGAGGGGCAGTGGCCCGCCACCGCCGCCGTGTACGGGTCGAACGCCGCACAGATCCAGGTCGCCCTCGACACCTCGGCCGGCCGGATCATCGCGATCAGCGCCATCGACAACCTCACCAAGGGCACCGCGGGGGGTGCCGTCCAGAGCATGAACATCGCCCTCGGGCTCCCCGAGGACCTGGGGCTTTCCACGATCGGAGTCGCACCATGAGCGTCACCGCAGCGAAAGGTTTCACGGCGGCGGGCGTCGCCGCCGGAATCAAACAGAACGGCAATCCGGACCTCGCCCTCGTGGTCAACAACGGGCCGCGGTCGGCCGCCGCCGGCGTCTTCACCTCCAACCGCGTCCAGGCCGCCCCCGTCCAGTGGTCCCGCGAGGCTCTCGCCGACGGCCATGTGTCCGCGGTCGTCCTCAACTCCGGTGGCGCCAACGCCTGCACGGGCCCCGAGGGCTACCAGGACACGATCACCACCGCCCAGCGGGCCGCGGAGCTGCTCGGCCGCGGCGTCGAGGAGATCGCGGTCGCCTCGACCGGCCTCATCGGCGTACGGCTGCCGATGGACAGGCTGCTCACGGGCCTGGAGAGGGCCGCCGGGCAGCTGTCCGAGCACAGCGGCGAGAAGGCCGCCATCGCCATCAAGACCACCGACACCGTGCACAAGACATCCGTGTACCAGGGCGACGGCTGGACCGTCGGCGGCATGGCCAAGGGCGCCGGCATGCTCGCCCCCGGGCTCGCCACCATGCTGGCCGTGATCACCACCGACGCCGACCTGCCAAGTGCCGTGCTGGGGAAGGCACTTCGCGACGCCACCCGTACCACCTTCGACCGCGTCGACTCCGACGGCTGCATGTCCACCAACGACACCGTCCTGCTCCTCGCCTCCGGCGCCGCCGAAGTCGCCCCCGCCGAGGAGGAGTTCGCCGAGGCCGTACGCGCCGTCTGCGCCGACCTCGCCCGGCAGCTCATCGGCGACGCCGAGGGCGCGAGCAAGGACATCCGCATCGAGGTGACCGGCGCCGACAGCGAGACCGACGCCGTCGAGGTGGGCCGCACCATCGCCCGCAACAACCTCCTCAAGTGCGCCATCCACGGCGAGGACCCCAACTGGGGCCGGGTGCTGTCCGCGATCGGCACCACCTCCGCCGTCTTCGACCCGGACCGGCTGAACGTCGCCATCAACGACGTCTGGGTCTGCAAGGACGGCTCGGTCGGCGAGGACCGCTCGCTGGTCGACATGAGCGGCCGCGAGGTCCGCGTCACCGCCGACCTCGCCGCCGGCACCGAGTCCGCCGTGATCTGGGCCAATGACCTGACCGCCCAGTACGTCCACGAGAACAGCGAGTACTCGTCGTGACCTCACCCATAGGAACCGGCGCCGACGCCGGACCCGACAGCCCTCTCACCCCCACCGGCATGGCCGCCGACCGCAGACAGAAGGCGCTGCCCAAGGCCCATGCCCTGGTCGAGGCACTGCCCTGGATGGCCCGCCACCGGGGCAAGACCATCGTCATCAAGTTCGGCGGCAACGCCATGGTCGACCAGTCGCTCAAGGCGGCCTTCGCCCAGGACATCCTGTTCCTGCGGCACGCCGGCCTGAACCCCGTCGTCGTGCACGGCGGCGGCCCGCAGATCAGCGCCCAGCTCGAACGCCTCGGCCTGAAGTCCCACTTCACCGGCGGCCTCAGGGTCACCACCGACGAGACCATGGACGTCGTCCGCATGGTCCTCGCCGGTCAGGTGCAGCGCGAACTCGTCGGCCTCCTCAACGAGCACGGACCGCACGCCGTCGGCATGACCGGCGAGGACGCCCGGCTGATGACCGCCGTGAAGTGCTACGCCGACGTCGACGGCAAACCGGTCGACATCGGCCGCGTGGGCGAGGTCGCCACCGTGGACGCCGGGGTCGTCCAGGCCCTGATCGACAACGGCCGCATCCCGGTCATCTCCTCCATCGCCCGCAGCTCCGACGCCAAGGACGCGGCCGAGGGCGGTGTCTTCAACGTCAACGCGGACACCGCGGCCGCCGCCCTCGCCGCCGCGCTCGGCGCCGAGATGCTGCTCATCCTCACCGATGTCGAGGGCCTGTACGCGGACTGGCCGCACAGCGAGGAGGTCATCCCGAGGCTCAGCGCGAGCGAACTGCGCGATCTGCTGCCCGGCCTGGCCAGCGGCATGATCCCCAAGATGGAGGGCTGCCTGCACGCCGTCAGCAACGGGGTGCGCACCGCCCGCGTCATCGACGGCCGGGTCAAGCACTCGATCCTGCTGGAGATCTTCACCAACGAGGGCATCGGCACGATGGTCGTGCCCGACGAGACCGAGTCCTCGGCAGCCACGGCCCGAATGGAGGCGGCCGCATGAGCGACGATACGACCGGCACCGCACCCGGCACATCCGGCGACCTCACCCGCCGCTGGCAGGGCGCCATGATGGACAACTTCGGCACCCCGCGACTGCCGCTGGTGCGCGGCAGGGGCACCCGCGTCTGGGACGCGGACGGCCGCGAGTACCTGGATCTGCTGGCCGGGATCGCGGTCAACTCCCTCGGCCACGCCCACCCGGCGATCCTGCGCGCCCTCACCGAGCAGGCGGCCGGTCTCGGCCACATCTCCAACTTCTTCGTCGCCGAGCCGACGGTCGCCCTGGCCGAGCGCCTCCTCGAACTCTCCGGCCGCGCGGGCCGCGTGTACTTCTCCAACTCCGGCGCCGAGGCCAACGAGGCCGCCTTCAAGATGGGCCGGCTGACGGGCCGCCCCCACATGGTCGCCGCCGCCGGAGGTTTCCACGGCCGCACCATGGGCGCCCTCTCCCTCACCGGCCAGCCGGCCAAACGCATCCCGTTCGCCCCGCTCCCCGGCCCGGTCGACCATGTCCCGTACGGCGACGTGGACGCCCTGCGCGCCGCGGTCACCCGGGACACCGCGGTGCTGATCCTGGAGCCGATCCAGGGCGAGAACGGCGTGATAGTCCCGCCCCCCGGCTATCTGACGGCGGCCCGTGAGATCACCGAGGCCACCGGCACCCTCCTCGTCCTCGACGAGGTGCAGACCGGCNNCGTCGAGGCGGACGTCGTCACCCTGGCCAAGGGGCTCGGCGGCGGCCTCCCGATCGGCGCGACCCTCGCCTTCGGCTCCGCGGCCGACCTCCTCACCCCCGGCACCCACGGCTCCACGTTCAGCGGCAACCCGATCGTCTGCGCGGCGGCCCTGGCGGTCCTGGAGACCATCGAGACCGAGGGCCTGCTGGCCCACGTGAAGCGGGTGGGGGAGAGACTGCGAACGGGCGTCGAGGCCCTGGCGCACCCCTTGGTGGCCGAAGTCCGCGGCGCGGGCCTGCTGCTGGGCATCGCCCTGCGGGAGCCGAAGGCCGCGCGCTTCCAACAGGAGGCCCAGCAGGCGGGTTTCCTCCTGAACGCGGCGACCCCGGACGTGATCCGCCTGGCCCCACCGCTGATCCTGTCGGAGGAGGACGCGGACCGCTTCCTGCACCAGCTCCCGGCCATCCTGGAGGCGACGGTGGTGGAGCGCTCCTAGGCGCACGTCCACACACCGGCGGGGCCCCACGGACGTCCGTCCGTGGGGCNNGCCCGCCCGGGGGGCCCCGCCGTCATCACCGTCCCGTCGCCTCAGTGCACCCCCACCACCTCAGGCGTCTTCTCCTCACTCGCGGGCGCCGCCTCGCCCTTGCCCGCCCCCTTCATCAGGAACAGGGCCAGCACGGCCGCGCCCACGACCCCCGCGGCACCCACGGTGAAGCTGCTGGACACCGCGTCGGTGAACGCCTCGTGGACGGTCGAGACGAGCCCCGCGTCGTTCGTCCGCGCGGCCACGGCGAGCCCCTCGCCGATGGTCTCCCGCGCGGCGGCCGGTGCGGACTCCGGCATCTCGGAGGTGTACGTGCTGGACAGCACCGCACCCAGCACCGCCACACCGAACGCCGCACCCGCCTGCTGGATGGTGTCGTTGAGGGCGGAGCCCACCCCCGCGTGCTCCTGGGGAACCGCGCCCATGAGCGCCGCGATCGCCGCCGGCATCGCGAGACCCGCGCCCGCGCCCATCAGCACCATCGCCACCGACAGCGTCCCGAAGCCGTCCCCGGGGGACAGCGTCGACAGCGTGGCGAACCCGCCGGCGATGACCAGCAGACCGGAGACGGCGAGCGCCCGGTTGCCGATCTTCTTGGCGAGCGCGGCGCCGACCCCGTTGAAGACGAGCGAGGCGACGGCCGCGGGCATGAACGCGAGGCCGGTCTTCGTGGGCGAGTAGCCCAGCACGAACTGGAGGTACTGCGTGAGCACCAGCATCAGACCGCCGTTGGCGAACGTCAGCAGGACCAGCGAGAAGCTCGACCCGGTGAACACCCGGTTCCGGAACAGCGCCACGGGCATCATCGGCTCCGGGATCCGGGTCTCCCAGATCCCGAAGGAGACCAGCGCGACCACGGCCACCACGGCCGCCGTCAGCGTGGCGGGGTGGGTGATGCCGTCCTTCGGCCACTCGTTGATCGCCCAGACCAGCGCCGTCATACCGACGACGGACAGCACCGTGCCGACCGGGTCCGGCTTGCGCCAGGGCCCCTTGGACTCCGGCATCAGCACCAGCGCCGAGACGATGGCGAGCGCCGCGATCGGGATGTTGATGAGGAAGACGGCGCCCCACCAGAAGTGGGCGATGAGCACACCGCCGAAAACGGGCCCGCCGACCAGCCCGATCATGGCCACCGCGCTCCACGCGCCGATCGCCTTGGGCCGCTCGTCCTCGTCGAAGACCGTGATGAGGATGGACAGGGTGCTCGGCATCAGCAGAGCGCCGCCGATGCCCATCAGCACCCGGGCGAAGATCAGCATCTCCGCACTGCCGGCCCAGGTGGCCAGCACGGAGGCGGCCCCGAACACCGTCAGGCCGATGATCATGACCTTGCGGCGGCCGTACCGGTCGGACAGGCTCCCCGCGGTCAGCAGCAGACCGGCGAAGACCAGCATGTAGGACTCCAGGATCCACTGGATGTCCTGGGCGCTCGCCTTGAGGTCCTCGGCGATCGGCGGGACCGCCACCGTCAGCACCATGTTGTCGATGACCAGTACCAGCGTGCTGAGGCACAACACGATCAGGATCAGCCAGCGGCGTGGATGACGCTCCGTGACGTCGACTTCCATGACGAAACCTTTCGAACAGAGTGTGGGGCTGCTCCGGACCTCAATAAAACCAGCAACGCGGTTTGTTATCCAGTCGGTTTCACGCCGCCCGCACCGGACGTCTTCGAGCCGTCGTTCTCCGTGCGGCGTCGGGCCACCGTTTTCCGTACGACGTGCGCTCGTCGAACACCGTACGAGAGGCGTACAGTGTTCGCAAGCTCCGTACGGTGTTTCCAGATGCCGTTACCCTGAAGCCCGGGAAAGACGAGGAGGCCGCATGTCCGAGAACCAGGTGATCCAGTCGGTGTGGACCCGCCCGCGCCGCCAGAAGCGCGAGCAGCCCGCGCTGAGCCGGGAGGTCATCGTGGCCGAGGCCGTGCGGCTGCTGGACGAGGAGGGCGCCGCGGCGCTGAGCATGCGCCGCCTCGGCACCCGGCTGAACGCGGGAGCGACCTCGATGTACTCGCACGTGGCGAGCAAGGACGAGCTGATCGAGCTGGTCGTGGACCACGTCTACGGCGAGATGGAGGTGCCCGGTCCGGACGCGGCGAAGGACTGGCGGGCGGCGGCGTCGGCCTGTGCCCACAGTGTTCGTTCGACGATCTTGCGCCACCCCTGGATCGCCCCGATGCTGGGCGAGGTGGGTGTCTCCCTGGGGCCGAACTCGATGCGGCTCACGGAGGGCATGCTCGCCATGCTGGAGGAGGCGGGCTTCGACCTGGAGCAGGCCGACCACGTGGTGCGGATCCTCTTCGCCTATGTGATCGGCATGACCACGAGCGAGGCCGCCTGGCTCACGATGCTCGCCCGCAGCGGGCAGAGCCAGGAGGACTGGACGCGCAAGGTGTGGCCGGCGGTCGAGCAGGCCACCCGCGACTATCCGCACCTCCGTCGGCGCTACACCGCGCAGGAAGGCGGCCGCTCGTCCGAGGTCCTCGTGGACAACTTCGGCTACGGCCTCGACTGGGTTCTGGACGGCCTGAGGTCCCGCCTGGACCAGGGCTCCCGGAAGGGGGCCGAGACCGGCTGACCGGCCCCCGACCCGCGCGTTCCGCGAACCGTCCACGGCGTTCACCCCCGGCCGTGGGCGGTTTTTCATTGGCTGGTTATGAACGCCGTACGGGCTTGCGCACAGTGTGCGCACTCCGTACAGTGTTCATCACGCCGCACAACGTGTGGTCGGGGCAAGGCCATCGGTATCCCAACCCTCCAAAGGACATGCCATGTCGAAGAAGGCGCAGCAGGGCTCGAAGTGGAACGACCTCCGCACCTGGAGGGCGACCGGCAGCTGGGAGGCCAGCGACAGCTGGGGGCTGACCGGCACCTGGCGGATGGAGGGCGCCTCCGGCTCCTGGGACGCCACGCAGGACACCTTCGGCAGGCCGCATCCGGCACCTGAGCCCGACCCACAGCCCGCGGCGGCCCCCGTGACCACCACCGAGGCCCCCGTCGCCGACGTGATCGAGCTGGCCACCGGCCGCCGTGTCGATCTCGGCCACTGGCAGCGCCGCCTCGACGAACTGCGCGAGGAGCACGACGTGCCCGGCGCGACCCTCGCCTTCGTGGTCGACGACGAGGTGCAGGAGCTGGCCAGCGGCGTCCTCAACCGGCAGACCGGCGTGGAGGCCACCACCGACTCCGTCTTCCAGCTCGGCTCGATCGCCAAGGTCTACACGGCCGCCCTGATCATGCAGCTCGTCGAGTCCGGCGACCTCGACCTGGACGCGCCCGTCGTCTCCGTGCTCCCGGAGTTCGCCACCATCGACCCCGAGGCCACCAAGGTCATCACCACCCGGATGCTGCTGTCCCACACCAGCGGCCTGACCTGCGACTTCCACCTCGACACCGGGCGCGGCGACGACAGCCTCGCCAAGTACGTCGAGGCCGCCAAGGGCGTGGCGATGGACTGCCCGCCGGGCACGGCCGTGTCGTACAGCGGCATCGGGTACGTGGTGCTCGGCCGCATCGTGGAGGTGCTGACCGGCACGACCTGGGACCAGGCGCTCAAGGACCGGCTGCTCACCCCGCTCGGCCTCACCCACACCATGACGCTCCCCGAGGAGGTCCTGCCGTTCCGCGCGGCGATGGGACATCTCGCCGGGCCGGACGGTGAGCAGGCGCTCGCCCCGGCCTGGGACCTGATGCCGCGCGCCGCCGGCCCCGCCGCCCGCGTCTGCGCCACCGCCGGTGACCTCGTCCGCTTCGCCAAGCTGCACCTCGACGGCGGCGGGGCGGCCGACGGCACCCGCGTCCTCGGCCCCGACTCGGTCGCCGCGATGCAGCAGCGCGAGACCGACGTGCCCGACAAGTGGACGGTCAGCGCCGACGGCTGGGGCCTCGGCTGGACCCTCTACGACTGGGACGGCGTGCCCGGCTTCGGCCACGACGGCGCCTCCATCGGCCAGTACGCCTACCTCCGCGTGGTGCCGGGCGCCGGTGTCGCCGTCGCCCTCCTCACCAACGGCGGCGGCTCCCGCCTGCTGTACGCCGACCTCCTGCGCGAACTCCTCGCCGACCTCGCCGGTGTGACCATGCCGGCGCCGTTCGCCCCCGCCGAGCAGCCGCCCGCCGTCGACATCACGCCCTGGGCCGGCACCTACAAGCGCGAGGGCGTCCTCATCACCGTCTCCGAGCGGGACGGCAGGCCGCACCTGGTCTACGCCTTCGTCGACGGCATGGCCGGCTACTCCCCGGACCTCGAGATGGAACTCGTCCCCCTCTCCGGCACGGTCTTCGCCGGCGCGGGCGGCGGCGCCTCCTTCGCCGAGGACTGGATGCCGGTGGTCTTCTCCACCCTCGACGACGGCACGAAGTGCGCGTACATCGGCATGCGGGCGGCCCCGAAGACGGCGTGACCGCCCGGGGGCGCCGGGTTGTGACACGCGAGCGCCGGTCCCCCTGTGGGACCGGCGCCCGACGTCGTGGCGCACGCTCACACGCGGGCCGTTCGCTTCTCCGGTTCCGCGATCGGCCGGTGCGACCGGATGCGGAACCGCCTCAGCAGCGGCATCTCGACGAACGTGTACGACAGCCAGCCGGCCAGCACCGACAGTGCCAGCACGAACGGCAGCAGAGCGAAGAACGCACCCGTCCCCAGCTGCCCGAAGTCACTGTCGAGCAGGTACCAGACGGTGACCTGCATGATGATCAGGTGCCACAGGAACATCCCGCAGGAGTTCCGCCCGAGCCACACGAGCGTCGGCCGGGAGAGCAACCGCTCCGGCCCGCTGCCCTGCGCCAGCAGCAACGGCGCCGCGAGCCCCACCGCGACCACCATGTGGCAGACGTACTTGAGGGCGGCCTCCTCCTTCGTGAGCACGATCGACGCGATGCTGCCCGCCCAGTCCGTGTTGGACACGGCGAACGCCACGGCCGCCGCACCCCAGAAGGCCCACGGGTTGTTCCGGACGAACTCCACGAACGCCAGCCGCTGCCCGGTACGGGCCTTCGCGGCGACCAGCGCGAGCAGCATCCCCGCCGCCAGGAACCCGAGGTAGCCGCGCAGCCACCACAGCGACGGCGGGCCCAGCGGGCTCGACGGGCTGGTGGCGACGAGCCAGGTGAAGTCGGCGACGATCACCGCGGTGAGCAGCGCCCCCGCCAGCTTCAGGCTCTTGGTCGCCTTCAGCGCCCGGTGCAGCACGAACGCCGCCACGGGCAGCGCGATGTAGTAGTGCACCTCGGTGGCGAGGCTCCAGGTCTGCGCCCAGTTGGTCATGCCCGGATCGGTGCGCAGGTCCGCCCAGTTCTGCACGTGCTGCACGGTCAGCAGCCGCACCGTGCGCCACACGTCGTCGAGCTGCTCCCGGTTGAACACCACCAGCGCGGTGACCATGAACAGCCAGTACGCCGGGAAGATGCGCAGGACGCGGTGCCAGTAGTAGTGCAGCGTGTTCGGCGCCTTGCGGCCGCCGAGCGCGGCGTCGGCCCAGGGGCGGTAGAGCAGATAGCCGCTGATGATCAGGAAGATCGGGATCGCCACCAGGAAGCCCGTCATCACCGGGGCGAAGGGCCCCGGCTTGCCGGTCTTGTCGATGAGCGCCCCGGTCCACTGGGCGAGGTGCGCGACGAGCACCATCAGCGTCGCGATCGCGCGCAGGCCGTCCACCGCGGGCTCGAAGGTCCGCTCGGCCCGTACGGGGGACTCCTTGGCGCCGGGCACGGCGTTGACCGGCGGTGCCGGCCGAGGTCTGTCCAGGGAAGTGGTCACGGCGAAGGGCCTCTCGTTCGGTAGGGCGGTGCTGACGTTGGCCGGGACGCTAACAAACCGCTCACGCGGTTTTCCAGATTGGCGAAAAGTGGTCGTTCGCCCTCCGCTCCCGCCATGGACCTCGCCCGGGTGCTCTGGCCTGGTCATCTGCGGCCAAACCCAACTGCCCGAAGCCATGCGGATGTTCAAGTGTCCGATCCGCGCACTTCCCTGAAATGACCAAACCGCTCACGCGGTTTGTTAAGGTGGTCGAGTTTTCGGAGTCTTCCGAGTTCTCGGAGCCTCGGAGCCCCTCGGGTTCCTCGGGGTCTCCGGAGTTTCCGACCCCCCACCCAGCGAACCCGACGGGAGTCCCCTTCGCCGTGGCTACGTTCCTCTACAAACTGGGCCGACTCGCCTTCCGACGGCGAGGCCGGACAACACTGTTGTGGCTGCTGATCCTGGTCGGCGTGGGCTATGCCGCCTCCGCCGCGCCGGCGCCGCCCGCCGACACCTTCTCGATGCCGGGCACCGAGTCGCAGAAGGCCTTCGACCTGCTCAAGGAGCGCTTCCCGGACGCGAGCGCGGACGGCGCCACCGCCCGCGTGGTCGTCCGCGCCCCCGAGGGCAAGGTCTCCGACCCCGCCCAGAAGGCCAAGGTCGAGCAGCTCCTCGCCGACCTCGCCAAGGCGCCCCTGGTCAAGGGCGTCGCCGACCCCTACCAGGCGGGAGCCGTCAGCAAGGACGGCACCACCGCCTACGCGACCGTCCTCTACGAGGTCGCCGCCACCGAGCTGACCGACAAGGCGAAGGACGCCCTCACCGAGGCCACGGCCGACGCCCGCAAGAGCGGACTGACCGTCGAGGCGGGCGGTGACGCGGTCGCCGTGGAAGCCGCCAAGAACAACGCCGAGTCCCTCGGCATCCTGGTCTCCGCCGTCGTCCTGCTGCTGACCTTCGGCTCGATGGTCGCCGCCGGCATGTCCCTGCTGACCGCCGTCATCGGTGTCGGCGTCGGCATCTGCGGCATCACGGCGCTCGGCTCCACCCTCGGCCTGTCCAGCACGACCTCCACCCTGGCCCTGATGATCGGCCTGGCCGTCGGCATCGACTACGCCCTGTTCATCATCTCCCGCTACCGCTCCGAGATGCTGGAGGGCCGGGACCGCGAGGAGGCCGCCGGACGCGCCATCGGCACCGCGGGATCCGCCGTCGTCTTCGCGGGCCTGACCGTCATCGTCGCCCTCGCCGGCCTCGCCGTCGTCAACATCCCGATGCTCACCAAGATGGGCCTCGCCGCGGCCGGCACGGTCGCCGTCGCCGTGCTCATCGCCATCACGTTCGTCCCGGCGCTCCTCGGCTACGCCCCCTTCAAGACGCTGCCCCGCCGTGAGCGCAAGAAGATCTCCGGCAAGCCGCTCAGCGCCCGCCAGCAGCGCAAGGCCGCCAAGCGCGCCGCCAAGGCCAAACCCAACCTCGGCTCCCGCTGGGCCGGCTGGGTGCTGCGCCACCCGGTCGCCGTCCTGCTCCTCGGCGTCATCGGCCTCGGCACCCTCGCCGTCCCGGCGGCGAGCCTGGAACTGGGGCTGCCCGGCGAGGGCACGATGGCCGAGGACACCACCCAGCGCAAGGCGTACGACATCCTGTCGGACTCCTTCGGCGCCGGCTTCAACGGCCCGCTGCTCCTGACCGTCGAGGCCAAGGACGCCAAGGCCGCCGCCGACCGCGTCGGCAAGGACCTCGCCGACCGGCCCGGTGTCGCCTCCGTCAGCCCCGCCACCGTCAACAAGGCGGGCGACACGGCGATGGTCAACGTCATCCCGACGACCGGCCCGACCGACGCGAAGACCGAGAAGCTGGTCCACTCCCTGCGCGCCGCCGCCGGCGGATTCGAGAAGGAGATCGGCGCGACCGTCCTGGTCACCGGCCAGACCGCCCTGTTCATCGACTTCTCCGAGACCCTCGACGACGCGATGGTCCCGTATCTGGGCCTCGTCGTCGGACTCGCCTTCGTCCTGCTCGTCCTCGTCTTCCGCTCGGTCCTGGTCCCGCTGAAGGCGGCCCTCGGGTTCCTGCTGTCGGTGACCGCGGCGCTCGGTGCCGTCGTGGCCGTCTTCCAGTGGGGCTGGCTCAAGGACGTCTTCGGCATCGACCAGCCCGGACCGATCATGAGCACCATGCCGATCTTCATGATCGGCGTCGTCTTCGGTCTCGCC
>NZ_LIRK01000559.1 GCF_001419765.1 Streptomyces torulosus
GGCCCCCGGCAGCCGGGGCGACTCGGCCGACCTGACCGGGTTCGAGGACGAACCCCTGGGCGGCGAGACATGCGGCGCCGGGGGCGGGGGCGGTGAGGGCGTGGGCGGTGAGGGCCCCGCGCCCAGCCGTTTCCTCGCCGCCGAGATCGAACGGCCGAGGACCGGGCCCATGCGGGACATCGCCGCCACCATCCAGCCGGAACAGGACGACCTGGTACGCGCCGNNGCCCCCGGCACCGGCAAGACGGCGGTCGGCCTGCACCGGGCCGCGTACCTCCTCTACACCCACCCCCAGCGCATCCGCCGCGGCGGCATGCTGATCCTCGGCCCCAACCGGACCTTCCTGTCGTACATCGCGGAGGTCCTCCCGGCGCTCGGCGAGGTGGGCGTGCGCCAGTCGACCGTCGAGGACGAGATCGCCCGGCAGCCGGTCACCGCCGAGGACGACGAGCGGGCCGCCGCCCTCAAGCACGACGTCCGGATGGCGCGGGTGCTCCACCGGGCCCTGTACGCCCGCATCGCCACCGGGCGGCCCGACGCGCTGGTCGTGCCCGACGGCACATACCGCTGGCGGGTGACCGGCGACCGGCTCGAACGGATCGTGGCGGACGTACGGCAGGAGGAGCCGGAACCGCCGTACGACACCGGGCGGGAGCGGGTCCGGGCGCGGATCGTGGTGCTGCTGCGGGAGCAGGCGGAGCGGCGGGCCGGGCCGCAGTCGAACGCCTGGGCCTGGCGGATGTCCCGGTCGCGGCCGGTGGGCGCGTTCCTCGACTCCGTCTGGCCGCGGGTCCGCCCGGAGGAGGTCGTGGCGCGACTGCTGACCGACCCGGATGCGCTCGCCGCCGCGGCGGAGGGGCTGCTCGACACGGAGGAGCAGAAGGCCGTGCTGTGGCCGAAGCCGCCGCGCTCCTGGCGGTCGGCGCGCTGGTCGGCCGCCGATCTCGTCCTCCTCGACGAGGTGGCGGGGCTCCTCGAACACCCCGAGGGGTACGGGCACATCGTCATCGACGAGGCGCAGGACCTCTCGCCGATGGAGTGCCGCGCGATCGGGCGCCGGGCCGTGTTCGGCTCGGTGACGGTCCTGGGCGACCTGGCCCAGGGAACCACCCCCTGGGCGGCCCGCGACTGGCCCCGCCTCCTCACCCACCTCGGCAAACCGGACGCGACCGTCGTGCCCCTGACGACGGGCTTCCGGGTACCGCGGGCCGTGGTCGAGGTGGCCAACCGCCTGGTGGGACGGCTGGACGTGGACGTGCCGGCAGCGCGATCCCTGCGGGGGGACGGGGA
>NZ_LIRK01000056.1 GCF_001419765.1 Streptomyces torulosus
GGGTGGGTCGGCGGCAGGACCGCGTCGGCCGTGTTGACCCTCGGGAGGGCGTACGGATGGGTCTCCGTCAGCCAGCGGACCAGCTGTTCGCGGACCGTGACGCGGACCGTCCACAGGTCGTCCGGGTCCTTGGCGGTGACCAGGGCGCGGACCTCCATCGTCGACGGCGTCGAGTCGGTGACGGTCAGGTCGTAGTGGCGGCCGTCCCACGCCGGGCACTCCCGCAGGATGTCGCGGAGCTTCTCCCGCATCGCGGGCAGCGGAGCGGCGTGGTCGACGTGCAGGAAGACCGTGCCGGTCATCTGGGCGCCGCCGCGCGACCAGTTCTCGAAGGGCTTCGAGGTGAAGTACGACACGGGCATCGTGATCCGGCGCTCGTCCCAGGTCCGCACGGTCAGGAAGGTGAGGGTGATCTCGTCGACCGTCCCCCACTCGCCCTCCACGACGACCACGTCCCCGAGGCGGACCATGTCGCCGAAGGCGATCTGAAGCCCCGCGAACAGGTTGCTCAGCGTGGACTGCGCGGCGATACCGGCGACGATGCCCAGCAGGCCCGCCGAGGCCAGCAGCATGGCCGCGGCGGCGACCACACCGACGATCGCGGAGACCACCCGCATGATGAGCGTCACCTGGGTCCGCACCCGGCGCACCCGGGCCGGGTCACGGTGAACGCGGGCGTACCTGCTGTACGAGGTCTCCACCACCGCCGCCGCGATACGGATCACCAGCCAGGCCGTGGCGCCGATCAGCACCAGCGTCAGGGCACGGCCGATCGTGGTCCGGTGCTGCTCCAGCAGTTGCGCCTCGTCGTACGTCGCTCTGAGGAAGGCCGCGCACAGGACCAGCTGGTAGGGGATGCGGCCGCGGCGCAGCAGGCCCCACAGAGGTGTCTCGTGGTGCCGCTGGTCCGCCTTGCGCAGCAGGAGGTCGGTGGTCCAGCCGATGACGAGCGTCAGGACGACCGAACCACCGATGACGATCAGTGGGCGGAGTAGGTTCTCCATGCCTTCGAACGTAACCGCCCTCGCGGGTCATGAACATGTGACTTCGGCCGCGCTCGGGGTACGGGGCCGCGAGCCGCTGTCGTACCCGGCTGGCACCATGGCCCCATGAACATCATGCTGTTCCACTCGACCTACGGCCTGCGACCTGCGGTTCACCGGGCGGCGGACCGGTTGCGGGCCGCCGGGCACGAGGTGTGGACCCCCGACCTCTTCGACGGACGGACCTTCGACACGGTCGAGGAGGGCATGGCCTTCAACGAGGAGCTGGGCAAGGAGGAGCTGCTCAAGCGGGCCGTCCTGGCCGCCGCGCCCTACTCGGAGCGAGGGCTCGTCTACGCCGGGTTCTCCCTCGGCGCGGCCGCCGCGCAGACCCTGGCCCTGGGCGACGCGAAGGCCCGCGGGCTGCTGCTCCTGCACGGCACGTCGGACATCGCGGCCACCGCGTCCGTCGACAGCCTGCCCGTGCAACTCCACGTCGCCGAGCCGGACGCGTTCGAGACGGACGACTGGCTGAGCGCCTGGTACCTGCAGATGCGCAAGGCCGGCGCCGACGTGGAGGTCTACCGCTACGCCGGCGCAGGGCACCTGTACACCGACTCCGACCTGCCCGACTACGACGAGGAGGCCGCCGAGGCCACCTGGCGTGTGGCGCTCGGCTTCCTCGAAACCCTCTGACGGCCGGAGCGCGCCTCCGGGCCCCAGGGTGGGGGCGGACTACACCGGCTACACCGGGTCGTACGTCCGCTCCACCTTCTGCGTCCCGCTCCGCGTCCGGTACGAGCGCGCCCACGACGACCTCGCGTCGGGCTTCGTCCGGTCGGACAGGACGTAGAAGTCCATCTGCGCCCGCGCGGCGGTGATGTCGAGGACGCCGTAGCCGTGCCGGTCGGTGTCGACCCAGTGGACATGCCGGTTGGCGGCGCGGATCAGGGGGGAGGCCACCGCGGAGACGGTGCCCTCGGGGACCTTCACGAGGTCGTCGAGGTTGTCCGAGGTCACCGAGGTGACGACGAACTCCGTGGCCGCGGACGCCGACAGCGGGTACGTACCGGCGTTGACCGGCACGTCGTTGGCCCAGGCCATATGGATGTCGCCGGTGAGGAAGACCGTGTTGCGGATGGCGTTCTCCCGCAGGTGGGCGAGGAGTTCACGGCGGTCGTCGGTGTAGCCGTCCCACTGGTCGGGGTTGAGGGCGAGACCCTCCTTCGGCAGACCGAGCAGCTCCGTCAGCGGTCCCAGCAGATCGGCGGTGAGGTTGCCGAGCGCGAACGGGGCGATCATCACCGAGTTGCCGACCAGCCGCCAGGTCGTGTCGGAGGACTTCAGCCCCGTCTTCAGCCAGTCGAGTTGGGCCCGGCCTGTCAGCGTACGGTTCGGGTCGTCGACCTCGCCGTTGCCGACGCCCACCTGCTGGGAGCGGTAGGAGCGCAGGTCGAGCAGCGAGAGGTCGGCGAGCTTGCCGAAGCGCAGCCGCCGGTAGGTGGTGCCGGCGATCGCCGGACGCACCGGCATCCACTCGAAGTACGCCCGCTTGGCCGCCGACTGACGGGCCGCCCAGGAGCCCTCCGTGCCCTCGGTGTGGTTCTCGGCGCCGCCCGACCAGGCGTCGTTGGCGATCTCGTGGTCGTCCCAGATGGCGATGACCGGCGCGACCGCGTGCAGGGCCTGGAGGTCCGGGTCCGTCTTGTAACGGGCGTGCCGGACCCGGTAGTCGGCGAGGGAGACGATCTCGTGGGTCGGCGCGTGCGGTCGGACGACCTTGCCGCGGGTGGCGTACTGCCCGGTGCCGTACTCGTAGATGTAGTCGCCCAGGTGGATCCAGGCGTCCAGGTCGCCGCGGGCGGCCAGATGGCGGTAGGCCGCGAAGTGGCCGCCCTCCCAGTTGGCGCAGGAGACCACGCCGAAGCGCAGCCCCGCCGGGGCGGCGTCGGCGGCGGGTGCCGTACGGGTGCGGGCGGCGGGCGAGTCCGTGCCGCCGGCCGAGAAGCGGAACCAGTAGTCGGTGGCCGGGGCGAGACCGCGGACGTCCGCCTTCACGGTGTGGTCGGAGTCGGCGGTCGCGGTGACCGAGCCCTTGGCCACGACCGTCGTGAACGCCTTGTCCCGGGCGACGATCCAGCCGACCTCGACGTCCGGGCCGAGGCCGGAGCCGGGTATGGCCTCCGGGGTGGGTGTCACGCGGGTCCACAACAGGACACCGTCGGGCAGCGGATCGCCGGAGGCGACACCGTGCAGGAACGCGGGGGAGTCGGCGGCGCTCGCGGGGAACGCGGCGGTCAGCGGGGCCGCGAGGACCGCGCCCGCGGCGGCCGCCTTGACGACCGTACGGCGGCGCGGGGCGGAGGAGGAGAGACCCGGCTGAGCGGGCGACATGCCTCTGGGGTCAGTGGGGACACCGGAGTTGGAGTGAGATCTGCGACTGGTCACGGCGGATGAGATTACTGATCAGTAGCCGTTTGGGTAAGGCGTAT
Organism: Streptomyces torulosus; assembly: GCF_001419765.1. Classification (GTDB taxonomy): domain Bacteria; phylum Actinomycetota; class Actinomycetes; order Streptomycetales; family Streptomycetaceae; genus Streptomyces; species Streptomyces torulosus. Next base: position 3,476 of record NZ_LIRK01000056.1, read on the forward strand.
GACGTGAAATCCGCCCAATGTTCAGATCGCGGTGCCCTGTTGGTCGAAGGTCTGCCCGGTCACCGTCCGTCGGCGTACCTGCGGGCCAGGGCGATCAGCGCGGCTCGGTCGGCGCAACCGGTGCGGTTGCGCAGGCTCGCCAGGTGCTTCTCGACGGTGCGCGGGGAGAGGAAGAGATGCTCGGCGATCTCCTGATTGCCGAAGCGGCGGCCGAGCAGCCGGAGCACCTCGTACTCCCGGGCGGTCACCCCCGTCCGCCGCAGTTCCGCCGGGATGGTGTCGTGGCCCTGGCGGCGCCGGGGCACGGCGGAGCCCGCGTCACGCAGCAGCGCGCGGCACGCCGCCGAGACGCGGGTGGTACCCCGGTCGTGGAAGAACTGCTCGGCGGAGCGCAGCCATTCGACCGGCCGGCCCCAGCCGTCGGCGAGGGCCGCCCCGGCGCCCAGACGCAGACACAGGTGGGCGGCGAGGGGAATGGACTCGGTCCCGACCAGGGCCTCCTCCGCGGACTTCGCGGCCTCGGCGGCCCGGCCCTCACGGCCCAGCAGCACGGCGCGGGACCAGCCGACGAAGGGCCGGTCCCAGTGGACCTGGGCGAGCCGGTCCGTGCCGGGACCCTCCAGTTCCGCCCAGCCGACCGTGCCCTTCAGCGTGCGCAGCAGCAGATACGGCCCCAGGAAGCCGCCGACCCCGCGGGTGCTGGGCAGCGCCCGCATGACGTGGTCCGCCTCCGTGAACTCGGCCAGCGCCCGGTCGTGTTCCTCCCGCATCAGGGAGCAGATGCCCTGGGCCCAGCCCCACACGGAGGTGTCGTAGCCCCAGACCGCCCCCGCGCTCCGGCCGGCCAGCGCGTTCCGCAGGGCGTCCAGGGCGCTCTGGAGACGCTCGCGTTCACCGAGCGCGGCGGCGACGACGCCGTCCACGCCCACCCCGATCAGCTCCACCTCGCGCAGCCGCAGCCGCCGGGCCGTCTCCCGCAGCCGCCGGGCGGACTCCACCGCCCGGTCCTGTTCGTCGCGCAGCACATGGGCGAGCGTCAGATGCATGTCGGCCCAGGCCGTCATGAGGGTCGCGCCGGTCTCCTCGGCCGCCCGCCGCGCGGCCGTCAGACGGTCCGTGCCGGTGAACCGGAGCCGGTCGAGCACACCGAGTTCCAGCAGACCGCGGATGCGCCACACCGGCAGGGCGTGGGCCTCGGCCGTCGCCACCAGACGGGCGAACGTCTCCTCCGCCTCGGCGAGGCTCTGGGGCCGCAGACAGTAACCGAGCATGTTCAGCGCCTTGCAGCTCACCTCCGGCAGCCCGACCGCCTCGGCGGTGGCGACGGCACCCTCGGCGAGAGCCCGGGCGGACTCCAGCCGGTCCGGGCGCCGCGAGTTGAGGACCAGGTGGGCGGCGACCGCGTCCAGGGATGCGCGCGAACCAGGGTCCGGGTCGTCGCCGAGCAGTTCCCTCGCCCGCCGTACGGTGGCCAGGCCCTCCTCCCACTGCTGTGCCGTGGCCGCGGCCCTGGCCCGGGTCACGAAGCCCGCCACCCGCCGGGTGTTCGGCGCGCCCGACGCGGTCAGTACGTCGTCCAGCCGGTCCCCGAGCTCCGGTACGCGCCGGACGTCACCGGTGAGGACCAGGGTGCGGAGCAGTTCCTCCAACAGCCCGGCCACGGCCTCCGGCGGGGTGTCCGGGCCACCCGAGGTCAGCTCCAGGCCCCGGTCCAGGAGTTCCACCGCGGTCAGCAGCGCGCCGCGCGCGACGGCCTGCCGCCCGGCCCGGGTGAGCAGGACGGCCGCCCGTGCCCGCCGGCCACCGGCGACACACAACTCGGCGGCCAGCCGGTCGAGATCGTCCCCGGCCTCCCCACCGATGAGCCCGTGGGGCTCGTGCGGGACGCCTTCGTGCCGCGCCCCGGTGTGGCGTGCGTCTTCGTGCCGCGTCCGGGCGTGCCGTGCGTCCTCGTGCCGCGTCCCGGCGTGTCGTGCGCTCTCGTGTCGTGTTCCGGCGTGTCGGGTGTCCTCGTCCTCCGGGCCCTCGTGCCGTGCGCCCTCGTGCTCTGTGCCCTCGTACCGCGGGTCCTCGTACCGCGTGTCCTCGTACCGCGGGCCCTCGTCCTCCGTGCGCTCCGAAGCCCCCGGCAGCCGTCCCGCCGCACCCCGCACCCACTCGATCGCGTCGGCGGCGGCGAGGCAGAGGGCGGCTCGTTCGGTCGGGAGGAGGCGGTGGGCGATGGCGTCGGCGGTCAGGGCGTGGCGGAAGGCGTGCCAGCCGGGCTCGCCCGCCGGGGAGCCGCCGGAGACCAGGTCGGCGTGGGCCGCGTGGCGGAGGTGGGTGAGGGCGGTGGCGCGGTCGAGGCCGGCGACACGGGCCGCGATGTCCACCGGGAACCGTCTGCCGAGGACCGCCGCCGCCTCCAGGAGGGCCACACCGGGCGCCGCCAGCCGGTCCACGCGTTGCAGGACGGCGGCGGCGACGGTCGCGGGGACCCCGGCGTCGAGGGAACCGGTGACCTTCCAGCCGGAGGCGCCGTCCCGGACGAGGCTGCCGCCGTCGACCATGGCCCGCAGGAGTTCCTCCACCACGAACGGGACGCCCTCGGAGACGGCGTGCAGCCGCTCCAGCACGGCCGCGGGCACCTCGTCGGCGTCGCCGTGGCCGAGACAGCGGGCGGCCAGCTCGGCGGTGCCGGCGGGCCCGAGACGGGTGAGCCGCAGCGAGCGGGCGGTGCGGCGGGACGCAGCGGCCTCGACCAGGTCGAGGGCGGGGCCGGGCTCGCCGCGCAACGTGGCCAGCAGGACGGCCCGTTGGCCGGTGAGGTTGTCGGCCAGATAGTCGACGATGGCGAGGGTGTCGGCGTCCGCGTCGTGCAGGTCCTCCAGCACCAGCACACAGCCACCGTCACGGCCCAGTACCGCCAGGAGCCTCAACACCGCCTCGGCGTACCCGACCAGGGGCGCCCCGTCCTCCGGCGCGAGTCCGCACAGCCGGGACAGCAGGGGTTCGTAGAGGCCGAGGTCACCGTCCGAGGGCGCGCCCTCCCCGCGCAGTGCGGAGAACACGGCCTCCGCGAGCGGGCGCAGCGGCACGGCGCGCCCGGCGGACGCCGCCCGCCCGCGCAGTACGCGTGCTCCGGCGTGCGCCGCGGCGGACGCGGCCTCCTCGACGAGCCGGGACTTCCCGATGCCGGGCTCGCCGAGCACGAACACCGACGCGCCCCGCCCCTCGCGGGCCGCCCGTACGGCGGCGCTCAGAAGGTCCCGCTCCGCCTCCCTGCCGACCAGCGCGGGCGCCGACAGTGATGAGAACGACGACACCTCAAGGCTCCCTGCGCCGCGTCGAATACGCCTTCGAGGCGTACAGGTTAGTACCCGTGTTCACAGGGGCCGCACAACTATATGGGGGATCTTCCCCGATGGCCGGGGGCCCGGCGCCGGGGCACGCTTTCTACCGGCAGGGCAGGGGGACAGGGCATGGCCTGGGGGGACATGCCCTGCCTGCCGCTTCATCCGTCGTGCTGGGAGGTCGTCATGCAGGGTGCCCGGATGTGGGCCGTCGCCGGGGTGCTGGGCGTGGCCCTGTGCGGGTGTTCGTCGTCCACCGGGTCCACGGGCGCGGGCACCGGCGGCGGGTCGTCGTCGGGCGGGGCCGCGGCGGACACGCCCGAGGTGCCGGTGACCACCCAGGACCTGGAACGGGTCTGCTCCGACGGGCTCGGCTTCAAGGGGCTGCCGGCCTACGACCGCGCGAAGAAGTCCGTGCACCCGGCGCAGCTCATGCGGAGCGACGGCGACGACGACGGCTGGACGAGCAGCGTGCCCTCCGACGGCGACTTCCCCAAGGGCTGGTTCCTGGACTACATGGACAAGCCGGAGAAGGCCGAACTGGTCGTCTGCGTCGAGCGCACCAAGGCCACCGCGACCGGCAAGGTGTGCGACATGGAGGCCGACGGCAAGCCGCTGAAGATCAAGACGTACAACACCACGTACCGGCTGCGGGTGGTCGAGGCACGCACCGGCAAGGAGCAGTACGCGTACACCGGCAAGGCCGAGTCCGACGAGTGCCCGTACTACATCCTCACCTCGAAGGGCGAGGACGCGGACAAGTACTACAACGAGGTGCGCCCCGAGGACTACCGCAAGCGCGTCAAGCCGTACATCGCCCCGTAGCGCGGCCGGCCTCCGCCGGCCCCGTGCCGCGGGCGGGCCGTGCGGGCGGGTGTTCCTGGCGGCCTCCGGGAACACCCGCCCGCCCCACGGCGAACGGCGCGGGCGCCGGCGTTACTTGGTGACGCCCGCGTCCTTGAGGGACTTCTCCCAGTCGGCGACCGAGGACGGGTTGCCGACCGTCTTGTCGTTGATCTTGATGGTGGGGGTCGACTGGACGCCCTCGGCGTCGTCGAAGGACTTGCTCATCCTCATCGCCCAGGCGTCGTAGGTGCCCTTCTCCACGGCGTCCTGGAACTTCTTGTTGTTCTTCAGCGCGTCCACCGTGTTCGCCACCTTGATCAGGTAGCTGTCGTCGGCGAACTTGTCGGTCGTCTCCTCCGGGTGGTACTTCGCGGAGTACAGCGCGGCCTTGTAGTCGAGGAACGCCTCGGGGCTGACGTCCAGGGCGGCGCCCAGCGCGCTCAGCGCGTTCTTCGAGCCCTCGCCGCTGAGCCTGTCGTCGAGGAAGGTGCCGAGGGTGAAGGACAGCTTGTAGTCGCCGTCCTCCATGCCCTTGTCGACCGTCTCACCGACCGACTGCTCGAACTGGGCGCAGGCGGGGCAGCGCGGGTCCTCGTACAGGTGGACCACGTTGTCGGTCTTGGAGTCGCCGATCACGACGGTGGCGCCGTTCTCGCCCGAGGTGTTGGCGGGCTTGACCACCGTGGCGTCGGCGGCGGCCTCCCACGTGGTGGGCTTGCCGGTCTGCACGACGGCGTACCCGATACCGCCGGCCGCCGCGAGGACCGCGACCACCGAGGCCGCCACGATCGCCTGCCGCCTGACCTTCGCGCGCTTGGCCTGACGCTCGCGCTCCAGGCGCAGCCGCTCGCGCGCCGCCGACTTCGCCGTCTGGCTGTTCCGCTTGCTCATGTGGGTGAACTCCCTGGAAAACGCGCACACATGGGTGTGCGGGATACGTGGATGGACTGCTCGTGCTCGGCGGCGCTCGGGAGCCCGTGGCTCACCGAACGCCCGGAGGGGTCACGCGAAGGTGACCGAGCACGGCGGTCCGCGCCGCCCCAGGGAGTGGGCGAGGAGAAGGGTGCGGGCGGTGGACCCGCGGTGCGCGGTGCGCGTCGGCCGCTGCTTCGCCGGGGCGCACCGCGGCGTGAGCGCGGCGACCGCGAGGAGCAGGGGCCGGAAACCCGCGGCGACGGCGGCGCCGAGGAGTTGGGCCAGCGCCCGCTCGCCGCGGCGCAGCCAGGCGGCGGCCAGCAGACCCACACCGATGTGCGCGGCGAGCAGCAGCCAGGCGGCGGCCGGTCCCGCGCCCGACAGCAGCGCGGCCACCTGGTCGGAGTCACCGGTGACGCGCGCCAGCGGGGCGCCGACGGCGCCACCGCACAGCACGTCCAGACCGACCTGGCGCAGCGGACCCGTGACCGGGCCGCCCGCCTCGCCGTAACAGGCGTGCTGGCCCGTCGTGAACACCGTGTCCGCCGCCAGCTCCAGCGGGATCAGCACGGCGGCGATCCGTCCGAAGCCACGCTCACGGCGGCCCGCCAGCGCGTACGCGACGACATAGACGGCGGCGGTGATCGCGGCCACGCCGACCAGCGGCAGCGGGGCCCGGGACAGCAGGACGTGCGACGCGGTGCTGAGAGTCACGACGAGTGCCGTGAACAGCGCCGCGCGCACGGCTCTGAGATGCGTCCCGGATATGTCCATACCGCTGGAGAGTGTCCCACGGACCCCCGTAAGGGAGCCCTAAAGGACGCCTGTGTACTCCTTTACAGGCGCGGGATCCGGCCGATCACAGACCCGGGATCCGGCCGTTGCGGAACAGGTCCACGAAGATCTGGTGGTCCGTACGCGCGCGTGCGCCGTAGCGGTGGGCGAAGTCCACCAGCAGGGGCGCGAAGCCCGCCTCGTCGGCGGCGATCGCCGCGTCGATGGCCCGCTCCGTGGAGAACGGCACCAGGGACTGGCCGGAGAGGTCGTCCGCCGCCGCGTGCATCGTCGCCGTGGCCCGGCCGAGGTCGGCGACGACCGCCGCGATCTCCTCCGGGTCGTCGATGTCGCCCCAGTCCAGGTCCACCGCGTACGGCGACACCTCGGCGACCAGCTGGCCCGCGCCGTCCAGTTCGGTCCAGCCGAGCCACGGGTCGGCGTGCGCCTGGAGGGCGCGCTGGGAGATCACCGTGCGGTGGCCCTCGTGCTGGAAGTAGTCCTGGATGCGCTCGTCGGTGATGTGGCGGGAGACGGCCGGGGTCTGGGCCTGCTTGATGTAGATCACCACATCGTTCTCCAGGGCGTCGGTGGCGCCCTCCAGCAGGATGTTGTACGACGGCAGCCCCGCCGAGCCGATGCCGATGCCTCGGCGGCCCACGACGTCCTTCACCCGGTACGAGTCGGGGCGGGTCAGGGAGGACTCCGGGAGCGTCTCCAGGTAGCCGTCGAAGGCGGCCAGCACCTTGTAGCGCGTGGCCGCGTCCAGCTCGATGGAGCCGCCGCCGGGCGCGAAACGGCGCTCGAAGTCACGGATCTCGGTCATCGAGTCGAGCAGCCCGAAACGCGTCAGCGAACGCGCGTCGCGCAGCGCCCCGAGCAGCGGGCCCTGCGCGGTGTCCAGGGTGAACGGCGGCACCTCGTCCCGCTTGGCGCCCGCCGCGACCGCGTGGATCCGCTCGCGGTAGGCGGCCGCGTACACGTTCACCAGTTCCGTGATCTGCTCGTCGCCGAGAGCCTTCGCGTACCCGATGAGCGCCACCGAGGCGGCGAAGCGCTTCAGGTCCCAGGTGAAGGGGCCGACATAGGCCTCGTCGAAGTCGTTCACATTGAAGATCAGACGGCCCGTGGAGTCCATGTACGTGCCGAAGTTCTCCGCGTGCAGGTCGCCGTGGATCCACACGCGCGAGGTGCGCTCGTCCAGGTAGGGACCGGAGTCCCCGTCCCCGCCGCCCCACCCGGAGGTCGCCTCGCTCAGGTCGTGGTAGAAGAGGCACGCCGTACCCCGGTAGAACGCGAAGGCCGAGGCCGCCATCTTCCGGAACTTCACGCGGAACGCGGCCGGGTCGGCGGCCAGGAGCCGGCCGAAGGCGGTGTCGAAGACGGCGAGGATCTCCTCGCCGCGTCGCTCGTCGTTGAGCTGCGGAACCGACATCGCTGGGTGCCTCCTGGTACATGACGAATGGGACGGCTGGTCCGTCCCCTGGGCAACGTCCGGGGGTGCGCGGGAGTGCCCGCGACTCCTTCACGAAAGGTACGGGGGAGAGCCCTCACGGTGTCAGTGCCGAGGCATAGACTTCGACGCTGTCCCCCAGACTGTCCGCAGCCCGTCGGGGACCCGTCGTCGCCCTGTCGTCCGCAGTTCTCCCTGGAGGCCGAAGCCGTGTCAAAGCCGCCGTTCACGCACCTGCACGTCCACACCCAGTACTCGCTGCTGGACGGTGCCGCGCGGCTCAAGGACATGTTCAACGCGTGCAACGAGATGGGCATGACCCACATCGCGATGTCCGACCACGGCAACCTCCACGGCGCGTACGACTTCTTCCACACCGCGAAGAAGGCCGGGATCACCCCGATCATCGGCATCGAGGCCTATGTCGCCCCCGAGTCCCGGCGGAACAAGCGGAAGATCCAGTGGGGCCAGCCGCACCAGAAGCGCGACGACGTCTCCGGTTCCGGTGGTTACACCCACAAGACGATGTGGGCGGTGAACGCGACGGGTCTGCACAACATCTTCCGCCTCTCCTCGGACGCCTACGCCGAGGGCTGGCTGCAGAAGTGGCCCCGTATGGACAAGGAGACCATCGCCAAGTGGTCCGACGGGATCGTCGCCTCCACCGGCTGCCCCTCCGGTGAGCTGCAGACCCGGCTGCGCCTCGGCCAGTACGACGAGGCCCTGAAGGCGGCCGCCGAGTACCAGGACATCTTCGGCAAGGACAAGTACTTCCTGGAGCTGATGGACCACGGCATCGAGATCGAGCACCGGGTCCGCGACGGCCTGCTGGAGATCGGCAAGAAGCTCGGCATCCCCCCGCTGGTCACCAACGACTCGCACTACACCTACGCCCACGAGGCGACCGCGCACGACGCCCTGCTGTGCATCCAGACCGGCAAGAACCTCTCCGACCCGGACCGCTTCAAGTTCGACGGCACCGGCTACTACCTGAAGTCCACGGACGAGATGTACGCCATCGACTCCTCGGACGCCTGGCAGGAGGGCTGCGCCAACACCCTCCTGGTCGCCGAGATGGTCGACACCACCGGCATGTTCGAGGCCAAGAACCTCATGCCGAAGTTCGACATCCCCGAGGGGTACACGGAGGTCAGCTGGTTCCGCGAGGAGACCCTGCGCGGCATGCACCGCCGGTTCCCGGACGGCATCCCGGACGACCGCATGCAGCAGGTCGAGTACGAGATGGACACCATCATCTCGATGGGCTTCCCGGGCTACTTCCTCGTGGTCGCCGACTTCATCATGTGGGCCAAGAAGCAGGGCATCGCGGTCGGCCCCGGCCGAGGCTCCGCGGCCGGTTCGATCGTCGCGTACGCCCTCGGCATCACCGACCTCGACCCCATCCCGCACGGCCTGATCTTCGAGCGGTTCCTCAACCCCGAGCGCATCTCGATGCCCGATGTCGACATCGACTTCGACGAGCGCAGGCGCGTCGAGGTGATCCGGTACGTGACCGAGAAGTACGGCGCCGACAAGGTCGCCATGATCGGCACGTACGGCACCATCAAGGCGAAGAACGCCATCAAGGACTCCGCGCGCGTGCTGGGCTACCCGTACGCGATGGGCGACCGCATCACCAAGGCCATGCCCGCCGACGTCCTCGGCAAGGGCATCCCGCTCTCCGGCATCACCGACCCCGCCCACCCCCGCTACTCGGAGGCGGGTGAGGTCCGGTCGATGTACGAGAACGAACCCGATGTGAAGAAGGTCATCGACACCGCCCGCGGTGTGGAGGGCCTGGTCCGGCAGATGGGTGTGCACGCCGCCGGCGTGATCATGTCCAGCGAGACCATCACCGAGCACGTCCCCGTCTGGGTCAGGCACACCGACGGCGTGACCATCACCCAGTGGGACTACCCGAGCTGCGAGTCGCTCGGCCTGCTGAAGATGGACTTCCTCGGCCTGCGCAACCTGACGATCATGGACGACGCCGTCAAGATGGTGAAGTCCAACAAGGGCATCGACATCGACCTGCTGTCGCTGCCGCTGGACGACCCCACGACCTTCGAACTGCTCCAGCGCGGTGACACCCTCGGCGTCTTCCAGTTCGACGGCGGCCCCATGCGCTCCCTGCTGCGCCTGATGAAGCCCGACAACTTCGAAGACATCTCCGCCGTGTCGGCCCTGTACCGCCCGGGCCCGATGGGCATGAACTCCCACACGAACTACGCGCTGCGCAAGAACGGGCAGCAGGAGATCACGCCGATCCACCCCGAGCTGGAGGCGCCGCTCAAGGAGGTCCTGGACGTCACCTACGGCCTCATCGTCTACCAGGAGCAGGTGCAGAAGGCCGCCCAGATCATCGCCGGCTACTCGCTCGGCGAGGCCGACATCCTCCGCCGCGTCATGGGCAAGAAGAAGCCCGACGAGCTGGCGAAGAACTTCACCATCTTCCAGGCCGGCGCCCAGAAGAACGGCTACAGCGACGAGGCCATCCAGGCCCTGTGGGACGTGCTGGTCCCCTTCGCCGGCTACGCCTTCAACAAGGCGCACTCCGCCGCGTACGGACTGGTCTCCTACTGGACCGCCTACCTCAAGGCGAACCACCCGGCCGAGTACATGGCCGCGCTCCTCACCTCGGTCAAGGACGACAAGGACAAGTCCGCGATCTATCTGAACGAGTGCCGGCGCATGGGCATCAAGGTGCTCCCGCCGAACGTCAACGAGTCGGTGCACAACTTCGCCGCCCAGGGCGACGACGTGATCCTGTTCGGCCTGGAGGCCGTGCGCAACGTCGGCACCAACGTGGTCGACGCGATCATCCGGTCCCGCAAGGCCAAGGGGAAGTACGCCTCCTTCCCCGACTACCTGGACAAGGTCGAGGCCGCCGCCTGCAACAAGCGCACCACGGAATCGCTGATCAAGGCCGGCGCCTTCGACACCCTCGGCCACACCCGCAAGGGCCTCACCGCCCAGTTCGAACCCATGATCGACAACGTGGTGGCGGTCAAGCGCAAGGAGGCCGAGGGGCAGTTCGACCTCTTCGGCGGCATGGGCGAGGAGCAGAGCAGCGAGCCCGGCTTCGGACTCGACGTCCAGTTCACCGACGACGAGTGGGACAAGGCCTACCTCCTCGCCCAGGAGCGGGAGATGCTGGGCCTCTATGTCTCCGACCACCCGCTGTTCGGCCTGGAGCACGTGCTGTCCGACAAGGCCGACGCGGGTATCGCCCAGCTCACCGGCGGCGAGCACGCGGACGGCGCGGTCGTCACCATCGGCGGCATCATCTCCGGCCTCCAGCGCAAGATGACCAAGCAGGGCAACGCCTGGGCCATCGCCACCGTCGAGGACCTCGCCGGCTCCATCGAATGCATGTTCTTCCCGGCGACCTATCAGCTCGTCTCGACCCAACTCGTCGAGGACGCCGTCGTCTTCGTCAAGGGCCGCCTCGACAAGCGCGAGGACATCCCCCGGCTCGTCGCGATGGAGCTCCAGGTCCCCGACCTGTCCAACGCGGGCACCAACGCGCCGGTGATCCTCACCATCCCCGCCACCCGGGTGACCCCGCCCATGGTCAGCCGGCTCGGCGAGATCCTCACCCACCACAAGGGCGAGAGCGAGGTGCGCATCCGGCTCCAGGGGCCCACCAAGACCACGGTGCTCCGCCTCGACCGGCACCGGGTGAAGCCGGATCCGGCCCTCTTCGGCGACCTGAAGGTACTGCTCGGCCCGTCCTGCCTGGCCGGCTGAGTCCGTCCGGCGGACCGAGGGGCGTGATCGCGCGAGGGGCGCATCCGGAATTCCGGATGCGCCCCTCGGTGCTTTGGGGCTGCGATCAGCCCGTCACACGGATGTCAGTTGTGGCCGAAGCGCTTCTGCCGGCCCTTGCGGGCCATGTCGCCGGGGGTCACCGAGGCGACACGCTGGTCGGCGCCCGACTCCATGGAGGACGGCTGTACCTCCTGCTGACCACGCTCGGACTGGGGCTGCTTACGGTCCTGCTTCTTGTTCTTGGCCATGGTGATCTGCCTCCTGTGGGTGATCTAGGGGCCAGGGCCGCGACCAGATTCACATAGCCCGACACGCCGCGCATGTCGGGGAATCACCGTCCGTGACGACCGTTGTCGCCACCTGCGGTGCGATGCGCGGCGCGACCGGCGAATACGCCACGCCGATGATCCAGTTCCGGCCGTTAACCTCCGCGAGGTCGGGCAGACTCGAAGGAAGCCCTAAGCACACCTCCCGGAAAGAGGGTGGATCGCGTGGACCGCTGCATCGTCCTGGTGGACGCCGGGTATCTGCTCGGCGCGGCCGCCAGCCTCCTCGCCGGGGAACCCTCCCGCTCCCGCATCACCGTCGACCACACGGCCCTCATCCAGGGCCTGCGCGAACGCGCCGAGGCCGACACCGAACGCCCCCTGCTGCGCATCTACTGGTTCGACGGCGCCCCCGACCGCGTACCGCAGCCCGAGCACCGCAGGCTGCGCGTGATGCCCCGGGTGACCGTCCGGCTCGGCGCGCTGACCCGCAGCGACGGGCGCTGGGCGCAGAAGGGCGTGGACGCCGCCATGCATGCCGAGCTGACCGAGCTGGCCCGCAACCGGGCCTGCTCCGACGTGGTCCTCGTCACCGGCGACGGGGATCTCCTGCCGGGCATGATGGCGGCCAAGGAGCACGGCGTCGCCGTGCACCTGTGGGCGGTGCAGGCCGCCGACGGGGACTACAACCAGTCCGAGGACCTGGTCGCCGAGGCCGACGAGCGGCGCGTCCTCGACCGGGCGTGGATCACCAAGGCCGTACGGGCGAAGGACCTCGGCGGGGTCTGCGCGCCGTCTCCCGTGCCCCGCCCGGAGATCGCCGCGATCCTGTCGGCGCCGCTGCCCGAGTCCGCCCTCGCCGCGGCGGAGCGGACGGCCCCCGAGCCCGAGCAGGCCCCCGCGGGACGCAACGGGGCCGCCGAGCGGGTGCCCGCCGCCAAGGGCGTACCGACGCCGAAGGACCTCGCCGCCATGCGGGGACCCGGCGCGCACCCCGCGCAGCACCCGGCGACCGCCACACTGCGCTGGTCCTCCGACAAGGGGTGGGTGGACCGGCCCGGTGTCACGGCGGAGCCGCCGGAGGCGGCGGTGATGCCGACCCTGGCGCAGCTGACCACGGCGGAGCAGCGGTGGGCCGACCGCGAGGAGGACATCACCACGGTCGGCGGCGACCCCTTCGAGGTGGGACAGGTGTTCGCCCGGCGGTGGATCTCACGGCTGACCGACCAGTCCCATGTGCAGAAACTGTCGGCGATGTACCCGCGGGTGCCGCACCGCGTGGACGGGGAGCTGTTGCGGTACGCGGCGCGGTTCGGGCTGCTCGCGCACAAGGACGACCAGATCGACGAGCACGACCGGTACGCCATCCGGGCCGGGTTCTGGCGCGAGATCGATGTGCGGACGGCCGCGGAGCACGCACCGGCCGGGGAGTGAGCCCGCGGCACCGCCCGGGCCTGCGGGTTCGCCGACGGCGACGGGCTCACCGCGGCGTGTCGCGCGGTTCCCCGCGCCCCGGGAGGGGTGCCCCGGAGGCGATTCGGTCCCCGGGACCCCGTAGGCTCGTCCCTCGTGAGTACGCGTTCGGCACAGGCGGTTCGGCATGACGGGGATGTCGTGTGTGCCGTGCGGGGCCTCACCAAGACGTATCCGGCGACCCGGGGGCGGCGCGGGACGCCGGGAAACCCCGAGGTACGGGCCAACGACGCGGTCGGACTGGAGGTCCGGCGCGGCGAGATCTTCGGACTGCTCGGGCCCAACGGCGCCGGAAAGACCACCCTCGTACGGCAGCTGACCGGGCTCATGCGGCCCGACGACGGCACCGTCGAGATCCTCGGGCACGACATCGTGCGCCACCCGGAGCGGGCCGCGCGCATCCTCGCCTACCTGGGCCAGGAGTCGACCGCGCTCGACGAGCTGACCGTGGCGCTGGCCGCCGAGACCACCGGGCGGCTGCGCGGCCTCGACGTACGGCGGGCCCGCGCCGAGCGGGACGCCGTCCTCGACGAACTCGGGCTGAGCGGCCTCGCCGCACGGCCCCTGAAGAAACTGTCCGGAGGGCAGCGCCGGCTCGCCTGCTTCGCCACCGCGCTGGTCGGCGAGCGGCCCCTGCTCGTGCTGGACGAACCGACCAGCGGCATGGACCCCGTCGCCCGACGGTCCGTGTGGGCGGCCGTCGACCGGCGGCGCGCCGAGTCCGGCACCACCGTCCTGCTGGTCACCCACAACGTCATCGAGGCCGAGACCGTCCTCGACCGGGTCGCCGTCCTCGACCAGGGGCGGGTCATCGCCTGCGACAGCCCGGCCGGGCTGAAGGAGAAGGTCGCCGGCGAGGTCCGCGTCGAACTGGTGTGGCGCGAGCGGGCCCCGCTGGACGTGCCCGAGGTCGCCGCCCTGCTGCCCCGGGCCGTGGAGTCCGGGCGCCGCTGGACACTGCGGCTCGCCCCCGAGGAGGCGCGCGCGGTGGTGGCCACCGTCACCGGCGGCGCCGCCTTCGTCGCGCTCGACGACTTCACGCTCGCCACACCGAGCCTGGAGGACGTCTACCTGGCGCTCGGCGGCAGCGCGGGCCACGCACAGGGCCTGGTCAAGGCGTGAGGGGCGCGGGCATGGGCCGGACGGCGGCCGGTACCGGCGTGAACGCCAGGGCTGCCGCAGCCGTACGAGAATGGGCGACAGCCGAAGCGCGAAGGAGCAGCTCGACGTGAGTGTCGTACCCGCCGAGGCCCTGCCGGGCAGTGCCCTGGCAGTCGAGGAGCGTGCGGAGCGGGAGGCCGCCGAGCTGGGGCCCCGCGCCCGGCTGTGGCCCTCCCTCGCCGCCGTGTACCGGGCGCAGCTCTCCCGGGCGCGGGTCGCGCGGATCCCGCTGCTGTTCGTCGCGACCTTCCAGTCGATCGGGATCATGGTCCTGATGCGCGGGGTGGTGGACGGCGGGGCCGAGGCGCGGGCCGTCGTCGCCGGTTCGTCCGTACTCGTCGTCGCGTTCGTGGCGCTGAACCTGCTGGCGCAGTACTTCGGGCAGCTGCGCTCCAGCGGCGGCCTCGACCACTACGCGACCCTGCCGGTGCCGCCGGCCGCCGTCGTCCTCGGCGCCGCCGGCGCGTACGCGTCGTTCACCGTGCCGGGCACCGTGGTCACCGCGGTGTTCGGGTGCGTGCTGTTCGGGCTGCCGCTGGCCCACCTGTGGGTGCTCGCCGCGGTGATCCCGCTCGCCGGGGCCGCCCTCGCCGGGCTCGGCGCCGCGCTGGGGCTGCTCGCCCCGCGCCCCGAACTCGCCACCGTCCTCGGCCAGCTCGGCATGTCGGCGGCGCTGCTGCTGGGCGTGCTCCCGGCCGACCGGATGCCCGCCGTGATCCAGTTCGCCCGCGACCTGCTGCCCTCCACCTACGGCGTCGAGGCCTTCGCGCGGACCTTCGGGCCGCACCCCGACTGGGCGTTCGTCCTCGGCGACCTGGCCGTGTGCGCGGGCGTCGGTGTCGTCTCGCTCGCCGTCGCCACCTGGGCGTACCGCAGGGCCGCCGTCCGGTGACGCGCCGCACAGCCGCGCCTGGCACGATGTCAGAGTGACCGCACCGTTTTCTTCGCCTCCGCCGCAGCCGCACCACCAGCCGCCGACCGACCCCTGGGCCCAGCCGCCCACCGGCGGACACGGCGAGGGACACGTGTGGCACGAGCCGGAGGAGCCGTCCGGGCCCGGGCTGGGGAGAGAGCTGCTGGAGGCCGCCGTCGTCACGGTGGTCATGACGCTGGTCGGCGGGGTGCTGCTCGGAGTGCTGTGGTGGTGGCTCGCCCCGCACGTGCCGCTCGTCTCCGACGGGTCGGCGGTCTACTTCAAGGACACCGAGGGAGAGCAGGCCGTCGGCGTCGACGGAACGTTCACGCTGCTCGCGCTGGGGATGGGCGCGGTGAGCGCGCTCGTCGTGTTCCTCCTGCGCCGGCGCGGTGGCGTGCCGCTGGTCGCGGCGCTCGCCGTGGGTGGGCTGCTGGGTGCGGTCGTGGCGTGGCGGCTCGGGGTGTGGCTCGGGCCCGGTACGGATGTGGTGGCCCGGGCGAAGGAAGCGGGGCGGGGGGTGACGTTCTCGGCGCCGCTGAAGCTGGCGGCGAAGGGGGCGTTGCTGGCGTGGCCGTTGGCGGGGCTGCTGGTGCACCTCGTGTTGACGGGGCTGTTCGGGCCGCGGGATCCGGAGCGGTTCGAGGAGTACGAGGGCGCCAAATAATTCGGGGGCCGGGGGCCCGTTGGGCGGGTACGGGTGCGTCGTGGTTTCTCG
>NZ_LIRK01000560.1 GCF_001419765.1 Streptomyces torulosus
CGCTTCTCCTCCGCAGCGAAAGAAACCCGCCACCCCGCCGCCCGTCGCGTCCCGAGAAGCCCTTGGTGAAGCCCGTACTCCCCATTTGCAGTCGGCCGAATCGCGCTCCGATCACCCCTCGGTAAGCTGACGGCATGACAGGACAAGTGCGTACCGTCGACGGCCGCGTGGCCGGCCGACGTGGGCAGGCGACCCGGCAGAAGCTGCTCGACTGCCTCAGCGAGATGCTCAGCTCCTCCCCCTACCGGGACGTCAAAGTCATCGATGTCGCCCGGAAGGCGGGGACTTCGCCCGCGACCTTCTACCAGTACTTCCCGGACGTCGAGGGCGCGGTCTTGGAGATCGCGGAGCAAATGGCCGCCGAGGGCGCCACGTTGACGTCCCTCCTCGAAGGACGCTCCTGGGTGGGCAAGGCCGGCTGGCAGACCGCCCAGGAACTCGTCGACGGCTTCCTGGAGTTCTGGCGCAAGAACGACGCGATCCTCCGGGTCGTGGACCTGGGCGCCGCCGAGGGCGACAAACGCTTCTACAAGATCCGCATGAAGATCCTGAACTCGGTCACCAACTCCCTCTCGGAGACGGTGAAGGAGCTCCAGGCCAAGGGCCGGGTCGACAAGGACGTGAGCCCGGGCGCCCTCGCCGGTTCCCTCGTGGCGATGCTCGCCTCGGTCTCCTCGCACCAGAAGGGCTTCCAGTCCTGGGGTGTGAAGCAGGCCGAACTGAAGCCGAACCTGGCCCTGTTGGTGCACCTGGGCATCACCGGCAAGAAGCCCACGAAGTAGCCGGGAGCACCCCGGGCGGCCCCGGACGCGGTCCTGTCACGCGGGCGGCGCCCTCACCCGAGGGACACCGCCCGCCGCGTCCTCACCGCGGGGCCGTCCGCTGCCTCGCACCTCACCGCCGGCTGATCCGGAACACCCGGATCTCCCGCTCCACCCGGGCCTGGTAGGTCGCGTACGGCGGCCAGAAGCGCAGCAGTTCCTTCCATGCCGCCGCCCGTTCCTCGCCCTGGAGCAGCCGCGCGGTGACCGGGATGTCCTCGCCCTTCCAGCTGATCACGGCGTCGGGGTGGGCCAGGAGGTTCGCGGTCCAGGCGGGGTGGTCGGTCCGTCCGAAGTTGGAGCCGATGAGCAGCCAGCTCCGGCCGCCCTCCTCGGGCATGCAGGCCAGCGGCGTGCGGCGCGGCACCCCGCTCCGCGCCCCGGTCGCGGTCAGGACGATCCCCGGCAGCAGTTGCGCGCTGAGGAGCACCTTGCCCCGTGTCACCCGGTGCACGGCCCGGTCAAGCGCGGGGATGACATGGGGCGCCACCCGCGCGAACGCCGGAGCGGACGACACCTTCTGCACCCACCGCACGCCTGCGTCCTTCAGGCCACTCGCGCTCTTCGAGGCCATCAGCCCCGCACCTCCTCGTCGCCGCCGAAAATGCCCGCCAGCTCCGCCGCCCGCCCCCGCAACCGGTGCACGGGGCCGAGGAGCAGTGCGTCCGCCGTGGCGCGCTTGAAGTACAGATGCGCCTCGTGCTCCCAGGTGAAACCGAGGCCGCCGTGGAACTGGACGCCCTCCGCGGCGGCGGTCCGCAGCGCCTCCAGTGCCTGGGCGAGGGCCTGCCCGCCGACCCGCTCGCCGCGCACGCCCGCGCTCCACGCCGCGTAGTACGCCGCCGACCGGGCGGCCTGCACACCCACGTACACGTCCGCCAGCCGGTGCTTGACCGCCTGGAACGATCCGATCGGCCGCCCGAACTGCTCCCGCTGCCCGACATGGGCGACGGTCCGCTCCAGGGCCCGGCCGGCCGCTCCGACGGCCTCGGCGGCGAGGACGGCGGCGGCCGCGTCGCCCACCCCGGCGAGCGCGGCGGGTACGTCCGCCTCGTCGTCCTCGCCCAGCAACTCGGCGGGGGCGTGGCGCAGTTGGATACGGCCCACCGGCCGGGTCTCGTCGAGGGCGGTCTGCCGTACCCGTACGAGTCCGGTCGCCTCCGCCCGGACGAGGTAGAGCAGTGTGCGTGACCGGGCGAATCCGCCGGTGTGGGCGGCCACGAGGAGCAGGCCCGCGCTGTGCCCGTCGAGCACCTGCGTGACCTCCCCGTACAGCCGCCAGCCGTCGCCGGACCGCCGTGCCTGCACTCCCCCGGCGCGGCCACCGCCGGCCCACGCGCCATGGTTGTCGCCGGTCAGGGCGAGCGCGGTGGCGAGGGCGGCGCCGGGTACGGCGAGCGCGGCGGTGAGGCGGCCCGTGGCGAGACGGGGCAGGAGCCGCTCGCGCTGGCGGTCGGTGCCGAGGGCGAGGACGAGGGGGGCCGCGAGGAGGGCGGTGGCCGGCAGCGGCGAGGGGGTGAGACCCCGCCCCAGTTCCTCGCAGGCGAGGGCCAGTTCGGTGACCGAGCAGCCGACGCCGCCGTACTCCTCGGGGAGCGCGAGCCCCGGCAGGCCGAGCTGTTCGGCGAGCGTCGTCCACAGCGCGGTGTCGTATCCCTCGCCGGTCCGCACGGCCGCCCGGACGTCCTCCGGGCCGCTGCGCTTGAGCAGCAACTCCCGTACCGTGCGGCGGATCTCCTCCTGCTCGGCGGTGAAGCGGGCGTCCATGGGCGGGTCCCCCTCTGCTCACCCTCTGCTCGATCTGACGGTGCGTCATGTTAGAGCGGGAGGCGACGGAAGCACAGGTCCCCCACGCGGGAATCTGATGTACCGTCAGATCCATGACCGCTGCCGCCGTACCAGGGATCCGCAGGGGAAGGGCCGGCCGCCGCGAGGTGGCCGTCGTGGGGGTCGCGCTCGCCGACTGCGGGCGGGTGGACGACGCGACGCCGTACGCGCTGCACGCGCAGGCCGCCCGCCGTGCCCTGGCGGACGCGGGCCTGGAGCACACCGTCGTGGACGGGCTGGCGTCGGCGGGCCTCGGGACGCTGGCGCCGGTGGAGGTCGGCGAGTATCTCGGGCTGCGGCCGACGTGGGTGGACTCCACGTCGGTCGGCGGTGCCACCTGGGAGGTCATGGCGGCGCACGCGGCGGACGCGATCGCCGCCGGGCACGCGAACGTCGTGCTGCTCGTGTACGGCTCCACGGCCCGCGCCGACATCAGGGCGGGCCGCCGCACCGGCACCCTCTCCTTCGGCGCCCGCGGGCCCCTCCAGTACGAGGTCCCCTACGGGCACACCCTGATCGCCAAGTACGCCATGGCCGCCCGCCGCCATATGCACCAGTACGGGACGACCCTGGAGCAGCTCGCCTCCGTGGCCGTGCAGGCCCGGGCGAACGCGGCGGCGAACCCGGAGGCGATGTTCCGCACGCCGATCACCGTCGACGACGTGCTGTCCTCCGCGCCGATCGCGGACCCGTTCACCAAGCTCCACTGCTGCGTCCGCTCCGACGGCGGCGCGGCGGTCGTCCTGGCGGCCGAGGAGTACGTACGGGACTGCCGTCCGGCCATCCCCGCCTGGGTCCTCGGCACCGGGGAGCACGTCTCCCACACCGCCATGTCCGAGTGGCCCGACTTCACCGTCTCCCCGGCGGCGGTCAGCGGCCGTCTCGCCTTCGAACGGGCCGGGATCCGCCCGTCCGAGATCGACTTCGCGGAGATCTACGACGCGTTCACCTACATGACGCTGGTGACGCTGGAGGACCTGGGATTCTGCGCGAAGGGCGAGGGCGGCCCCTTCGTGGAGAAGAACCGGCTGACCCTCACCGGGGACCTCCCCGTCAACACCGACGGCGGCGGCCTGTCCGCCCAGCACCCCGGTATGCGCGGCCTCTTCCTCCTCGTCGAGGCCGTCCGCCAGCTGCGCGGCGAGGCCGGCGAGCGGCAGCTCCGCTCCCCCGCCGGCGATCTCCCCCGCCTCTCCGTCGTCTCCGGCACGGGGGGCTGGTTCTGCTCCTCGGGGACGGTGGTCCTGGGGCGGGGGTGAGGGCCCGGCCCGGCAGAATCGGCGCATGAGCACTCCCGGCGCCGACGCCCCCTCCGACTTCGTCCAGCTGCTGCGGACCCTGCGGGTCTGGGACCCCGAGGTCACCGAGCTGCCCGGCTTCGACCCGGCCGCGGCGCCCGCCGCACCGGTCCCCCTGTTCACCACCTGGTTCGCGGACGCGGTCGCGGCCGGGCAGCCCGAGCCGCACACGATGTCGCTGGCCACGGCCGACGAGGAGGGCAACCCGGACGTCCGTACGGTGATGCTGCACGGCGTGGACGACCACGGCTGGCACTTCGCGACGCACTCCGGCAGCCGCAAGGGACGGCACCTCGCGGCCCGCCCGTACGCGGCCCTCGGCTTCTACTGGCCCGTGCGGGGGCGACAGGTGCGAGTGCGCGGCCGGGTCACGGTGGCCCCCGCAGCGTTCGCCCAGGCCGACCTGCACGCCCGCTCGACGGGCGCGCTGGCCGCGGCCCTCGTGGGGCAGCAGAGCGCCGTCCTGCCCTCCCTGGCGGAGCTGGAACGGGCGTCCGACGACGCGTGGGCACGGGCCGAACGGGAGCCGGACGCGCCCGTACCGTCCTGGACGGCGTACACGGTCGAGCCGGACGAGGTGGAGTTCTTCCAGGGCGACGCCCGCCGACGCCACGTGCGGCTCGTCTACCGCAGGGCGGAGGGGGGTTGGGCCAAGGAGCTTCTGTGGCCCTGAGGAACGCGGACACCTGGTGAGAGGCCCCGGGCGGCCGCGGGGCGGCCGGGGGAGCCGGGTTCAGCCGTACGTGCCCTGCCGGGCGGGAAAGCCGGGCTCAGCGGCCGTGCCCTGCCCGGGCGGCCGCGGGGCCGGGGGGAGCCTGGGGAGCCGGGCTCAGCCGTCCGTGCTTCGCCGGGCGGTGGGCCGTTCCATCGCCCTGTCCAGGTGGGCGACGACGGCTGGGACGTCGTCGCTCTCGGTGGCGCGGATCAGCTCCAGGGCCGGCCGGACCAGGCCGCCGGGGCGGGCGATCAGGCGGGCCAGTACGGCGGCCCGGACGTCGAGCCGCTCGATGGTCTCCGCCTGCTCCTCCTCGGTCTGGCCGGCGAGCAGCACGGCGTTGTGCCAGGCCTCCTCACGGGACCGGCGGATGCTGAAGTCGAGGATCCGCTCGTCGCTGCGGGCCCCGATCCGGTCCAGCAGCGACAGGAGCGGCGACAGGGCGTCGATCGAGTCCTGCACCTCCAGGACGACCCGCCCGAGGATGTCGTTGATCAGCAGGAAGTCGCGCCGCAGCGCGTGGATGGACGCACCGGGGCAGGTCCGCGCGGCGGCAACGGCCAGGTCGAGGTTGATGTGCGCGTTCACGCCGAGCAGCAGATGCTGCACGATCACCGTGTCGGAGTCGTCCAGCAGCCCGAACGCCTCACGCCAGCAGCGCGGCCCGCTCCGGTCGGCGCGCCAGGCGTCGTACGCCTCGAAGTAGCGGTTCCCGAAGTGCGTGTCGAACTGATCCATACGGGCGCCGTCGTCGAACTGCCCCTGGTGTATTGCCGTACGGACCTCGACGGTCACCTGCCGGTACAGCGCCGCGAAGTAGCCGATCCGGTCGCCGGCGCGGCGGGCGTCCCGCACGACCTCGGCGAGCCCGTCCACGACCTCGTCGATGTTCCCTGCCGCCATGCCCCACTCCCGTCCCGTGTGCCTCGGCCCTACCGGTTCAGTCCTTCTCCCACACCGACACGTGCCGGGTGCTGTCACTGGTGAACGGCCGCCGGTCCCAGTCCTCCCAGCGGTCGCGCAGCCGCATCCCGGCGAGCCGGGCCATGAGGTCCAGCTCGGCCGGCCACACGTACCGGAACGGGATCGAGAGGTGCGTCGCCCGCCCGTCGACGATCCGCACATGGTGCGACCGCATCCCCTGCGTGGCCACGTCGTACGTGTCGAACCCCAGCCGGTCCGGGCCCACGTGGAACGGCACCGCGTCCTGCCCCGGCGGCAGACTGCGCAGCGCCGGCACGCCGACCTCGATGACGAAGCAGCCGCCGGGCACGAGGTGCGCGGCGGCGTTGCGGAAGCAGTCGACCTGGGCGTCCTGCGTGAGCAGGTTGTTGATCGTGTTGAAGACGAGGTAGGCGACGGTGAACTCGCCGTCCGCGCGGGCGGTGGCGAAGTCCCCGATGGTCACGCCGATCGCGTCCCCGCCGGGCTTGGCCCGCATCCGCTCCACCATGGCGCGCGACATGTCGATGCCGTGCACGGGGACGCCCGCGCGGGCGAGCGGCAGGGCGATGCGCCCGGTGCCGACGCCGAACTCCAGCGCGCGGGGCCGGTGTTCGGACCGTCCGGACCGTCCGGGCTGTTCGGCGAGTTCCGCGATCAACGCCACGGCCGGATCGACCGTCTCCGGGGCGAACATCTCGGCGGACGTCTCGTCGTAGTGGGCGGCGACGGCCTCACCGAAGTAGCCGTCGGGGTCGTCGACGGTGGCGTACCCGTCGTCGGGGGCCTGCGTCTTCACGTCGTGGTCGGGTGTCTGTACGTTTCCGTGGTCACGTCCCTCTGCACGCATTCTCACGACCGTACCGAGGAAACCCCGCCGCCCGCACGCGGATTTCACGCCCCCTTCGGCCGGGGCCGGACGTTCCCGCGCCGCCCGCGCCCGACGTCCCCGCGGGGGCCCTGGCAGGACGTCCCCGCTCGGCCCTGCTACACGTCCCCGCTCGGCTCGGGGTCGGTGGCCAGGTGGGCGTGGAGGTGGGCGTCGCGGAAGGCGTCGTGCCGTCCCGCCTCCCACATAGCACCGCGCAGGGTCCCCTCGTACGGGTACCCGCACCGCTCGGCGATCCGGCAGGACGCGTCGTGGCCGAGGGCGTGGTCGAGTTCGATGCGGTGGAGGCCGAGTTCGGCGAAGGCCCAGCGCGTGGCGAGGTCGACCGAGTGGCGGGCGACCCGCCGGCCGCGGGCCTCGGGCAGCACCCAGTAGCCGATCATGGCCCGCCGCATGAGCCGGTCGATCCCGCTGAACCCGACCTGCCCGAGCGTGACCCCGCTCTCCGCGTCCACGACCCGGAAGGTCGCGGTGCTCCCCTCCGCGTCGGTCTCCGCACGCCGCCGCAACGACTCACGCGCCCCCTCGGGCCCCTCGTCCAGCATCAGAGGCGTGTTCCACCGCCGGAACTCCGGGTCGGAACGCCCCCGGAACCAGGCGTCCACGTCGGCGTCGGACTCGGCGTCCCAGGCGCACAGCACGAGCCCGTGCCCGTGCACCTCGGCACGGGACGCGGCCCCGGACGACTCGGCGGCCCCAGCGGACGCTACGAACCCAGCGGACGCTACGAACCCGGCGGACTCGACGGACTCGGCGGGCGATTCATCGGCACACGACTCAGGAGTACGACTCACACCGCCATTGAAACCGAGGCCGGTTCGCCCCGGCCCTACGGGGTCACGCACACACGGAACACCGGCACCCGGAACTCCCCGGCGTCCCGGAACACCGCCTCCACCTCCATCCCCACCCGCAGGTCCGCCGCCTCGCACTCCACGACCTCGGTCATCATCCGCGGCCCCTCGGCGAGGTCGACGACGGCGGCGACGTACGGGACCCGTTCCCCGAAGGGCGGCAGGTCGTTGCGGTGGACGACGGACCACGTGTACAGCGTGGCCCGGCCGCTCGCCTGCTCCCAGCGCACGTCCTCGCTCCAGCAGTGGGGGCAGAACTCGCGGGGGTAGTGGTGGGCCCGGCCGCACGCCCCGCACCGCCGTACGAGCAGCCGCCCCTCGGCGGCCGCGTCCCAGTACGTACGGCTGAAGGCGTCGGCCTCCGGCAGATCGAACCGGCCGCCGGCCCTGCCGGAGCCCATCAGAGCAGCCCCAGCGCACTGTCGAGCGACCAGCTCTGCCACGACATCCCGAACAGCGCCACGACCGAGATCAGCGCCATCATCGAGTTCTGCCCCTGCTCGGCCCAGTCGTGGATCATCAGCACGAAGTAGAGGAGGTTGAGCAGCAGCCCCCCGACCAGCGCCACGGGGGTGAGGAAGCCGAGGATCAGGCCGATGCCGAGGGCGAGTTCGGCGTACGCGACGACATACGCCATGGTCCGGGGCCGGGGCTTCACCACCACGTCGAAGCCGCTGCGCACCGCCTCCCACCGGTGTTTCCCGGCCACCCCGGCCGCCCAGGCGATCCCGGCGCCCTGGAACCAGGTCTTCTTGTCCTTGTGCCGCCAGCTCTCCAGCCACCACAGCCCGAGCCCGATCCGCAGCACAGCCAGCCATTCACCACCGGAGAGCCAGACCGAGTCCATCGCTGCCGCCCTTCGACGTGTCCGCGCGGGGTTTCTGACGGTACGTCAGTTCAGCGGATGGGAGAGGGAAGCGCAAGACATGGAGGGGGAAGTGCAAGACGTGGAGAGGGAAGTGCAAGACGTGGAGAGGGAAGTGCAAGACGTGGAGAGGGAAGTGCAAGGCGTGGCGAGGGAAGCGCACATCGTATGGACCACCGGGACGCGGCGCGCGCCGGGGCTACCCGCCACCCCCACCCACACCACGCTCCCGCCATATTCCGGGAGACCTACGCCACAGACCTCACGCACACCTCCTCAGCCGTGATCAATCCGCAACCAATTCCGGTCTTGACCGAGACCCATCAATGAGGGACGTGAATACGCTCGGCACATGGCCGACTCCAGAGCTTCCGCGACCCCTGTCTCCGACCACCCGGTCTATGTGATCGGTGGCGGTCCCGGCGGGCTGGCCGCCGCCCACGCGCTGCGTGCCCGGGGGATACGGGCCGTCGTACTGGAGAAGTCGGACGCGGTGGGCGCGTCCTGGCGGCGCCACTACGACCGGCTGCGCCTGCACACCACCCGGCGGCTGTCGGCGCTGCCCGGCCTGCCGATGCCGCGCCGCTTCGGCCGGTGGGTGGCGCGGGACAACGTGGTGCGCTACCTGGAGAAGTACGCCGAGGTCCACGCGCTGGAGATCGTGACCGGCGTCGAGGTCACCCGCGTGGAGCGGAACCCCGACGGCACCTGGCTGCTGCGCGCCACCGGCGGCCGTGAGCTGACCGCCGGCGCGGTCGTGGTCGCCACCGGCTACAACCACACGCCGAACATCCCGGACTGGCCCGGCCGCGACACCTTCACCGGCGACCTGTCGCACGCCTCCGCGTACCGCAACCCCGAGCCCTACGCCGGCCGTGACGTCCTCGTCGTCGGCATCGGCAACACCGGCGCCGAGATCGCCGTCGACCTCGTCGAGGGCGGGGCGAAGCGGGTACGGCTCGCGGTGCGGACGGCCCCGCACATCGTGCGCCGCTCCACGGCCGGCTGGGCCGCCCAGTACAGCGCCGTCCTCGTGCGGCGGCTCCCGGTCGCCCTGGTGGACCGGATCGCCAAGCCGATGGCCCGGCTCAGCGTGCCCGACCTGTCCGCGCACGGGCTGCCCCGCCCCACGTCCGGCCTGTACTCGCGGGTCAACGAGGGCTCCATCCCCGTCCAGGACGTCGGCATCATCGACGCCGTCCGCAAGGGGAAGGTGGAGATCGTCGCCGCGGTGGAGAAGTTCGAGGACGGCAAGGTCGTCCTCGCCGACGGCTCGCACGTCGAAACCGACGCCGTGATCGCCGCCACCGGTTACCGCCGGGCCCTGGAGGGACTGCTCGGCCACCTCGACGTCCTCGACGGGCGCGGCAAGCCGGTCGTGCACGGAGCGCGCTCCCCGCGGAACGCGCCCGGCCTGTACTTCACCGGCTTCACCAACCCCATCAGCGGCATGTTCCGCGAACTCGCCCTCGACGCCGAGAAGATCGCCAAGGCCGTCGCCCACACCGGAGGCGTCGCCACGCGCGACGCGGTCACCGTGCAGGTACGCGCCGCGCGCTGAACGGGCGGCTAGGTCCGTTCAGCTCCAGTACGCCCGTGTTGTTCGACGTGTCCGGGTCGAACTCCGAACTGTCCGGACCCCGGGTGGACGCTCACCGCTCCGGTCACGCCGGGTGTCGCGTTGTCGATCCGCACCTTGAACGTGTACGTCCGCGCGGTGTCCTCCAGGACGTAGTACGGCAGCTCGCAGTCGTAGCGCGGGGCGCCGGTGCGGTTAGCGTAGGAGCCGCCGGAGAGAGTCGAAACCCACCGGCCGTCGAAGACCGACCGCCGCCGTATACGTCTGACGGCCGCCCCCGGCGGGTACAACTCCCCGTACCGCCGCGTAACTTTGCCCGCACGCCCATTCCTGACACAGCGTCAGTTCAGTAATCTGAAATCTGACGCTGTGTCAGTTAGATGAGTGGTACGTGACCGCGTCACCTCAGTGAATTGGCTGTCACACAGGAGCGGGCGGACCGATGCTTGGATCAACCCACGGCACCCTCACCACCGACTCCCGCCGGGCCCGGGCCATCGCCTGCGGCGAGCCCCCCCAGCAGATCGTGCACGGCAGACCTGCCGAGGCCGGCGACCTGGACGTCAGCGGGCGCCCGCTGTACGCCGCCGTCCCCGATCTGGACCGGTTCTTCCGCCCCGAGTCCGTGGCCGTGGTGGGCGCCTCGGACGCGGAGGGCCGGCCCAACACCGGGATCACCCGGCAGTTGCTCGCCTGGGCCGAACGGGTCGGCGCCCGCCTGCACCCGGTGCACCCCACGCGTCCGTCCGTCTTCGGCATCCCCTGCTCCCCTTCCGTCGCCGACCTGCCCGAACAGGTCGACCTCGCCGTGCTGCTCGTCTCCGACCCCCTCCCGCTGATCGACGAACTCGCCGAGGCCAAGGTGAAGTTCGCGGTGGCGTTCGCCTCCGGGTTCGCGGAGACCGGCGAGGAGGGCGCCCTCGCCCAGCAGCGGCTGGCCGCCGCCGTCGCCCGCTCGGGAGGTCTGCGGCTGCTCGGCCCGAACACCAACCTCAACGCCTTCGAACGCTTCCGTGACGACCTGGACGGGCCCGCGATCGCGCTGATCACCCAGTCCGGCCACCAGGGCCGCCCGGTCTTCTCCCTCCAGGAACTCGGCATCCGCCTCTCCCACTGGGCCCCCACCGGCAACGAGGCCGATCTGGAGACCGCCGACTTCATCTCCTACTTCGCCGAGCGCCCCGAGGTGGGCGCCATCGCCTGCTACATCGAGGGCCTCAAGGACGGCCGCTCCTTCCTCCTCGCCGCCGACCGGGCCGCACGGCGCGGGGTGCCCGTCGTGGCCGTGAAGGTCGGCCGCACCGAGGCCGGCGCCCGCACCGCCGCCACCCACACCGGCAAGCTGACCGGCGCGGACGCGGTGGTCGACGCGGCGATGCGGCAGTACGGCGTGATCCGCGTGGACGGTCTGGACGAACTCCAGGACACGGCGACCCTGCTGGCGCGGGCCCGGCGGCCGCGCGCCGAGGCCCCGTCACGTCCGGTGGCCGACGGTGTCGTCGTCTATTCGATCTCGGGCGGCACGGGCGCGCACTTCGCGGACCTGGCGACGGAGGCCGGGCTGCGCCTGCCGACGCTGTCGGAGGCCAAGCAGGCCGAACTGCACCAGTGGATCCCCGACTATCTGAACGTGGCCAACCCGGTCGACAACGGCGGGCACCCGGTGGGCGACTGGCGCGGTCCCCGCATCCTCGACGCGATCCTCGACGACCCGGCGGTCGGCGTGCTGATCTGCCCCATCACCGGCCCCTTCCCGCCGATGAGCGACAAGCTCGCCCAGGACCTGGTGGACGCCGCCGAACGCACCGACAAGCTGGTGTGCGTGGTGTGGGGGTCGCCGGTGGGCACCGAGGACGCCTACCGCGAGACGCTGCTCGGGTCGTCGAAGGTGGCGACCTTCCGCACCTTCGCCAACTGCATCACCGCCGTCCGCGCCCACCTCGACCACGCCCGCTTCACCACCGCCTACCGCTCCCCCTTCGACGAGGCTCCGCGCTCCCCGTCGCCCTCCTTCCGCAAGGCCCGGGCCCTGATGCGGCCGGGGCAGCAGCTGAGCGAGCACGCGGCCAAGCAGCTGCTGCGCGCCTACGGGATACGGGTGCCGCGCGAGCAGCTGGTGACGAGCGCGGCGGCGGCCGTGCGCGCGGCGAGCCTCGTCGGCTACCCGGTGGTGATGAAGGCGTCCGGGGCGCGGATCGCCCACAAGACGGAACTCGGCCTGGTGAAGATCGGGCTGACCTCCGCGAGCCAGATCCGCGACGCCTATCGGGAACTCACCGACATCGCCCGCTACGAGGACGTGTCGCTCGACGGGGTGCTCGTCTGCCAGATGGTCGAGCGGGGTGTGGAGATGGTCGTGGGGGTCACGCACGACGACCTCTTCGGGCCGACGGTGACGGTCGGGCTCGGCGGGGTCCTCGTCGAGGTGCTCCGCGACGCGGCCGTACGCGTGCCGCCCTTCGGGGAGGACCAGGCGCGCGCCATGCTCGACGAACTGCGCGGCCGGGCCCTGCTGGACGGGGTCCGCGGGGCGCCCCCGGCCGATGTCGACGCGCTCGTGGAGGTCGTGCTCCGGGTGCAGCGGATGGCGCTGGAGCTGGGGGACGAGATCGCGGAGCTGGACATCAACCCGCTGATGGTGCTGCCGAGGGGGCAGGGCGCCGTGGCCCTGGACGCGCTGGCGGTGTGCCGCTGAACGCCACCCCAGCACACCGGACAAGGCCATCACACCCCGTAACAGATGGAGCACCCACATGCCCGCTTCCCCCCTTGAACGTCCGGAAAAATCCCGTGACTCATTGATACTGCACGCCACTGACAACGCCGTCTCGTGGATCACCCTCAACCGCCCCGAGGCGATGAACGCCCTCACCCCCGACCAGCGCGACCGCCTCGTCCAACTGCTCTCGGACGCCTCCGCGGACCCCGCCGTGCGGGCGGTCGTGATCACCGCGACGGGCCGCGGGTTCTGCGCGGGCGCCGACCTGCGCGGCGGGGCGGCCCGCCCCGCCGAACGGGTCGCCGGCGACGTGGCCCGCACCATCCGTCTCGGCGCCCAGCGGCTCGTCGCGGCCGTCCTCGACTGCGAGAAGCCGGTGCTGGCGGCGGTGAACGGCACGGCGGCCGGCATCGGCGCGCATCTCGCCCTCGCCTGCGATCTGGTCCTGGCGGCCGAAGAGGCCCGTTTCATCGAGGTGTTCGTCCGCCGCGGGCTCGTCCCCGACGGCGGCGGCGCCTACCTCCTGCCCCGGCTGATCGGGCCGCAGCGCGCGAAGGAGCTGATGTTCTTCGGCGACGCCCTGTCCGCCGCCGACGCGGAACGGCTCGGCCTGGTCAACCGGGTCGTCCCCGCCGCGGACCTGGAGAAGACGGCCCGTGAGTGGGCCGAGCGCCTCGCCGCCGGCCCCACCCGCGCCCTGGCGCTGACCAAGCACCTGGTCAACGCCTCCCTCGACACCGACCGCGCCACCGCCTTCGCCGCCGAGGCCGCCGCCCAGGAGATCAACATGACGACGGCGGACGCCCAGGAGGGCGTGGCAAGCTTCGTCGAACGCCGCGCACCCCGCTTCGAGGGCCGCTGAGTTCAGCCCGCGCCCCGCCTCCCGGCGACGACGGCCCGCGCCGGGGAAGGCGACGAACCGATCACCGCCGGAGCGACCGGCACGGCGGGCGACGCGAAGCGACCCGCACACCACCACCGGCACGGCGGGCGACGTGCGGCCATGTGCACACCGGCACCACCCCCGACACCCGCACCACCCCCGACACCGGCACCGGCACGGCGGCCGTTGCGACCCTTCACTTCTGACGGCCCGTCAGTTTCAATGGGGCTGTGATGGGACATGCGGGAATGGCGGCGGCCGCCGTCCGATATCTACGGTCCGACCGGACGCGGGCGACCGCGCCCACACGCCCGGTCGAAGCACTGCCCCGCCCCGAGCTGCGCTGTGTCCGCGAGGGCGAGCGGGTGCCGGTCGACCAGGCGGAGTTCCGCCGCGTCCTGGGCAGCTTCGCGACGGGCGTGACGGTCATCACCGCCCCACAGGCACCCGACACCACCCCGGGCCCAGGGCCGGCGCCCCGCCCCGGAGCAGCACCC
>NZ_LIRK01000561.1 GCF_001419765.1 Streptomyces torulosus
TCGCCGTCCCATGAAAGCCTCACACCGCCTCACGGTCCTTCAGGTGAGACGCGGGCAGCCCTCCCTCACCGGGCTGCATGGTGTGCTTCGGTTGTTCGACGTGCAGCAATCTCGCCCACGCTCACACCCGGGAGGCTGTTTGGCAGGCCTGTTGTGCCGCCGCGTACAACTCCGGAGGAGCGAGTTCCACAACATGTGTCCGCATGTGGGTTGATGTGGCTTTTCCGTCTGGCTCGCCCTGGGGCACACAACCGACCGTCAGGGACGCACGACGACGGTCCATCCGGGGTTGTAGGTGTCCGGCACCGGAAATCGTCGCCAGTCACGCGCCCAGCGCGGTGGCTTCCGCTCGCGAAGGACCACCGCACTGGGGTGCGTCGAGGGATCCGTCTCCGTGACAGCGCACCCCATGGTGTGGGCGATGGGGATCGCCGAACTGTTCCCCGCGAGGACACACGGCGGGTGCACCCCGTGCTCGCGCAGCACGGAGGCGATCCGGTCCCAGTCTCCGCGGGCCCGCTGCTGGATGACCGCATGAGCGTGGACGAGAGCGGCCTGGACAGCCCAGTGCCCAAGGAGTGCCAGCGCGAGCACAGCGGCTGTCAGCATCGAACGGCGACCGCGGGCCCGGTGGACGACGGCGAGGATCCCGACAGCGGCAGGGAGCGCCAGCAGGGCGTAGGCCGGCAGCAGGAACCGCGGCGCGGCGTAGGGGACGAGAAAGAGATACGGTGCCGACGCGGCCACCGCCACCGACAGCCACAGCGGTGCTGCGGGCCGGCGCGCCCGGCGCTCCGCCCACAGTCCCAGGCCGACCAGCAGCGGAAGCAGCACCCACCACTCCGTCACGGGCAGAAGTACGCCGTCGCCCGTACAGGGACGGCACAGCAGCGGGCCGTCCAGCGCGGTGAGATGGGCGCGCAGGGAGAAGACGGCCCGCAGGCCGCCCTGGACCTCGTCGGCCTCCGCGAGCCGGTTCCGCACCCCGCCGAACCGCACCTCGGCCTCGACGATCCAGGGCAACGCACCCGCCACGAGCCCGGCCGCCACGGCCGACAGACGCCCCCTCAGTCGGCCGTGCCCGCGCAGTGCGGGCATGAGCACCGCGGCCAGGACCAGCGGCACGGCGACGGCCACACCGTCGTTGGGCCGCATCAAGGTCACCACAGCCAGGCCTGCCACGACACCCGCGTATCGGGGACGCGGCGGGAGGAAACAGCCCACCGCGGCGGTGGCACCCATCGCGGTGTAGTGGTTCGGCATCGCGGAACCGGCGTAGAACACAGTGATCCACAGGCTGCCGTACAGCCCGGCCGCCACCCACACCGCCGCCGGGCGGTGCAGGATCCGCAGCCAGGGCCGGAATCCCAGCCAGAGCGCACCGCCGGCCAGCAGGAGCAGCCACACCGTGAGCAGCACCGTCGAGTCGCTCCATGAGGCGATCGGAGCAAGCAGCAGGGGGACCCCGCGGGTGCGCGGGGCGCTGAACGGGGTCGCGGGACCGTACGGTCCGAAGCGGCTGGCATACACGATCTCGTCCCAGCCGAGCGGCAGTGTGAGCGGTACGAGGACGGCCGACAGCAGGCAGAACCCGGCGGCCACGATCCACAGTTTCCGCTGTGCCGAGGCCGCTGTGCGATCCGCGTTCATCCGACCCAGCCCAACGTGCGCCGCCCGCGGCACCGCTCCGCGGGCGAGGATGCCTGCCGTGGCGGTGAGCGGGGCAGCACGGTCGCGCCAGTCGGCCGGGCCGGGCGGTGGAGGAGCGGACCGACCGGCCCGCTCCTCCACCAGTGTGCTGAACAGGCGCTCGTAGCGGTCGGCGATGTCATCCGGGGTGAATCGTTTCGCCGCGTCGGCCCGGGCGGCCTTGCCCATCTCCGCACGCCGTCCGTCGTCCCGCATCAGTGCCACCAGCGCGTCGGCCACGCCCCGGGTGCTGTCGCGCGGGACCAGAAAGCCGTCCACACCATGGCGGATGATCTCGCCGGGCCCGTGGGGGCAGTCGGTGCTCACCACGGGCAGGCCGCAGCGCATGGCCTCCACGATCGTCATTCCGAACGACTCGTGCGCGGAGGTCACCGCGGCGATGGAACCCTTGACCCACTCGGCCTCGATGGGGGTGGCCGAACCCATCAGGAAGACCCGGTCACCGAGTCCGTGGTGGGTGATCCGGTCGGCTATCCGGGCGCGCTCCGGGCCGTCCCCGTAGATGCGCAGGGACCAGTCGGGGCAGGCCGCACCGGCCAGGGCGAACGCGTCGACCAGCATCTCGTACCGCTTGACGCGGGCCAGCCGTCCCGCCGCGACGACGACCTTGGCCGCCGCGTCGGCCGGTGGCACCGGGGGTTCGGGAACGCTGTTGGGGATGGCCAGCACCCGGGTGCGCGGCAGCCGCATGCCGCGTCGGTGGTCGCGGGCGTCCGCCTCCGTCATGGTGACCAGCGCGTCGAGACCGCCGTACCAGCGCTGGAGTTCGGTCCGCAGTCGGTGCGGGTGGTTCTCGTGGGTGAGGTGCTCCTGGCCGACGAGTACGGCATGTCGTGGCCCGAACCGGGCCACGAGCGCGTTGAGTCCGGCCCTGGTGCCCACGACGACGTCGGCGTCCGTCTCCCGCAGCCAGGTGATGACCCGCTGGTCGGCGAGCTGGTGGTACTGGTACGAGCGGCTGTCCCCCTTCGGGAAGACCTCTCCGGCCCGCCGGGCGAGCGGGTCCGCCGCGTCCGCGGAGCCCTTGCGCCGGTCGACCAGGGCCCGCAGCGGCACCTCCGGCGACCGCCCCAGTTGTGGTTTCCCGCGGTGCCGGAAGACCGACACGAGTTCCACCCGGTGTCGCCCGGCGAGCGTGTCGGCGAGTGTCATGGTCGTCCGTACGGTGCCGCCCATCGCGTAGGCGTTGTGCAGCAGGAAGGCGATGCGCACGTGCGGCGTCCCCCGGTTTTTCTGTGATCAGGCGCCTGAGCCGGGGTTGATGTTCGTGCCGGCGGCGGTCTCGGCGTCGGTCCTCGTATGGTCCGCCGCCGTCGAGTCCGGCCTGTGGCTGTCCACCCAGTGCAAGATGATCACCAGGAATCCGAGAAGGACGGACAAGGCGACCGCGGCCAGGACGCTGGTGGGCAAGGTGTGCTCCGGATGGTTCGACGTGCAGCGATGTCACGACCGACGCTCACAGCCGGGAAGTTGTTTGGCAGGCCCCTTTGCCGCCGCAGACAACCCCGGAGGATCGAGTTCCACATCACTTGCTCGGATATGTGCTGATGTGGCTTCCCGTCCCTACTCCCAGGCTTTCACCCGACGGCACGGCGGCGTACGCGTGCGGTGCGCGCGAGTGACAGGTCGCGGAGCTCGCCGCGCAGCTCGGCCCGGTATCGACACTGTGAGGAACATCCACCGCCCGCTCCGGTCCCCACTTTGATCCCCCTACGCTCTGCCAAGACCGCGTCAGGCGAAATCAGCGGGCGCGGGTGACCTCGAGGACTGTGGTCGGGCAGCCGTCGAGGACTTCGGTGAGGGCGGCTTGTTCGGCCGGGTCGACGGTCAGGTTCCACCGGGTCTTGATGGCGATCCAGTCGGTGGCGTAGGTGCAGCGGTAGCTCTTCGCCGGGGGACAGGTGGTGGGGTCCTGGTCGGCTTTGGAGCGGTTGCTGGTGGCGGGGACGGCGATGAGGGCGCGGGGGTCGTCGAGGTCGTTGGCGTAGGCCTGGCGTTCGGCCGGGGCCCATGTGGAGGCGCCGGAGTCCCAGGAGCCGGCGAGGGGGACGAGGTGGTCGATGTCGAGGGAGCGGGCGGTGGTGAAGGCGGTGTCGTCGTACGGTGAGTACCAGGAGCCGTCCGTGAGCGTGCAGTTGGGGTCCAGGGTGGGGGCGGTGGGGGCTTCGGCCAGGAGGACCTCGTTGCATGTGTGGCAGCCGTCGCGGTCCGGCGTCGACCCAGTGCGGAACCTTGTGCGCTCGTAGCCGGTGCGGTCCTCGTCCTGGACGGGCAGGGCCTGGAGGGCGTCACGGACCGGGAGGACGACGGGGTCACCAGGAGCGGCTGCGTGCGCCGTCTGCGTCGGGCCGAGCAGGACGGTGAGCGCGGAGAAGACGGCGGTCGCGGCGCCGACTGGCGCCGCGCATCCTGGGCTCTACGGTCGGCGGGCTCATCGTCCTGCTCAACGTCCGTACGCTGCTGGACGGTTGGATCGACGCGTCCGCCGCGGTCGGCACGTCCGTGTACGTCGTCCTCTGCGCGCTGTGGGCCGCCGCCCTGGCGCACTCGATCCGCGCCCATCTGAGGGAGAAGGTGGCGGAGCTGGTCGCGGCGTAGGCGACCGAGTCAGGCGTGCTCCGTCTCGTCCTCCCGGGGGATCTCCCGGGCGAGCGCGGCGAGGTCCGGAAGCAGCGCGGCCAGCCCCTTCAGCAAGTTGCCCATGTCCACGACCTCGGGCAGCGGGAAGTACGCGAAACACGCCTGGTCACCCATGAACGAGACCGCCGGTCCGGCGAGCTTCGCCAGGCGCTGGGGCAGATCCGAGGCGTAGAACTGGTCGGCCGTCGCTCTGCGGTTGTCGCTCAGCGGCAGGTACGGCACGTCGTGGGCGAAGCGGAGGCCGAGATGGGCCGCACTCCAGTGGCGCTCCAGGCGGAGGATCGGCGTGCGGTCGCCCGGCAGTTCGAAGTGCACGAGCAGCCAGTGCGCTTGGTTCCTGCTCTCGACGGTCATCTTGAGGAACCTGCAGATGGTGACCTGGTTGCCGTCGAGCGGACCGGTCACGGTGGTCATGAGGTAGGTGCTCATCAGCGCGGGGAAGTGGCTCGCGTAACCGACCCACTGGTCTCCGCCCTTGCGGCGTACGACCTGTTCCCAGCCGGGACGAGCGGCCAGGGCACGCATCGCCTGGTCCGCCTTGGTGACCCGGCTCGCGGCGCGAACCGCGGAGGTGATGCCGATGATGCACGGTGCCAGAAGGACGGCGAAGAAGAAGACCCAGCCGATCACGTATGCCCTTTCGCCCCTGTCCGGTAAATCCGTTCAGAGGCAGGTTCGCACCCCGGGCCGGCGCCGCGCATCCGTGGTTTCACGGACCGGGCCACTGAGCCGGCACCCGCCGCGGGCATGCGGCCCGGCCGCCACCCTCCGGGACGTGGAAGGGGGGCGGCGCTGGGCGGCTCGGTCCGCAGCGGCCCCAACGACATGCCGTGGGGACAGCGCGTCGCCCACATCCAGGACCCCGACGGCAACCCGGTGAACCGCACCCAGCCGATCCCGGCCCGGTGACGCCTTCCGGGGGCATGTGCTCCATCCCGTTCGACCAGGACGCCGCGAACCTGCTCTTCCAGCTCATCGCCCGTCTCGCCATGCTCACCGAGCAAGGGTGGTCACCGACCGGCCCTCCGGGCTTCGCATACGATCTCCGCCACCCGTCCCTTCGTCGAGCACGCGGTGCGACAGCGTGTCCAGGCGCTGGCAGGGGTGGACCTGCGCGGCGGCGTCCACATGTCCGGGCTGAGCCCGCGTCCCGCCGGCAGTCGGCTCGTCGAGGTCACCGACGCACCGATCGCGGCCGACATCGTCGTGGACGCCACTGGCCGCGCCTCGCGGCTGCCGGGACTCACCCAAGGCAGGTACGGCGAGATCGCCTCCACCACCGTCGACGCCGGGATCGGTTACGCGAGCCAGCTCTGCACCGCGCCGGCCGACGCTCTGGGCGACGTCGAGGGCGCGCTCCTTCTCCCTTCGCCGGACCATCCATCGGCGGCCTCCCTCTGCCCGTCGAGGGCGATCGCTGAGTGGTGGCGACGGTCGGCTTCCGCCCCTACCGGCCGCCCCGCGACCCGCAGGGCTTCGAGGCCTTCCTCACCCGGATCAGGGACCCCACCGTGTCCGACTTCGTCCGTACGGCACAGCCCGCCGCCGATGTCGCCGTGCACCGGCGGACGGGCAACGTGCGTCGGCACGACGATCGGATGAAGCGGTGGCCAGCCGGACTGCTCGCCCTCGGGGACGCGCTGTGTGCCTTCCATCCGGTCTATGGCCAGGGAATCACCGTGTCCGCGACAGGCGCTGTTGCTGCGCGGGGCGCTGCGAGCCTCGCTTGCGAGCGGCAAAGCCGGCAAATCTCGGTGCAGGCTGTTTTCAGCCGCTGGCCGAGCACGGCGGCCTGCGCGCTCAACGGACTCTCGACCGGCTTTACCACGTCATGGGCTCAGACGCCGAGCTTCTCCACCCCGCCCTGATCGCCGCCGCTAGGAGCTGTCCGGACGATCAAGCGTCCAGTTAGGGTGACTTGGCGGAGGGACCTGATGAGTGCTGTGGAGATGAGTCGCGCGGATGCCGTCGCGCTCGTGCAGCGGATCATGCAAGCGGACTACGCCTCAGACGATGAGGTGGACGGCTGGCTGGACAGGCTCGACAGGGCACTGGCATGTCCGTCCGGTCATGTCAGCGACTTGATCTTCTGGCCGCCGAGGCGGGACCTTTCGGCTGATGAGGTGGTCGATCAGGCCCTGGCATACCGGCCAATCGCTTTGTGAGGTCGGGACTCAGCTGCGAAGCCAGATGAGCAGAGCTGCGGTGGTTGCGGTGCCGAGGAAGACGTAGCCGCGCTTGATGCCCCTATGGATGTCA
>NZ_LIRK01000562.1 GCF_001419765.1 Streptomyces torulosus
GGACCAGACCGACCTGGTCTTCGAGGGGCTGGACACCGCCGCCGAGGTCCGGCTCGACGGGCGGCTGCTGGGGTCGGTGCGGAACATGCACCGGTCGTACCGTTTCGACGTCACCGGGATGAGCGGCCGGCTCTCGGTGCGGTTCGCCTCCGCGTACGCCGAGGCGGAGGCGGTGCGCGAACGGCTCGGCGACCGGCCGAACGCGTATCCCGAGCCCTTCCAGTTCATCCGCAAGATGGCCTGCTCGTTCGGCTGGGACTGGGGGCCGACCCTGGTGACGGCGGGGATCTGGCGGCCGGTGCGCCTTGAGCACTGGTCGACGGCCCGGATCGCCCGCGTCCGACCGCTGGTGACGGTCGAGGGCACGACCGGGAAGGTGGAGCTGCACGTCGACGTGGAGCGGGCGGCCGTGGAGGCGGGGCTGCGGCTCCGGGCGCGGGTGGGGGGCGTCAGCGCGGTCGCGGAGGTCGAGGGCACGAGCGGCGTCGTCCGGCTGGAGGTGCCCGGCGTAGAACGGTGGTGGCCGCGCGGGTACGGCGAACAGCCGCTGTACGACGTGGAGTTGACCTTGTGCGAGGGCGGGGGCCAGGGGCTCGACACCTGGCGGCGGCGGGTCGGGTTCCGGACCGTGGAGGTCGACCGGGTGGCCGATGAGCACGGCACCGGGTTCACCTTCGTCGTCAACGGCGAGCGGCTGTTCGCGCGGGGCGTGAACTGGATCCCGGACGACGCCTTCCCCTCCCGCGTCACCCGCGACCGCTACCGCGCACGGCTCACCCAGGCGGCCGACGCGGGTGTCGACCTCGTGCGGATCTGGGGCGGTGGGATCTACGAGAGCCACGACTTCTACGACGTCTGCGACGAACTGGGGCTGCTGGTCTGGCAGGACTTCCCCTTCGCGTGCGCCGCCTACCCGGAGGAGCAGCCGCTGCGGGGCGAGGTGGAGGCCGAGGCCCGGGAGAACGTCGTACGGCTGATGCCGCATCCCTCGCTGGTGCTGTGGAACGGCAACAACGAGAACCTGTGGGGGTTCCGGGACTGGGGCTGGGAGGAGCGGCTCGCCGGGGAGTCCTGGGGCGAGGGGTACTACCTGGGCGTGCTGCCGCGGATCGTCGCGGAGCTGGACCCGACGCGGCCGTACACGGCGGGCAGCCCCTGGTCGGGGTCCTGGGACCACCATCCGAACGACCCGGCGCACGGCACGCACCACTCCTGGGAGGTGTGGAACCGGGAGGACTACGCGGAGTACCGGGCGAACGTGCCCCGGTTCGTGGCGGAGTTCGGCTGGCAGGCACCGCCCGCGTACGCGACGCTGCGGCGGGCGCTGGCCGAGGCCGGGGAGGAGCTGGCCGCCGACTCGCCGGGGATGCTGCACCACCAGAAGGCGGAGGACGGCAACGGGAAGCTGGAGCGGGGCCTCGCCCGCCATTTCGCGCTGCCCGAGGGGGACTTCGACCGGTGGCACTATCTGACGCAGCTGAACCAGGCGCGGGCCGTCGCCGCCGGTGTCGAGCACTGGCGGTCGCACTGGCCGGTGTGCGCGGGCACGATCGTGTGGCAGCTCAACGACTGCTGGCCGGTGACGTCCTGGGCGGCGATCGACGGCGACGGCAGGGAGAAGCCGCTCTACCACGAGCTGCGGCGGCTGTACGCGGACCGGCTGGTGACGCTTCAGGAGCGGGGCGGAGCGCTGGTGCTGGCCGTCGTGAACCAGGCGGGTGAGGTGTGGGAGCCGGCCGCGCCGCGGTTGCGGCGGATGTCGGTGGACGGCGAGGTGATCGCCGAGTTCTCGGTCCCCGGTGCGGCCGTCGGGCCCCGCGCGATTGTCGAGGTGCCGGTGCCGCGTGAGGTGGAGCCGGCGGGCGCGAAGGAGTTCCTGGTGGCGGACGTGGGCGGACTGCGGGCGCTGCACTTCCCGGCACCCGACCGCGAAGTGCCCTACCCCCGGCCGGAGTTCGACGTCGAGGTGGCGCCGGGGGCGGTGACCGTGACCGCGCGGACACTGCTGCGGGACCTGCTGCTCCAGGCCGACCGGCTGGACGCGGCGGCCCGGGCCGACACGGGGCGGGTCACGCTGCTGCCCGGGGAGCGGGTCACCATCGGGGTGACGGGCTGGGCGGCCGTACCGGACGAGGCGGCCGTCCGGCGGGCCCTGTTCTGTGTGGAGCCCGCCCGATGAGCACACCCCCTCGGGTGACGATCAAGGACGTCGCCGCGCGTGCCGGAGTGTCCAAGGGGGCGGTCTCGCTCGCCTTCAACCGCAAGCCGGGACTGTCCGACGCCACGCGCGACCGGATCTTCACGGCGGCGCGGGAGCTCGGCTGGACACCGAATCTGACAGCGCGGTCGCTGTCGAGCCAGCGGGTGGACGTCGTGGGGCTCGCGATCTGCCGGCCGGCGCGGCTGCTGGGGCTTGAGCCGTTCTACATGGAGTTCGTCTCCGGGATGGAGAGCGTGCTGACCGAGCGGTCCTGCTCGCTGCTGCTGCGTCTCGTGCGGAACCTGGACGAGGAGATGGCGGTGCAGGACGCGTGGTGGCGGGGGCGGCAGGTCAGCGGGTCGATCCTGGTGGACTTCCGCACGGACGATCCGAGGGCGGCGTCGGCGCAGCGGCTCGGCATGCCGGTCGTCGCGGTCGGGCATCCGTCCCTGACCGGGGGGCTCACCTCGGTGTGGACGGACGACGCGACCGCCGTGTCGGAGGCGGTCCGCTATCTCGCGGCGCTCGGACACCGGCGGATCGCGCGGGTCGGGGGCGCCGCGCTGCTGGGGCACACGGCCATCCGGACGGCCGCGGTCGACGAGGCGGCGCGGCGGCTGGGGCTGGCCGGGGTGCGCCAGGTGACGACCGACTTCTCCGGGGAGGACGGGGCCCGGGCGACGCGGTCGCTGCTCAGCGCGCCCGACGGGGACCGGCCGACCGCGATCCTCTACGACAACGACATCATGGCGGTGGCGGGCCTGTCGGTGGCCGCGGAGATGGGGGTGCGGGTGCCGGCGGACGTCTCGCTGCTGGCCTGGGACGACTCGCAGCTGTGCCGGCTCACCCGGCCGACCCTGTCGGCGATGAGCCATGACGTGCACGGGTTCGGGGCGGAGGTCGCGCGCACGCTGTTCGGGGTGATCGCCGGGGATGCCTCCTCCCACCCGGTGGCGACCCCGGTCCTGGTGCCCAGGGGATCCACCGCTCCCGCGGCGTGATCGCGGTCCGGGACCGCTGAGGCGTTTCGGGCTGGTCGCGCGGTTCCACGCACCCCTAAGCTGGATGCATGTAACCGGCGGTAACACGCCGAGGGTGTGTGACGTTCACCGCTCCCGCCCTCAGGGGTGGGCAGTCCGGTTACTCGTAAGTAGCATGGGCCTGAGCGCGCGCTCAGCGTGTCGTGCAGCAGTAGTGCCATCCCGCACCCTGGAGGAGAGCCATCGTGCCTCGTACCGTCAGGGACGTCGTCTTCGTCGACGGCGTCCGCACCCCGTTCGGCAAGGCGGGCCCGAAGGGCATCTACCACGAGACCCGCGCCGACGACCTCGTCGTGAAGGCGATCCGGGAGCTGCTGCGCCGCAACCCCGGTCTGGAGCCGGCGAAGATCGACGAGGTCGCCATCGCCGCGACCACGCAGATCGGTGACCAGGGCCTGACCATCGGCCGCACGGCGGGCATCCTCGCCGGTCTGCCGCAGACCGTCCCCGGCTACTCCATCGACCGCATGTGCGCCGGCGCCCTGACCGCCGTCACCACGGTCGCCGGTTCCGTGGCCTTCGGCGCCTACGACGTCGCCATCGCCGGTGGCGTCGAGCACATGGGCCGCCACCCCATGGGTGAGGGCGTGGACCCGAACCCGCGGTTCGTCAGCGAGAAGCTGGTCGACGAGTCCGCCCTGTTCATGGGCATGACCGCCGAGAACCTGCACGACCGCTACCCGACCATCACCAAGCAGCGCGCCGACGAGTACGCCGTGCGCTCGCAGGAGAAGGCCGCCAAGGCGTACGCCAACGGCAAGATCCAGGCCGACCTGGTACCGATCTCGGTGCGCCGCACCAACCCCGAGGGCGGCGAGACCGGCTGGGGCCTGGTCACCGCCGACGAGCCGATGCGTCCGGGCACGACCATCGAGAACCTCACGGGTCTGAAGACGCCGTTCCGCGTCCACGGCCGGGTCACCGCCGGTAACGCGGCCGGTCTGAACGACGGCGCCACCGCCTCGATCATCGCCAGCGAGGACTTCGCCCGCGAGCACGACCTCCCGGTGAAGATGCGCCTCGTGGCGTACTCCTTCGCGGGTGTCGAGCCGGAGGTCATGGGCTACGGCCCGATCCCGGCCACGGAGAAGGCGCTCGCCCAGGCGGGCCTCACCATCGACGACATCGGCCTGTTCGAGATCAACGAGGCCTTCGCCGTCCAGGTCCTCGCCTTCCTGGAGCACTACGGCATCGCCGACGACGACGCGCGCGTGAACCAGTACGGCGGCGCCATCGCCTTCGGTCACCCGCTGGCCTCCTCCGGCGTGCGTCTGATGACGCAGCTGGCCCGCCAGTTCGAGGAGCAGCCGAACGTCCGCTACGGCCTGACGACCATGTGCGTCGGCTTCGGCATGGGCGCCACCGTCATCTGGGAGAACCCGCACTTCGAGGGGGACAAGTGACCACCACCGCCGAGCTTCTCAAGCAGGCCTCGGAGCTGTTCCCGGACGAGGTCGTGACGAGCGCGCACGTACGCCACCTCGACCTGCCGTTCGGCGCGGGGCGCTTCGCCCTGATCACGCTGGACAACGGCTTCGACCACACCAAGCCGACCACCTTCGGCCCGGCGTCGCTGGCGAACCTGAACACCGCCATCGACCAGGTCGAGAAGGAGGCCGCCGCCGGCGAGATCGTCGGTGTCGGCATCACCGGCAAGCCGTTCATCTTCGCGGTCGGCGCCGACCTCAAGGGTGTCGAGCTCCTCAAGGAGCACGAGCACGCGCTCGCCATCGGCAAGGGCGGCCACGAGGTCTTCAAGCGGCTGTCCACCCTCGCCGTCCCGACCTTCGCGTACTACAACGGTGCCGCGATGGGCGGCGGTGTCGAGGTCGGTCTGCACTGCTCGTACCGGACCGTCTCCGCGGCCCTGCCCGCGTTCTCGCTCCCCGAGGTCTTCCTCGGCCTGGTCCCCGGCTGGGGCGGCTGCACGCTGCTGCCGAACCTGATCGGCGCCGACAAGGCCGTCTCGGTGATCATCGAGAACAGCCTCAACCAGAACAAGCAGCTCAAGGGCGTGCAGGTCTACGAGCTGGGGATCGCCGACGCGCTCTTCGAGGGCGCCGACTTCCTGGAGCAGTCGCTGCTGTGGACGGCGTCCGTCCTCAAGGGCGAGATCGTCGTCGACCGCCCGGTCATCGACCGCGGTGAGGCCTGGGACCAGGCCGTCGCCAAGGGCCGCTTCATCGCGGACTCCAAGGTGCACGGTGCGGCCCCGGCCGCCTACCGCGCGCTGGACATCATCGCCGCCGCCAAGAACGGCGACCTCCAGCAGGGCTACGACGCCGAGGACACGGCCCTCGCCGACCTCATCATGGGCGGCGAACTGCGCGCCGGCATCTACGCCTTCAACCTGGTGCAGAAGCGCGGCAAGCGCCCGGCCGGCGCGCCGGACAAGTCGCTCGCCCGTCCGGTCACCAAGGTCGGTGTCGTCGGCGCCGGTCTGATGGCCTCGCAGCTCGCGCTGCTGTTCCTGCGCCGCCTGGAGGTGCCGGTCGTGCTGACCGACATCGACCAGGAGCGCGTCGACAAGGGTGTGGGCTACGTCCACGCCGAGATCGACAAGCTGCTGCTCAAGGGCCGGATCAACCAGGACAAGGCCAACCGTCTCAAGGCGCTGGTCACCGGTGTCCTGGACAAGGCCGAGGGCTTCGCGGACGCGGACTTCATCATCGAGGCCGTGTTCGAGGAGATCGGGGTCAAGCAGCAGGTGTTCGCGGAGGTCGAGGCGGTCGCCCCGGCGCACGCGATCCTCGCCACCAACACCTCCTCGCTGTCGGTCACCGAGATGGCGTCGAAGCTGAAGAACCCCGAGCGGGTCGTCGGCTTCCACTTCTTCAACCCGGTCGCGATCCTGCCGCTGCTGGAGATCGTCCGCGGCGAGCAGACCGACGACGCATCGCTGGCCACGGCCTTCGCCGTCGCCAAGAAGCTGAAGAAGACCGCGGTGCTGGTGAAGGACGCCCCGGCGTTCGTCGTGAACCGCATCCTCACCCGCTTCATGGGCGAGATCCAGAACGTCATCGACGAGGGCACGCCGGTCGAGGTCGCGGAGAAGGCGGTGGAGCCCCTGGGCCTGCCGATGTCTCCCCTCGTCCTGCTGGAGCTGGTCGGTCCCGCGATCGGTCTGCACGTCTCGGAGACCCTCAACCGGGCCTTCCCGGACCGCTTCACGGTCTCCCCGAACCTCGCGGCCGTCGTCAAGGCGGGCAAGCGCGGCTTCTACGTCTACGACTCCGGCAAGCCGGAGCTGGACCCCGAGGTCGCCGCGCTCCTGAAGCAGGGCGACGTCGTCCTGACCGAGGAGCAGGTGCGCGCCCGTGTCCTGGACGCCGTGGCGCAGGAGATCGGCCTGATGCTCGACGAGGGTGTCGTCGCCGAGGCGCAGGACATCGACCTCTGCCTGATCACCGGCGCCGGCTGGCCCTTCCACCTGGGCGGCATCACGCCGTACCTGGACCGCGAGGGCGTCAGCGAGCGGGTGAACGGCAAGAAGTTCCTGGAGCCGGGCGTGGCATCGGTCCCCGCGTAACCGCAGCCGTGTGAAGAGGGCCTCCGTCCGCGGACGGAGGCCCTCTTTCCATGCCCGGCCCCGCGCCGGTCCGCCGGTGGGCGGCCGACCGGG
>NZ_LIRK01000563.1 GCF_001419765.1 Streptomyces torulosus
GCTGTGACCGGAAAGGTTTGCCGGAAAGCTCGCGGCGTCCGGTGCGATGCCTCGCACGGCGGAGCATGACCCGCGTACTGGGATGTACTCGGGTCATGCGACAACGCCGCGAGGTGCCGCACCGGACGCCGCGAGCCGGTGAACCCTTCCGGTCACAGCGCTAGACCCGCCGAGGCGGGGGCTCACTCCGGTCGGGACACGCTCACGGCGAGGTCGTTGGTGACGGTGAAGAAGTAGCGGGCCCGCACGGACACGCCCGACCTCGCCGGCAGCGTGACCTCCGGGTACTTGTCGGTGTCCTTGCGGTCCACGATGTCGCCGAACAGCCGTCCGAGGCGGACCGGTTCCGCGTCGGTGACGGGCCGCAGGAACAGGTCCCAGATCACCTTGCCGGGCACGGTCGGCCCCGGCAGCGAAGGCAGCCTCCCGTGGAACAGGCGCCCACGGAACGGATGTCCCTCGGGCAGGCGCCCGCCGGTGGCCTCCACCGGTGCCTCGAAGTCCGCCGCCTCCCCACCCCGGGCGACACCCACCAGCGCCGCGCCGGCACCGAGTTCGGCCCCGTGCAGGACGCCCTCCACGGCCGACGACCCCTCACCGACCGGCAGCGCGGTGACCTCGGCATGAGCGGCGCGGTGGAAGGTCCGCAGGGCGAGGTAGCCGTCCTTCGTCGTGTACGGGATCCACCACGCGACCGGGCCCGCACCGGTGAACTCCGAGGTCAACAGGCCCCGCTGCTCCACGAGCCCGGCCCGCAACCGGCGCCGGACGCCGTCCCCCGCCCGCTCCGCGTACAGGTCCCAGCGCCCCTCGGCGAGGGGCGGACGGGTCTGGCTCAGCAGCGCGACCCAGCGGTCTCCGGTGACGTCCGGCGATTCCCGGTCCGACGGATTGCGGGCACCGTCCGCTGCCTTCGGCTTCAGTGGCGCGTCGGCCGAGAGGTGCGGGGTCTCCTGCTCCAGCGGCACGCGGGGCGCCTCCCGTTCCAGCGGCACCCGGAGTTCGTCGGCGCCGTGGCGGTGGCGCAGGACGAGTACGAGGTCCCGTCCGGAGGCGTCGGTCCAGCCGA
Source organism: Streptomyces torulosus (assembly GCF_001419765.1). Taxonomy (GTDB): domain Bacteria; phylum Actinomycetota; class Actinomycetes; order Streptomycetales; family Streptomycetaceae; genus Streptomyces; species Streptomyces torulosus. The sequence continues at coordinate 1,070 of NZ_LIRK01000563.1, forward strand.
CCGAGACCCGTACGTCCCGCCGCGCGTCGACCCGGCAGTCGCCCCACGGACGGGACGGCCGGTGCTCGCTCTCCGTCGCGGGCGCCGCCCCGACCCGCCGCGCACCTCGCCCCGGAACCGCACCAACCGCACGCCGCATCCACCGCCCCGGCGCCGTACGGCCCGCCCGTCGCCCCTGCCCCGGCACCGCGAGGCCCAGCCATCGCCCCATCCCCGCGACCAGCCCCGGCCGGCGGGCGCCCAGTAGCTCGGTGATGAGCCGCTCGTACCGGTCCGCGATGGTGGCCGGTTCGTACCGCTGGACCGTGGCGCGGCCGGCGGTGCCGAGGGTGTGCCGGAGACCGGGGTCGTTGATCAGGCGGAGCAGACCCGTGGCGAGGGCGTCCGGGTCGCCCGGCGGTACGAGGAGGCCGTCGGAGCCGTCGGTGATGATCTCGCCGGGGCCGTGGGGGCAGTCGGTGGCGACCACGGGCACCCCGGCGTGCATGGCCTCCAGGATGGTCATGCCGAAGGACTCCCACGCGGAGCTGACGACGGCCACCGAGGCCTTCGCCCACTCGGTCTCCAGGGTGGTGTGCGGGCCCATGAGGAAGACGTGGTCGCCCAGGCCGTGCGCGGCGACGGTGGCGCGCAGGTTCGCGCGCTCCGGCCCTTGGCCGTGGATCCGCAGCCGCCACTCGGGGCGCTCGGCGACGATCTTGGCGAACGCCTCGACGAGCAGGTCGTAGCGCTTGACCGGCACCAGCCGCCCGGCGGCCACCACGAGCGGGGCCCGCAGGTCGGAGGGTTCGGCCCTCGGGCGGGGCGCGGCGTTGGCGATGTCCGTGATCCGGGTGCGCAGGCCGGGCAGTCGGCGGCGGTGGTCGGCGGCGTCCCGCGCGGACACGGTGACGAACGCGTCGAGGCGGGCGATCGCCTCGTTCTGCGCCGTGCGCACCCCGGGCACGTGGTTGTCGTACGACAGGTGCTCCTGCCCGATGCGGATCGCGTGCCGCGGTCCGTGCTCGGCGAGGACGACGACCAGCGCGGGGCGGGTCGCGACGAGGACGTCGGTGTCGGTGGTGTCGAGGAAGGCGCGCAGGCGCGCGTCGGTCAGGGCGGTGTAGCGGTGGGCGAGGACCTCGGTGGGCGGGACCAGCGCGGAGGGCCGCGCCATCAGCTCGTGGCCGCCGTCGTACGCCGAAGAGTCGGGGCGCTCGTCGACCAGCGGGACCAGGCGGACGTCGCCGTGCACACCGAGCAGCGGCTGTTCCGCCGTCCGCAGGACCGAGACGATCTCGACCTCGTGCCGGGCGGCCAGCGCCCCGGCGAGGTTCAGGGTCGACCGGACCGTGCCGCCGATCGCATAGGCGTTGTGCAGCAGAAAGGTGATCTTCATGGGTGTCGGGCTCCGCGTTCGTCGGCCACGCCGACTCGCCCAACACCCCGCCGCGCCGCCAGGAACCGGCCCGGACCCCGACCATGACCCCAATGGGGGTACACGGGTCGTGGCTCCGTGCGGGACTCGCGACGGCGTTCCCGCGGATGATCGGAAGGCCATCGCCTTGGCCCGCTCCCTGGCCCTAACATGCCGTGTCAAGTGCATGATCGGCGCGGAGGGCGGGCGGGCGTGGGCATCGAACACCTGGACGTGCGGGCTCATGCGCGACAGCGATGGGCGGCGCGGGCCGCCCTCGGCTGCGCGGCGCTGGCCGTCCTGCTGCCGATCGGCTATGCGCGGGAGGCGAGCCTGCTGCTCGTCGCGGGCCTGCTGCTGGGCGCCGGTCTGACGGTGGCCGCGCTGTGGTGGGTGCTGACCCATCGGGGCGCCGTCCGGGTGGCGGCGGCCACGCTGGCGGTGGCCGCGCCGGTGGGCGTCATCTGGTGGTTCGCGGCCGTCAACCTGCTGTGGGTCGTGCTCGTGTCGGCCGCGCTGTGGGGTGCGGCCGTCTGGTCCGGGAAGTTCGCGCTCAGCCTGACCAAGTCGCACCGGGTGGACGTGCCCGAGCACCGCACGCCCGCGCCGAGCCGGCCCTTCCTCATCATGAACCCCAAGTCAGGGGGCGGGAAGGTCGACCGTTTCCGGCTGAAGGAGCGCGCCGAACGGCTCGGCGCCCGGGTCCATCTGCTCGACCCGGCGCACCCCGAGGACGTCGCCGTGCTGGCCCGGGACGCGGTCAGGGAGGGCGCCGACCTGCTCGGCGTCGCCGGCGGCGACGGCACCCAGGCCCAGGTGGCCGCCATCGCCGCGGCCTACGACGTGCCCCTCCTCGTCATCTCCGCCGGCACCCGCAACCACTTCGCCATGGACCTCGGCCTCGACCGCGACAACCCCGCCGCCTGCCTCGACGCCCTCACCGACAAGGGCGTCGAACTCCATGTCGACCTCGGGTACGCCAGCGGCCACCCCTTTGTGAACAACGCGTCCTTCGGCGCGTACGCGGCCGTCGTGCAGAGCCCCGCCTACCGCGACGACAAGGTCCGCACCACGCTGGAACTGTTGCCCGAACTGCTCACGCACCAGCGCGGTCCGCGGCTCACCGCCCGGATCGGCGACGCCGTGATCGACGCGCCCCAGGCCGTGCTGGTCAGCAACAACGTCTACCGGAGTGACGATCTGGTGGGCCTCGGCCGACGTGAGCGGCTGGACGCCGGGGTGCTGGGCGTGGTCGGTGTACGGGTCGAGAGCGCGGCCGACGCCGCGAGCCTGGTCCTCGGGCCGAACGCGCCCGGCCTCAGCCTCCTCATCGCCGACGAGATCGTGGTCGAGGCCGACCGGCCGGAGATCGAGGTCGGCGTCGACGGCGAGGCCCTCGTCCTGCCCACCCCGGTCCACTGCCGGATCTCGCCCAAGGCCCTGCGCGTCCGGGTGCCGCGCGACCGGCCCGGCGTCCCCGAACCCAAACCGCCGCTGGACTGGCGCCGGTTGCGCAAGCTCGCCGCCGCCGTCGGCCGCACGGCCCTGCCCAAACACCGCGAACGGTACGGCTGGGCCGAGGACCTGTGGAACCGCCGGCGTTAGCGCGGAGGGACGACCGGCAAGCCGCTCCGCCCGGCGGCGCGCCCGGCGGCCTGGCCGTACGTCGACAAGTTCCGCTTCCGCGCGGTACTGATGTCGCATGAGTGATGACGGCGAACATCAGCGCGACGCACGCCGGTTCGGCGGGCGGGCCACCCAGTGCGACGATCGTCTGGTCGGCGGTCGCTACCGCCTCACCGAGCGCATCGGGTCCGGTGGCATGGGCACCGTGTGGCAGGCCGTCGACGAACTGGTGGGCCGTGAGGTCGCCGTCAAGCAGCCCCGGCTGCCGGGCGACCCCGACGACCCGGAGAACGAGGAGCGCCGCCGGGCCGCCAACCGCCTCTACCGCGAGGCCCGCGCCGCCGCCCGCGTCGACCACCCCTCGGCCGTCACCATCCACGACGTCGTCATCGACGACGGCCACCCCTGGATCGTCATGGAGTGGGTCCGCGGCGAGTCCCTCCAGGAACGGCTCCGACACGGTCCCCTCACCCCCGCCGAGTCGGCCCGTATCGGCCTCGCCGTCGTCGGCGCGCTGCACGCCGCGCACGGCGTCGGCATCGTCCACCGCGACGTCAAACCGGCCAACGTCCTGCTCGGGCCGCGCGGCCAGGTCGTCCTCACCGACTTCGGCATCGCCCACGTCCAGGGCGAGGAATCGCTCACCATGACGGGGGAGTTCGTCGGTTCGCTGGAGTTCGTCGCCCCCGAGCGCATGTCCGGGCACGGTGCCGCCGGGCCGCCCTCCGACCTGTGGTCGCTCGGCGTCCTCCTGTACGCCGCCGTCGAGGGCGCGTCGCCCTTCCGCCGTACGTCCCCGGAGTCCACGCTCGCCGCGATCCTCTCCACCGAGCCCCCCGAACCCACCGGGGCGGGCCCCCTCGGCCCCCTGGTCGTACGGCTCCTGGCCAAGGACCCGGCGGACCGCCCCGACGCCGAGCAGACCGCACGGATCCTGGCCGACGTCGCGGAGGGGCGGACCCCGGACACACAACTGCCGTCGGAGCTGAAGCAACTGGGCGAGGACGAGGGGACCCTGCGACTCGCGGGCGAACGGCCGGGCACGGCGTTACACGAGGAGGCGGCACCCGCCGTCGCCGCGACCGACGACCGGCATGCGGGGCACCTGCCCGACGCCGGGAACACCTCTGAGGCGCTCGCCCCGGCCGAGCCCGAGCCCGAGAACGCCCCCGCGGTCCCCCTCACCGCCGGTCCCGAGCAGGTGTCCGGGGACTCGTCGGCGAGCCCGTCGGTGACCGTCGACGCACGGGGGCCCGTGTCCGCCCGGCGGCCCGGCAGGCGTCCGTCCCGGCGGCTGGTCGCCGTCGGGGCCGTCGCCGGGGTCCTGTTGGTCGGCGGGGGAGTCTGGGTGGGGACGCTGATCGGCGCCCAGGACGACCGTCTCGCGGTCCCCGAACCTCACATCGGGTCGTTCTCGGGCCGCCCCGCCTCGTCCAGCCCCGAGTCCGGCACGTCGGAGTCCCCGTCCGGCGCCGACACCCGCTGGGTCGCCCACCGCGAGAAGGAGATGAACGCCGTCCTGTCCCTCCCGAGCTCGTACGAGCGGACCGGCGAGAAGCGCGGCGAGGGCGGCACGTCCAGCACGGTCACCTACGACGGCGAGAAGGTCATCCGCGTACGGCTCACCCAGTGGGACAAGGCGTCCACGTCGCCCATGAAGGAGGCCAAGGACTCCTCGGACATCGTGGGCAGCGGCGTGAAGTCCACCGCGCAGTACACGAGTACCAGCTTCGACGGGCAGGAGGCGGTGCTCGCCGACACCACCCACTACGCGGACGGCACCCCCACCCGCGTCCTGGAACTGATCGTCCGCACCGACGACAGCCGGATGTTCGCACTCCGGGTGGACATGCCGAAGGGCACGCCGGACGAGAAGAAGGGCACCGCGGTCTTCAAGGGGGCACGCGAGCGGCTGAAGATCCTCAGGGAGTGACTCCGACGCTCCCGCCGAGGTGACTCCGGCCCTTTCGCCGAGGTGACGCCGGCGCTCCCGCCGAGGTGACGCCGGCGTTCCGCGTGATGTGACCAAGTCGCGACGCGGGCGCACAACGCGCTGATCAGCGTCTTCGTGCCACTGATCACTGGCATGGTGTGTGCGGCCGGTGAAAGCCTGTTACCGCCGGGTACCCAAAGTCGTCCGCTCCGGAATACCCTGCGCGTCATGACGGACTCGCAGGCCCCCGCAAAGACCGGCACGGCACGGACGACCGGCACCAACCCCCTCGCACCCGCCCCGGCGGGCGCCCGTACCGCCGCCGACGTGGTCACCCCCGAACTGGTCGCCCAGCTCACCAAGGGTGTGGTCGGCTCCGGCCGGACCGCCAACCACACGCCGTTCACCGGCGAGAAGCTCGCCGACCTGCCCGAGTCCACCCCCGAGGACGTGGAGAAGGCGTACGTGCGGGCCCGCGCCGCGCAGGCCGTGTGGGCGCAGGTGCCCGTCCGTGAGCGCGCCGCCGTCCTGCTCCGCTTCCACGACCTCGTCCTGCAGCGCCAGGCCGAGGTGCTGGACCTCATCCAGCTGGAGACCGGCAAGGCCCGGCTGCACGCCCACGAGGAGGTCCAGGCCGTCGCGGTCGCGGCCCGCCACTACGGCCGCAAGGCCCCCGCGTACCTGAAGCCGAAGCGGCACACCGGCGCCGTACCGACCCTCACCAAGGTCGTCGAACTCCGCCATCCGCGCGGTGTGGTGGGCCAGATAGCCCCCTGGAACTACCCGCTCGAACTCTCCGTCGGCGACGCGATCCCCGCCTTCGTCGCGGGCAACGCGGTCGTGATGAAGCCCGACACGGAGACCTGCCTGACCGCCCTGTGGGCGCGTGACCTCCTCGTCGAGGCCGGTCTGCCCGCCGAGGTCTTCCAGGTCGTCCTCGGCGAGGGCCCGGTCATCGGACCCGAGGTCGTCCGGCACGCCGACTACGTCTCCTTCACCGGCTCCACCCGCACCGGCCGCGAGGTCGCCCAGGGCGCCGCCGCCCGCCTCGTCGGGGTCTCCCTCGAACTCGGCGGCAAGAACGCCATGCTGGTCCTGGAGGACGCCGACATAGAGAAGGCGGCTGCCGGAGCCGTCCGCGCCTGCTTCTCCTCCGCCGGCCAACTCTGCATCTCCATCGAGCGCCTGTACGTCCACGAGTCCGTCGCCGACGCCTTCCTGGAGCGCTTCGCCGCCCGCACCCGGGCGATGCGCCTCGGCACGTCCCTCGCCTACGGCGCCGACATGGGTTCCCTCGTCGGCGACCGCCAGCTGGAGACGGTCACCCGGCATGTGGACGAGGCCGTCGCGAAGGGCGCCAAGGTCGTCGCCGGCGGTGTCGCCCGCCCCGACATCGGCCCCTACTTCTACGAGCCGACCATCCTCGACGGCGTCACCGAGCCCATGGCCGTCTGCAACGAGGAGACCTTCGGCCCCGTCGTCTCCGTCTACCGCTTCAAGGACGAGGACGCGGCCATCGGCGAGGCCAACGCCACCGCGTACGGCCTCAACGCCTCCGTCTGGACCAAGGACGGCCGCCGCGGCCGCGCCGTCGCCGCGCGCCTGCGCGCCGGCACGGTCAACGTCAACGAGGGCTACGCCTCCGCGTACGGCAGCGTCCAGTCCCCGATGGGCGGCATGAAGGACTCGGGCCTCGGCCGCCGCCACGGCTCCGAGGGCATCCTCAAGTACACCGAGGCCCAGACGGTCGCCCAGCAGCGCGTCCTGCCGATGGCCCCGGCCTTCGGCATGGACGACGAGAAGTACGCGCAGTTCATGAGCACCAGCCTCAAGGTCATGAAGGCGCTCCGGCTCAGGTAGCCGACCCGGGGGCGCGGGGCCGTACCGATGTGCGGCTCCGCCGCGTGAGCGCGAGCAACCACATACGGCCCGCAGACCAGGACCGTTCTCAGCGAGGAGAACACGTGTCGTACGACTACGACGTCATCGTCGTCGGCTCCGGCTTCGGCGGCTCCGTGACCGCCCTGCGCCTCACGGAGAAGGGGTACAAGGTCGGCGTCCTGGAAGCAGGGCGCCGCTTCACCCGTGACTCCTTGCCCAAGAACTCCTGGGACCTGAGGAACTACCTCTGGGCCCCGGCCCTGGGCATGTACGGCATCCAGCGCATCCACCTGCTCGGCAACGTCATGGTGCTCGCCGGCGCCGGCGTGGGCGGCGGCTCCCTCAACTACGCCAACACCCTGTACGTCCCGCCGAAGCCCTTCTTCGAGGACCCTCAGTGGAAGGACATCACGGACTGGCAGGAGGAGCTGAAGCCGTACTACGACCAGGCGCGCCGCATGCTCGGCGTACGGCTCAACCCGACGATGACCCCGTCCGACGTGCATCTGAAGGCGGCCGCCGAACGGATGGGCGTCGGCGACAGCTTCCACATGGCCCCGGTCGGCGTGTTCTTCGGTGACGGCGAGGACGCCGACGGCAAGGCCAAGGCCGCGGCCGGCGACCAGGTCCCCGACCCGTACTTCGGCGGCGCGGGCCCGGCCCGCAACGCCTGCACCGAGTGCGGCGAGTGCATGACCGGCTGCCGCCACGGCGCGAAGAACACCCTCAACGAGAACTACCTCCACCTCGCCGAGAAGGCGGGCGCGGTCGTCCACCCGATGACGACGGTGGTCGCCCTCACCGAGGACTCGCAGGGCGGCTTCGCCGTGACCACCCTGCCCACCGACGAACGCCGCAAGGCGGGCCGGGGCAAGGGCAGGGGCGGTTCCGGGGGCCGTGTCTTCAAGGCCCGCCGGGTCGTCCTCGCCGCCGGCACCTACGGCACCCAGACCCTGCTGCACCGTATGAAGGCAGGCGGCCAGCTGCCCCACATCTCCGACCGCCTGGGCATGCTGACCCGCACCAACTCCGAGGCCCTGGTCGGCGCCCAGACCGACCAGCGCCGCTACCGCAAGGCCCACGGGGCCGACGTGGACTTCACCCGGGGCGTGGCCATCACCTCGTCCATCCACCCCGACGAGAACACTCACATCGAGCCGGTCCGCTACGGCAAGGGCTCCAACGCGATGGGCGGTCTGTCGATCCTCCAGGTCCCGTACGCGGGCGGTACGGCGTCGGGCGCGTCGCGCGTGCTCGGCTGGCTGGCCCACGCGACGAGGCACCCGCTGCTGGTGGCCCGTTCGCTGTCCAACCGCCGCTGGTCCGAGCGGACCATCATCGGCCTGGTGATGCAGTCCCTCGACAACTCGCTCACGACGCATCTGAAGCCGAAGGGCCCCGGCAAGGGGCTGCTGACCGCCCGGCAGGGCCACGGCGCCCCCAACCCCAAGCAGATCGAGGCCGCCTCGGCCGCCGCCTCCACGATCGCCGCCGAGATCAACGGTTTCGCCGGCAGCAACGTGGGCGAACTGATGGGCACCCCGCTCACCGCGCACTTCCTCGGCGGCTGTCCCATCGGCGCCACCCCCGAGGAAGGCGTCATCGACCCGTACCACCGCCTCTACGGCCACCCCGGTATCTCGGTCGTCGACGGCGCCGCGGTCTCCGCCAACCTGGGCGTCAATCCGTCCCTGACGATCACGGCCCAGGCCGAGCGCGCGATGTCGTACTGGCCGAACAAGGACGAGCCCGACCACCGTCCCGCCCCCGGAGCGGCGTACGAACGCCTCCGCCCGGTGGAGCCGGTGAACCCGGCGGTCCCGGCGGACGCCTTCGGCGCGCTGCGGCTGCCGCTGATGCCGGTGCCGACGGTGCCGCCGAAGAAGTAGGCAGTCGGAGAAGCCGGGAAGTCGTTCAAGAGAAGCGGAGAAGGACCCGCACCCCCCTCCGAGCGCGGGTCCTTCTCTCGTGTGCCAGGTGTGACAAGCGAGGCATGCGAAGGGTTGCCCTCCGGATCACAGCTTTCTGGAGTGACGTGAGTCACATGTGAATGTGGCGGGAGTGACGCAACGAACCCATGGGGCTGGATGTCACATACATGTTCGATGGGCCCTGTGGGGCCCCTGTGTGATGCGAGAAGCGCAAGGTGTAAAGGGTGGGGGACATGAAGTCGAAGATGTCGCGAGCAGCGGTGGCCGTCTCGGTCGTGGCCACGCTGGGTCTCACCGCGGCGTGCGGTGGCGGCGGTGAGGACAAGGACGCGGAGAAGAAGCCCTCGGCGGGCTCCTCCGCCCCGGCCGAGAAGCCGAAGGAGCCGGCGGGGCAGGGCGCGCTGACCGAGGCCCAGTTGCAGAAGGCCGCCCTGACGAAGGGCGACGTCAAGGGCTACACCATCGCCGACATGCCGGCGGAGGACATGCCCGCCGAGACCGTTCCCGCGCAGCCGGCCGCCTGCCAGCCCATCGCGAACATGTTCTTCTTCACCTCGGACCCGCAGGCCAAGGCCCGCGCCGGGCGCACGGTCACCCCGAAGGACGAGCTCTCCGGCAGCGTCATCTCCCTCGCCCTCGCCGCGCACGAGCAGAGCGACGCCGAGAAGGTGATGGCCGACCTGCGCAAGGCGACCGAGAACTGCACGAAGTATGAGCACGTCGGCAACAAGTACTCCGGCATCGAGGCCCTCCCCGCCCCCGAGCAGGGCGACGAGGCCGTTTCGTACAAGCTGAAGGGCGACATCGAGGGCGCCAAGATTCCGATGTCCTTCACCGTGGTCCGCAGCGGCTCGACGCTCATCGGGTTCTACTCGATGAACATGCTCGACGCGGACAAGGCGAAGGTCCCGGCGGAGGTGCTGGAGGCGCAGGTCGCGAAGCTGGAGAAGGCGGCCGGCTGATCTGCCGCTGATCTGCGCTGATCTGCGGCTCAGCTGAGGCCGCTCAACGGCGATCTGCCGGTGGCACGCATGGCGAAGGGCCCCGTGGGACGAATCCACGGGGCCCTTCGCCGTCAGCACCGACGTCAGGGCAGCGCCGGTGCCTCGCAGCGGCGCCGGGGGGTCGCGCCGCTGGTGGGGGGTGGAGGTCGGACGCGCGCACGGGGCGCGGTACCGGGTGTCGACCTTGCGGTGCGGGCTGCTCCTGCATCGTGCCGGGCGGCTGACGGCCTCCGTAACCGTCTCGCCGCCCTCGGAACAATCCGCCGGTCGGCCCCGGGCGTCCCCGGAGCCGACCGTTCAGTTGAGTGACCGGGCTGCTGTCCCCTGCGGTCCGGTCACAACTTTGGAGCGAGGTCCCACGGCGCACGGCACGATCCGGACGCCTCATCGCTCCAGCGGAGCCACGCGTGGTTCTTTCGGACCCGGACCTGGCTGGCACGGGCATCGGGACCAACGAAGCGCGTCGCACGGCGGTCACGCGCCGTACGGGTGAGACGGCAGGCGTACGTACGTGCGCCCGGCGCGTGCGCCGTGACCTCGCCGGACGAGGCGCCGAGGGGTGCTGCTCGGGCGAGGGGTGCCCGACCGAGGGGTGTTCGGCCGAGGGCGCTCGGCCGAACACCCCTCGGT
>NZ_LIRK01000564.1 GCF_001419765.1 Streptomyces torulosus
GCCCGGTTCCCCCCCAGCCCGCGTCCTGTCACAGGTGATCAACAACGTTCAGGAGTTCGCCCCGGCTTTACTTCGGCGCGATTACCCTCGCCCGGAGCGGCCACTCTGGTCGTTGAGGACGGGCAGGCCGCCGAGTGGACAACGTGGGGAACACCGAGACATGCGCGCACTGCGGATACTTGTGATCGTCGCCGTGATCCTGGGCGGCCTCTTCGTGGTCGCGGACCGCGTGGCCGTCGGGTTCGCCGAGGACGAGGTCGCTAAGAAGCTCAAGAGCAGCGAGGGCCTGACCGCCACCCCGGACGTGTCCATCAACGGCTTCCCCTTCCTCACCCAGGTCGCGGGCGGCGAGCTGGACGACGTCGAGGTGGGCATCTCGGACTACGAGGCCACCACCGGCAACTCCGACGACAGCATCCGCATCGCCGACCTCACGGCGCACATGCGCGGCGTGAAGTTCTCCGGCGACTACAGCTCCGCCACGGCCGCCTCCGCCACCGGCACCGCGACCATCTCGTACGACGAACTCCTCAAGGCGGCGAAGTCCGAGCCGACGCGGATTCTCCCCGGAGTGACCGCCCAGGTCACCGGCCTCTCCGACGGCGGCAACGGCAAGATCAAGGTCAACATCAGGGTCTCGGCCCTCGGTTCCTCCACGACGTACCCGGTGCTGAGCACGGTCACCGTCGACGACGACATCGTGAAGGTCCACGCCGACAACCTGCCGAACCTCGTGGTCCAGGCCGCGGAGGGCCAGGTCCGTTCGATCACCGACTTCCAGCAGAAGATCGACGGTCTGCCCGGCGGCATCAAGCTCGACAAGGTGGAGGCCGCGTCGGACGGTGTGGAGATCTCGGTGAAGGGTTCGAACGTCCAGCTGGCCGGGTAGTCCGCTAGCCGGGACACCGAGAACACCGCGAACACCGAAGCCGCCGGGAGTACCGGGGAGCGCTCGGGCGAGAGCTCCGGGGTGATGAGCAGCGGTGTCCGAAAGGCGAGACGGCGGCGTCCGTACCGTAGATGTGACGACGACCGCACCGACCCGTCCGCCCCTTCCGTACCGGTCTTCCGGTGAACTCATCCCACAGTTCGGACGATCGTGTCTCAGAATACGACATGCCGGTGACACGCCCGCCTGTCCGTCCCTACGATCGACAACCATGAAGCGACAGGCGGATCTCACGAAGCGGCGGGCAGTAGACCTGTGCCGCGTCGCCGCCATGCTCTGTCGCACTTTCTGAGCGGCAGCCCAGGCCTGCCGCGTTCCCCCCGCGCCCTGCCCAGCCAGGGCACACCCCCGTGCGCGCCCGGCCGAACCGCCGGAGGCGCTTCGCACGCCCCGCCGCAACTGCCCCGGAGGAGAAACAGCATGAGCCGCAGCGACGTCCTGGTCGACGCCGACTGGGTCGAGGCCAACCTCGACGACCCGAACATCGCCATCGTCGAGGTCGACGAGGACACCACCGCGTACGAGAAGAACCACATCAAGAACGCGATCCGGATCGACTGGACGCAGGACCTCCAGGACCCGGTCCGCCGTGACTTCGTCGACCAGGCGGGCTTCGAGAAGCTGCTGTCGGAGAAGGGCATCGGCAACGACACCCTCGTCGTCCTCTACGGCGGCAACAACAACTGGTTCGCGTCCTACGCCTACTGGTACTTCAAGCTGTACGGCCACGAGAACGTCAAGCTGCTCGACGGTGGCCGCAAGAAGTGGGAGCTGGACGCCCGCGAGCTGGTCGACGAGGTGCCGGTGCGCCCCGCCACCGAGTACAAGGCCAAGCCGCAGAACACCGCGATCCGTGCCTTCCGCGACGACGTCGTGGCGGCGATCGGCTCGCAGAACCTGGTCGACGTGCGCTCGCCCGACGAGTTCTCCGGCAAGCTGCTCGCCCCGGCCCACCTGCCGCAGGAGCAGTCGCAGCGTCCGGGCCACGTCCCGTCCGCCCGCAACATCCCGTGGTCGAAGAACGCCAACGACGACGGCACCTTCAAGTCGGACGAGGAGCTCAAGGAGCTCTACGCCGAGGAGCAGGTGGACCTCGCCAAGGACACCATCGCCTACTGCCGTATCGGTGAGCGCTCCGCGCTGACCTGGTTCGTCCTGCACGAGCTGCTCGGTGTCGAGAACGTCAAGAACTACGACGGCTCCTGGACCGAGTACGGCAGCCTCGTCGGCGTCCCGATCGAGCTCGGCGCCAACAAGTAAGCACCCCAGCGGTACCCGCACACCCCCGTTCGTCCCGACCGGCCTTCCTTCCGGTCAGACCCCTTATGGAGAAAGACATGTGTGGAGCGAAGGCCGGCGGCCCGGACGCCTCGACGATCAAGCCCGGTGAGACCACGATCCAGGGTCAGGTGACCCGCGACGGCGAGCCGGTGACGGGCTACGTCCGTCTGCTGGACTCGACCGGCGAGTTCACGGCGGAGGTTCCCACCTCCGCGACGGGCCAGTTCCGCTTCTACGCGGCCGAGGGCACCTGGACCGTCCGCGCGCTGGTCCCCGGTGCCACCGCCGACCGCACGGTGGTCGTCGCCGAGAAGGGCGCGCTCGCCGAGGTCGCGATCGCCGTCTGAGGCACCCCGTGAACGGCTGAAGGGCCGCGCCCCCCTGGGTTGGACGCCTGGGGCGCGGCCCTTCGGCATGCCCGCTCCGCCGGGCCTACCCTGGAGGCATGTACGCGCGGCGGCGCCATCGCTACTTCGTCATGATGGGGACGTGCCTCACGCTCTTCGTCCTGGCCTGGGGAGTCGTACGCCTCTGGTCGGTCCCCGTCGCGGTCGGCATGTGTCTGGTCGCCATGGTCATCCCGCCGCTGGCCGCCGTCGTCGCGAACCGGCGGGGGCCCGACGACCGCTGGTGGGACGACCCGTCCGGCGACCCCAAGTCCGACGAGTGGTGGGACGAGCTGGACGGCAAGAAGCGCCCCGGACGACAGCCCTGACCGGCGGCCGGCACCGGCTGCGGGATCGGCCGCCGGTGGACCGTCGTCTCAGTAGACGAGCGCCTGGGTGTCGTCGGCCAGCGTCTCCTGGACGAAGACCTGCGCGCCCGCGATCCGTACGCCCTTGATGACGTCCTGGTCGGTGATGTCGCGCCGCGCGGCGCACTGCGTGCACAGGGTGAGGCGGCCGCCGGCCAGGATCGAGTCGATCAGATCCGGCAGCGGCGCCGCGTGCGGCAGCTCGAACTCGGCGGCCCGCCCCGGCAGCGCGAACCACGCCGACTCACCGGTCAGCCACAGGGAGACCTCCACCCCGCTGGCCACGGCCACCGCGGCCACCGTGAACGCCTGGGAGCAGCGCTCGGGAGCGTCCGCCCCCGCCGTCACCTTGATCACGAGCTTCTTTGCCATGCCCGCAGCGTAGTCCGCCGACCTCCCGGGGGTCCGCCGACCGCACGGGAGCGACCGCGCGGACCTCACGGACCGTCCCCGGACCGGGCCGCGTAAGCTGGGGGCCGGCCCTGTGTAGTACCGAACCTTCGCTCATTTCGAGGAGCACCCCGTGGAACTCTTCTTCGAACTCCTGCTGGTCGCGGTCTGCGTCGGCGTTCTCGCCTTCACCGGACTGGCTGTGAAGAAGCTGTACCAGGGCCAGCGCTGACCGACCACCCCAGGAACCGCCACTCATGATCGAGATCCCGTCCGACCTGCACAAGGACCTCGTCCCCCTCGCCTTCCTGCTCGGGAACTGGTCCGGTGCGGGCGTCCACGACTTCCCCGGCGCCGAGAAGTGCAACTTCGGCCAGGAGGTCTCCTTCACCCACGACGGCCGGGACTTCCTCGAGTACCACTCCCACTCCTGGGTGCTGGACAACGAGGGCAACAAGGTCCGTCCGCTGGAGTCCGAGTCCGGTTTCTGGCGGATCGACGCCGACCGCAAGGTCGAGGTCACCATGGTCCGCAACGACGGTGTCGTCGAGGTCTGGTACGGCGAACTCGCCGACAAGAAGCCCCAGATCGACCTGGTCACCGACGCCGTCGCCCGGACCGCCGCCTCCGGCCCCTACACCGGCGGCAAGCGGCTGTACGGCTATGTGAACAGCGACCTCATGTGGGTCGGCGAGAAGCAGACCCCCGAGGTCGAGCTGCGCCCCTACATGTCCGCCCACCTGAAGAAGGTCGTCACCCCGGAGGACGTCGAGCGCTGGGCCAAGGCCCTCCCCGACGACATGCCGGACGACGGCATCGCCTTCTTCAAGTAGTCATTAGACTTCCAGTGTGGTGAGCACCGACTGGAAGACTGATCTGCGGCAGCGCGGTTACCGCCTGACTCCGCAGCGGCAGCTTGTGCTCGAAGCCGTGGACACCCTGGAGCACGCGACCCCCGACGACATCCTCGCGGAAGTGAGGAAGACGGCGTCGGGGGTCAACATTTCCACCGTCTACCGGACCCTGGAGCTCCTGGAGGAGCTGGGGCTGGTCAGCCACGCCCATCTGGGGCACGGTGCGCCGACGTACCACCTGGCCGACCGGCACCACCACATCCACCTCGTGTGCCGGGACTGCACCACGGTCATCGAGGCCGATGTCTCGGTGGCCGCCGAGTTCACGGACAAGCTGCGCGAGACGTTCGGCTTCGACACGGACATGAAGCACTTCGCGATCTTCGGCCGCTGCGCGGACTGCTCGGCCAAGGCCGAGAAGGCCGCGCGCACCGGGAAGGCCGCGGGGAGCGGCGGCGGTGGTGGTGGTGACACGGGCCGGAGCGCCCCGGACGACCTGAAAGATTCAAATACCGAGTCGTAGGCTTAGTCGTATGAAAAGCCCTCTGCTGTCCCTGCCCGGCGCCGTCCCCGCGGAGGGCGTGGACGAAGGTGTCGCCGCCCACTACGGCGATCTGTTCCGCGAACAGCGCGCCCTTGCCGACGGCACCGGATTCGTCGACCTCTCCCACCGGGGCGTCATCACGGTCACCGGCCAGGACCGGCTCAGCTGGCTGCATCTGCTGCTCACCCAGCACGTCAGCGAACTCCCGACCGGCCAGGCCACCGAGGCCCTCATCCTCTCCGCCAACGGCCACATCGAGCACGCCCTGTACCTCGTCGACGACGGCGAGACGGTGTGGGCCCACATCGAGCCCGGCACCCGGGAGGCGCTGCTCGCGTACCTGGAGTCGATGAAGTTCTTCTACCGGGTCGAGGTCGCCGACCGCACGGACGACTTCGCGGTCGTCCACCTCCCCGCCGGGTCGATCACCGAGGTCCCCGAGGGCGTCGTCGTCCGCGAGACGCCGTACGGCCGTGACCTGTTCCTCCCCCGGGCGGACCTGGAGACGTACGCCGAGAAGGCCGGCCCGGCGGCGGGCCTGCTGGCGTACGAGGCGCTGCGCGTCGAGCAGCACCGGCCCCGCCTCGGCTTCGAGACCGACCACCGCACCATCCCGCACGAGCTGGGCTGGATCGGCTCGGCGGTGCACCTCCAGAAGGGCTGCTACCGCGGCCAGGAGACGGTCGCCCGCGTGCAGAACCTGGGCAAGCCGCCGCGGCGGCTGGTCTTCCTCCACCTCGACGGCAGCGAGGTCCACCTGCCGCCCCCCGGCACGGACATCAGGCTCGCCGACGACGGCCCCGAGGGCCGCAAGCTCGGCTTCATCACCACGTCGGTACGCCACCACGAGCTGGGGCCCGTCGCGCTCGCCCTGGTGAAGCGGAACGTCCCCGTGGACGCGCCGCTCCTGGCGGACACGACAGCGGCGGCCCAGGAAGTCATCGTCGAGCCGTAGGGACCATGCCGCAGGGCCACCTTTGGTCCAGGTGAGGGCGCTCGGCCGTGGTCGGCCGGGCGCCCCTACATCTCCAGCAGGACCGTGAAGGGGCCGTCGTTCGTCAGGGAGACCCGCATCTTCGCGCCGAACCGTCCCGTCGCCACCGTCGCCCCCAGGGCCCGCAGCCGGGCGACCACCTCGTCGACGAGCGGCTCCGCGACATCGCCCGGCGCCGCCGCGTTCCACGTGGGCCGACGGCCCTTGCGGGCGTCCCCGTACAGCGTGAACTGGCTGATCACGAGCAGCGGCGCGTCGATGTCGCTGCACGACTTCTCGTCGTTCAGCATCCGCAGCGACCACAGCTTCCGCGCCAGCTGCGCGGCCTTCTCCTTCGTGTCCTCGTGGGTCACCCCCACCAGGACGCACAGGCCCTCGCCCTCGATCGCCCCGACCGTCTCACCGTCCACGACGACGCTCGCGCCGTCGACCCTCTGCACCACCGCACGCATGCCGACCATCATGCCGCCGCCGTCCATCAGCCGTGCGTGAGGGGGTCCTCCTTACGGGGGGTTTGTGATCACGGGCGTTTGAAGCGCACTTTGCCCGGTCTTTCTTATTGATCCATTAGCGACCATCTGGGGGTGGATCGGGGGGACTCGGTCACATAGCGGCCACCGAGAGTGGCACCATGCTCACACACACCGGTCGAGGGGACGGTTGAGGCGCATGAGCACATCGAGTACCGGGCAGCCCACGGGCACTGCCACGTTTGCCCCGACGGGGCCGGGGCCCGCACCCGGGATCCGCCGGCCGCCGGTCCAGCGCACGGACAGCGAACCACTGCTGCCGCCGGACCCACCGGAGCACGACCTGTCCCGGATGCGGCTGCCGGAGCTGCGCACCCTGCGCCGGGACGCCCAGCGGGACGAGGCCGACCTCAGCTATGTGCGGCGGCTGCTCCAGGGCCGGATCGACATCCTGCGCGCCGAGTTGGCCCGCCGAGGGGGTACGGCACAGCCGTCCGGCTCCGACGGGCGTACGCCGGCGCTGGTCGACCGGCTCTCCGAGATCCTCACCGACGCGCCGGCCCGGCACCGTTCGTCGGCCCGGCACGTCACCGTGGGGACGCCGCACGGCGAGGAGTACCGGCTGCTGGCGGCCGAGATGCTCGCCGAGGTCGAACTGTCCGACCTCGGCG
>NZ_LIRK01000565.1 GCF_001419765.1 Streptomyces torulosus
CACCGGCTTCGACGACGACGAGTACGGCTCCCAGCTGCGCTACCAGGTGGGCGCCTACGACAAGGCCCAGGTCGACGAGCGGCTCGACCACTTCCGCAGGCTCGCCGGGGAGTGCCGCGAGTTCACCGTCACCGGGTTCGGGGACCGCGAGTACGCCGCCGAGATCACCCCCGTGGACCTCCCCCGCGGCATCGGTGACGCCCGGCAGGGGCTGCGGCTGGTCGTCCGCGGTGACGTCGGCGGCGAGGAGGGCGCCCTCACCCTCGACCTCGCCGCGGTCCGCGTCGGCGACACCGCCGTCCTCCTCACCCACGGCGGCCTCTACGGCGCCGAGCGGCTCCAGCAGGTCCTCGCCGAGAAGAAGACGAAGAAGGACGGGACGAAGAAGGGGGAGCCCAAGAAGGGCGAGCCGAAGAAGGGCGAGAAGGGGACGCGGACGACGGAGCGGGACGAGGAACAGGGCGGCCGCGAGGAGACCGGCCGGGAGGACTCGGACGAGTCCACCGGGACGGCCCCGGACGACGACACCGACGGCTCCGCGGAGGAGGCCACCGGGGACGGCGACACCGGTTCCGGCGACTCGGGCGATGCCGACGAGTCAGGCGACTCCGGTGACTTTGACGACTCCTCGGACGGGTACCGGGACGAGGCCCGGGCTACTTCTCCTTCAGGATCGGCGTGACGGCGTTCCGCACGTCGTCCGTGGTCACGGGGGTCTGGGTCGCTCCGGCGATCCGGCCCTCGCGGTCGATGTAGAGGGTGAAGGGGAGGATCTGCGGGTTCACCAGGCCGCGCGGCAGCTTCAGGAACTGCCTGCCGCCCGGGTCGTGCAGGCTCGGGTAGGACAGCCCCAGCTCCTTCTGGAAGGCGAGGGCGTTCTTCCGGCCCGCGTCGGTGCTGACCCCCAGCACGCGTACGCCCTGCTCCTTCAGCTCCCGCTGCACCTTGTCCAGTGCCGGTGACTCGGCGCGGCAGGGGCCGCACCAGGTGGCCCAGGCGTTCACCACGACGACGTCGCCCCGGTAGTCGGACAGGCGGATCGGGCGGCCGTCGACGGTGGTGCCGGAGAGGTCCGGCGCGTCCTCGCGCTGGGCCGCCGGGACGCGCCTGAGCGCGGACCCCTCCGAGCGGTCGGACCGCCCGGCCCCGGCCCCGTCGGTCTGGAGCGTCTTCGTCGTCGTACAGCCGGAGAGCACGACACCGGCCGCGATCGCGCACACGACCGCCCGCGAGATCCTCTTCGTCGCCACCTGTGTCCCTACTCCCTGCCCCGGCTCCGCCGACCGGCCGGACCTGCCCTCCACCCTAGGACCCCCCTCGGCGGGGCTCGGCGGAAGGGGCCGGGCAGCGGCCGCCACCGGGCGTCCGTCCGCTAAGGGGTGTCCGCGAGGGACAGGCACTCGCCGCTCTGCTCGATCGGCTTCACGATGCCGGACAGTCCGACCAGGACCGCGTCGGTGGCGGCCCGGTCGGCGGCCACCTGGACCTCGACGGCGGGCTCCCGGCCGTAGGTGATCAGCAGCTGTCGGCCCTCGCGCCGCTCGTCCGCGCGCCACACCCAGTCCACGCCGTCCACCTGGGTGCAGGGGTCTTCGGTGGGCCTGGGGCTGGGGAACCCGCAGCGCACGACGATCGACCCGTCGCCGTACACGGCGGCGCCCTTCGTGTCGGTGTCCGCCCGGTCCAGCCCGGCCAGCCGCTCCGGGTACTGCGCGCTGACCCGGGCGCACGCGGGATCCGCGGCGCGGGGGGCGGCGGCGAAGCTGTAGGTCGGCTCGCTGAGCACCCGCACCGTGACCGTGGCGGCGGTGACGAGCGCCACGGCGCCGGTGGCCAGGAGAGCGATACGGGTACGGCGGAGCATGACGCGATCGTACGGCGGGCGGCCGCGGGCCCTTCCGGCGGGCTGGGTCGGCCGTGGTGACACGTTGCACCTTGGGGCAGTGCCCTAAGAGTCAATACCCCTCCCACCAGCGGGAATCTAGGCTTCTGGTGATCCGAGTACGCGATTGCGAAGGGGACGTGGTCCTGGTGAAGAACGGCGCGAAGGGCCTGGTGCTCGCGGGTGTCGCGGGTGCGCTGCTGGCGGGCGGGGCGATTCCGGCATCGGCGGCCTCCACGGCGGCGCAGGACACCATTCCGAAGGGCTACGGCAACGTGCGCCTGGAGAAGGTGTGGGGCAAGAGCGGCATGTGCCTGTCGATGGACAACGCCAAGGGCAACGGGGCCGTGCTGAAGCTGCGCGGCTGTTCGAGGACGGCGACCACCCAGCGGTGGGACCTCGTGTGGATCAACAACAACAAGCCGAACCAGACCCGGCTGTTCGTGATCAAGAACAAGCACTCGAAGAAGTGCCTGTCCGTGTCGTCGGCCGCGACGAACACCCAGGTCAAGCAGTCGAGCTGCAACAAGTCCAAGGGCCAGCAGTGGGCCCTCGGCGGCAGCAAGATCTACAGCAAGCTCGCCAACAAGGTGATCACCGCCGGCCGTGACACGTCCGGCACGAAGATCACGATCACGCCGTCCGGCAGCTCGGACGCCGCGCGCAAGAAGCAGGAGTGGGGTCTGTCCTGACCTCTCCCGCCGATCCCGCCGGCAGCGGCGGGGGACACGGCGAACGGCCTGCTCGCCCGAGGGGGTGAGCAGGCCGTTCGCCGCACCCGTGGTGCCGGACCCCCGACCGGCTCACGGGTCGACGCGCGGGCACCCGGCCCGTTCGGGCGGGGCACCGGCTGAGAGACTCCTGTCGTCCTCCGCCGGCCGACCACGGCGGGGACCGTCGCCGGTCGACCGCCGGTGGCGACGGGGATCCGAGGAGCGCGCGCATGCTGACACCGTGGAGCCGAGCGGCCGGATACGCCGCCCTGGTCACCCTGCCCTCCTGGCTGTGGGGCGCGCTCGTGGTGCACGTGGGCGGGGGTTTCTCCCTCGCCGAGCTCGGGATCGGAATGATCGCCGGGGGCGGGCTGTTCTTCCCTCCCCTGGCCGTCGCCGTGCTGACCGTCGTGCGGAAGGCGCTCCCGGCGCTGTCGCGCTGGCGCACCGCGACCATCGACGTCTCGGTCTACGCGTTCCTGGTGCTGGTGTGCGCGGTGCTGGGCGGGGTGTGGGGCGGGAGCGGTCTCGCGGAGTCGGTCGACTGGGCCTTCGTGATGATGACCGTCGCCCTGCTGGACCTTCAGTTCGTGATGGCGATGGGTTTGAGTGCCTGGGGCTACGACCGCCTCGTGCCGACGGCGCCCTCCGGCCGGGTGATCCGGACCTGAGCGGGGGCCCGCCCCTCGGCGAGCCCCCGCCCACAGGTCAGCTCCGCGTGCCGGACCCCGGTCCGGGTCTGGCCGCGACAGGTATGGCTTCGGACATGCGACGCATACTCATATTCACCCCGTAAGTCGTTTCCGTTGCTGTTGAGTTGATTGATCTCTCCCGCTGTGGAGAGTCAAAATTTCCACAAGTGAACGTCAAATCCACGCCGTGCAACGCCCTTGGGGAAGTGTGGTCGAGGGCGCTGGGCCGGTCGCGGCCGACGCTCAGACCGCGGATGCCCCGACGAGTCGGGACGACAGCGGCGCGGCCGAGCCGCACGCGCACCGGGGGTCGGCGCACAGCAGCTCATGGGCGAGGACGGAGAGCACCGCGACCTGAAGCCGGGTCTCCTGCTGCAGTTTCTCCACTATTCGGGCGACATGCGCTTTCACCGTCCGCTCGGCGATCCCGAGTTCACGGGCGAGTTGACGGTTGCCCAGGCCCGTCCCCAGCAGAAGCAGGACTTCCTTCTCCCGGTCCGTCAGCGTCTTGAGCCTGCTGATGTCCCGAACCGGGTCGGCTCCCGTGCGCCGGTAGGCGCACGCGGTGTCTCCTACGTCAGACCTCTTGGTCATGGGTCTGTCCTTCCCGATGCCGCTTTTCCCGACAGAGCCCCGTGCCCCGGGTGCGGCGGCGATCTCCCTCCAACTTAGCGTCCGCTACTGACAAGAAGAACCCTGTAATGACACGGCCACGTCACAGTGAGGGGATCCCCCAAGGTCACTGCCCAAAGGGACAATTTTGGCCAACTCCGCTGATCCCTAAGCTCGTTGTCACGCACCATCCAACGGCACACCATCAACGGGGAGATCACTGTGCACAGCCGCTTCACCAAGCGTCGCCTCGCCGCAGCAGCCGTCGCGGGAGCCGCCGCCGTCGCCGTGCTGGCTCCGGCCGCGTCCGCCGCCGAGTTCGGCCCGCAGCAGGGCGTACAGACGGTCGCCGACCAGGCCGCCGGGAAGCTGCCGGCGAAGCTGACGGTCGGCAGCTACGTCGCCTACCTCAAGGCCCAGAAGACGCCCGAGGCCAAGAGCACCCTCAAGAGCTTCTCCGCGCTCCCGGCCGCCAAGAAGGCCAAGTTCGTGGGGTACCTCCAGGACGGCAAGATCTACGGGTCCCTCTTCAAGCAGCTCAAGGGCACCCTCAACCGCCCGGTGACCAACGTCACCTCGTACAACGCGGACGTCAAGTTCGTCCACAGCGTGTCCTCGAAGGGCGGCCTCAAGGGCGGTCACCTGGTGACCTACAGCGCGACCGAGAAGATCTTCAACATCCCGGTCACCACCGAGAAGCTGACCCTCCGCTACAACGTGGTCAAGGGCAAGGTCCAGCGCAACGCCCGCGCCCAGGCCCAGGTCACCAATGTCAACGCCGCGTACGCGATCAAGGGCGGCGCGGTCAAGGTCGCCGTCAAGGGCATCGCCCGCGCCGACGTCACGTGGAAGGCCACGCCGCGCGTCCAGGCCGTCGGCAAGGCCGTCGCCAAGGACCAGGCCGTCACCGGTCACACCAAGACCTGGACCGCCCAGCTGATCCACGGCTGACGTCCGGTCTCCCTCACTCTCCCGGGGGAAG
>NZ_LIRK01000566.1:0-4800 GCF_001419765.1 Streptomyces torulosus
CCCCACCCCCGACGACACCTCCCCCGGCGCCTACAACCTGGTCGTCCTCGCCGCGCTGATGTCGGCCGAACTGCCGGGCAGCCGACTGCACATCGTCACCCGGTGCGCGCAGGCCACCGTCGCCGGTGAGCCGGTCGAGCCGCTGGGGGCGCCCGCCTGGGGCATCGGCCGGGTGCTGCGTCATCAGGAGCTGCCCGGCCACCCGGGCAAGCTGGTCGACCTCGGCCCGGACGGGGACCGCGACGGCGAGGCCGCCGCGTTGCTGCGTGAGTTCACGGTCGGCGACGAGGACGAGATCGCGCTGCGGGACGGGCGTCGGCTCACCTGCCGGCTGCGGCGCGCGGAGGGGCTGAGTCGGCCGCTGCCGCCGCGGTTCCGCCCGGACGCCGCGTACCTCGTCACGGGCGCCTTCGGCGCGCTCGGCCGGCTGCTGTGCCGCACGCTGGTCCGGCGCGGTGTCCGCCTGCTGATCCTGGTCGGCCGTGGCCCGCTGCCGCCGCGCGAGGAGTGGCGGGACGTCGACCCGACCGGCCCGGAGGGCCTGCGCGTCGCCTTCCTGCGGGAGCTGGAGGCCCTGGGCGCGGAGCCGGTCCCGGCGCGACTGGACATCACCGACGAGTCGGCGCTGGCCGCCTGGCTGGCCGAGTACCGGCGGCTGGACCGGCCGCCGATCCGCGGCGTGTTCCACCTGGCGGGCCAGGTCCGGGACACCCTGGTCGGCGAGCTGGACCGGGAGACGTTCGACGCGGCGTACGACCCGAAGGTGCTCGGCGCGCTCGCCCTGCACCGGCAGCTGGCCCGTGAACCGCTGGACCACTTCGTGCTGTTCGCCTCGATCGCCTCGCTGCTGACCACGGCCGGCCAGACCAACTACGCCGCGGGGAACGCCTTCCTTGACGCGCTGGCCCACCACCGCCGGGCGCTCGGTCTGCCCGCGCTGAGCCTCGACTGGGGCCCCTGGGCGACCGGGATGATCGAGGAACTGGGTCTGATCGACCACTACCGCGCCAGCCGGGGCATGAGTTCGCTCGCCCCGGAGACCGGCATGGCCGTACTGGAACGGGTGCTCGGCCAGGACCGAGCCCAGTTGCTGATCGCGACCGTGGTGGACTGGCTGGTCTTCCTCTCCTGGTACCCGGCTCCGCCGCCGCTGGTGGCCGACCTGGCCGCCGCCGCCCGGGAGTCCAACCCGGCGGCGCAGCCGACCGGCCCGCTGGAGACGCTGCGGGCGGCGGGGGAGGCCGAGCGGCTGTCCCTGCTCACCGGGTGGTTCGGCGGGCTGGTCGCCTCCGTGCTCCGGGTGCCGGCCGACCAGATCGAACCGGGCGCCGGACTCGGCGCCCTCGGCCTGGACTCCCTGCTCGCGATGGAGCTGCGGGCCCGCCTCACCACCGAACTCGGCACCACCCTCCCGTTGGTGGCACTGCTGAGCAACGCGCCGGTC
The DNA here is from genome assembly GCF_001419765.1 of Streptomyces torulosus. Classification (GTDB taxonomy): domain Bacteria; phylum Actinomycetota; class Actinomycetes; order Streptomycetales; family Streptomycetaceae; genus Streptomyces; species Streptomyces torulosus. The sequence goes on from NZ_LIRK01000566.1 coordinate 1,445, forward strand.
GCCGAGCTGGTGGCCCAGCTGTACGAGTCGCTGGCCGAGCTGCTCCACGAGGAGCGGCCCGGCCGGGGCGGGACCAGTGTCGAGCGGTACGAGGACGAGTCGGCGTACCCGCTGACGCAGAACCAGAAGGCCCTGTGGTTCCTCAAGCAGCTCGACCCGGACGGGTTCGCCTACAACATCGGCGGCGCGGTCGAGGTCCGGGTGGAGCTGGAACCCGAGCTGATGGCCCTCGCCTTCCGCACCATGGTCGAGCGGCATCCCGGTCTGCGGGCCAACTTCGTACTCGATGACGGCGGGCCAGTGCAGCGGATCTCCGCCGCGGTGGAGCCGGACTTCGGGGTCGTCGACGTCGAGCACCTGGACTGGGACGAGATCCACGCGATGATCGTCCAGGAGTACCGCAGGCCGTACGACCTGGAGCGCGATCCGCTGGTGCGGTTCCGGCTGTTCCGGCGCGGCCCGGCCCGGTGGGTGATCATGAAGGCCGTCCACCACATCGTCTCGGACGCGATCTCCACGTTCACCTTCATCGAGGAGCTGCTCGCGGTCTACGAGGGGCTGCGGCGCGGCGAGGCGCCCCAGCTGCCCCCGGTGTCCGCGCGCTACCTGGACTTCCTCAACCGGCAGAACGAGTTCCTGGCCGGGCGCGAGGCGTCGAGGATGCTCGACTACTGGCGGTCGCGGCTGCCCGCCGAGGTGCCGACCCTCGAACTGCCCACCGACAGGCCGCGCCCCGCGGTGCAGACCCACAACGGCGCCTCGGAGTTCTTCGTCCTGGACGAGGAGCTGAGCGCCCGGGTGCACGCGCTGGCCCGCGAGCACAACGTCACCGTGTTCATGGTGCTGCTCAGCGCCTACTACCTGCTGCTGCACGCGTACTCGGGTCAGGACGACCTCGTGGTCGGCAGCCCGGTGACGGGCCGCACCGACGAGGAGTTCGCCGGCGTCTACGGCTACTTCGTCAACCCGCTGCCGCTGTATGTCTCGCTGGCCGGCGAGCCGACCGTGGCCGAGCTGCTGGACCGGGTGCGGACCACCGTGCTGGGCGGCCTCGACCACCAGGAGTACCCGTTCGTGCTGCTGGTGGAGAAGCTCGGTCTGCAGCACGACCCCAGCCGCTCGGCGGTCTTCCAGGCGATGTTCATCCTGCTCCACCACAAGGTCGCCACGGAGAAGTACGGCTACCGGCTGGAGTACATCGAGCTGCCCGAGGAGGAGGGGCAGTTCGACCTCACACTCTCCGCGTACGAGGACGAGTCGGAGCACCGCTTCCACTGCGTGCTCAAGTACAACACCGACCTCTTCCTGCCGGAGACGGTGGCCCGGCTGGCCGCGCACTACGTCAGCCTGCTCACGGCACTGACCACATCGGGCCCGGAGCGCGCGGCGACCGGCCTCGAACTGCTCGGCCCCGACGAGCGGGCCCTGGTGCTCGGGCGGTGGAGCGGAGCGGACCGGCGGGTCGTGTACGACGAGCCGGTGCACGAGCTGATCCTGCGTGTGGCGGCGGCCGATCCGACGGCGCCGGCGGTGGTGATGCCGGCCGGCTCCGGCCCGGCCGTCCGGCTCACCTACGGCGAGCTGGCCGAACGCTCGGCGCGGGCCGCCGCCCGGCTGCGCGCGCTGGGCGCCGGGCCCGGCTCGGTGGTGGCCCTCTGCCTGGAGAAGTCCCCGGAGCTGATCGTCGCCCTGCTCGCGGTGCTCCGCACCGGCGCCGCGTATCTCCCGCTCGCCCCCGGCGACCCCGCCGACCGGCTGGCCTACATGGTCGAGCACGCGGGAGCGGACCTGCTGATCGCCGACGACCACGACAGGCTCGACCGACTCCACGGGCTCGACGGGCTCCCGGCCCGGCTGATCACCACGGGCGAACTGGGCGCGTCGGAGGCCGGGTTCGCGGACGAGCCAGTGGGTCTGGAGGCACCCGCATACGTCATCCATACCTCCGGGTCCTCCGGTCGCCCCAAGGCCGTCCGGGTGTCGCACGGCAATCTGGCCTCGGCGTACCAGGCGTGGCGTACCGAGTACCGGCTGGAGACCGACGTCAGGGTGCACCTCCAGATGGCCGCCCCCTCCTTCGACGTCTTCACCGGGGACGTGGTCCGCGCCCTCTGCTCGGGCGGGACCCTGGTGCTGGTCGGACGGGAGCTGCTGTTCGACACGGCCCGGCTCCACGAGGTGATGCGCGCCGAGCGGGTGGACGCCGCCGAGTTCGTCCCGGCGGTCGCCCGCGTCCTCGCCGATCACTGCGAACGGGAGAGGCTGCGGCTGGATTTCATGCGGCTGCTGGTGGTCGGTTCGGACGTGTGGAAGGTCGAGGAGTACGAGCGGCTGCGCGCCCTGTGCGGCCCCAGGACCAGGCTCGTCAACTCGTACGGCCTCACCGAGGCCACCATCGACAGCGCGTACTTCGAGGGTCCGGTGGACGGGCTGGAGCCCAGCCGGATGGTGCCCATCGGGCGGCCCTTCCCGAACAGCACCCTCTATCTGCTGGACCGGCACGGACGCCCGGTCCCGCCCGGTGTCACCGGCGAGCTGTGGATCGGCGGGTCCGGCGTGGCACTCGGCTACGCGGGCGACGAGGAACGGACCGCCCGGCGGTTCACCACCCTGCCGCTGGGCGGCGCCGACGGCACCGAGCCGGTCCGGGTCTACCGCACGGGTGACCTCGCATGCTGGGACGCGGACGGCGGGGTGCGTCTGCTCGGCCGGGTCGACACGCAGATCAAGGTGCGAGGGCACCGGATCGAGCCGGGGGAGATCGAGAGCCGGCTCGCGGAGTGGCCCGAACTGGACCGGGCGGTGGTCACCGTCCGTGCCGACGGGCGGGGCGAGAACACACTCTGCGCCTACTGCGTGCCGGCCCCCGGCAGGACCCTGGACCGGCGTGAGCTCCGCCGTCATCTGGCCGGCCTCCTGCCGACCTTCATGATCCCGGTGCACTTCACCGAGGTGCCCGCGCTGCCGCTCACCGCCAACGGCAAGGTGGACCTCGCCGCGCTGCCCGCCCCCGCGACGGACGGCGTGGAGCGGACGGCCGAGCCGCCCGCGACCCTGTACGAGGTCAGGATGGCCGAGCACTGGCAGGCGCTGCTCGGCATCGAGAAGCCGGGACTCCAGCACGACTTCTTCGAGTGTGGCGGCTCCTCGATCAGGCTGATCGAGCTGATCCACGGTCTCCAGGCCGAGTTCAACATCACCGTCCCGGTGAGCAGGCTGTTCGAGGTGACCACCCTGCACGGGATGGCCCGCACCGTCGAGCACATCATCACCGGCCGGATCGAGGGCGGCCGACCGTACCTCTGGTTCAACCGGGAGCAGCGGCAGACCCTGTTCTGCTTCCCGCCGGCCGGCGG
>NZ_LIRK01000566.1:4862-5027 GCF_001419765.1 Streptomyces torulosus
CCAAGGAACTGGAGCGGCGCGGTCGCACGGTCTCCCACGTGGTGATCGTGGACTCGCACCGGATCCCGGAGCCCTTCGACCTCGCCGACGAGCATGTCGCGGCCTTCGAGCGTGAGCTGGAAGAGCATCTGTGGCGGCACACCGGTTCGGCGGCGGTCGCCGACG
>NZ_LIRK01000567.1 GCF_001419765.1 Streptomyces torulosus
GTCGGGGGCGGTGGTCGGTTGAGTCGGGCTGGGCCGCTGGTTGAGCCGGGGCCGGGCGGTCGAGTCGGGCGGGACGACCGGTTGGCGTGGGGCCCACGGCCGACTGGGGCGGCCCTACTTCCTCTTCTTCCTCGGCGCGCGCCCTCGGACGCGCGGACACGGCCCGCTCCGCCCCCGCGGCAACCTTTCCGCCCCCTCGGCAGTCCAGTCTGTGTCCCGGTGGGTGGTGTCGAGGTGAACGTGTGAGGTCCCGTGGAGCGGCTGACGCAGATACCGCGGAGGGCGCGGCCGGTGGCGGACGTGACCGGTGGTGATCGATCCGCCCGGTCGACCCGGCGCATCCGGGGACTGGCCGCGGCCACACTGGCCGCCGTGCTGCTGGCGTCCGGCTGCGACTCCGCCCAGCGTCCGGGCACCGGCGGCGGGGAGCGGAGCCCGGAGGCCGACGCGAGCCGTACGGACGGGCGGTCCCCGTCCGGTGTCCGGGCCGAACGGCCGCCCGCCGGGAAACCCTCACGGCACCCCCGGCCGGAGGACCTCAACGGCGACGGCTACGACGACTTCGCCGCAGTGGTCACCGGCGGCAGCCTGGTCGTGGTCTACGGCTCGCCGAAGGGACTGGATCCGCGCCGACGCACCGTGGCCCCGGGGCCGCCTGCGGGGACCGCGCCCGATGAGACGCGGCTGCTGCGCACCGACCTGGACCACGACGGCTACACCGATCTCGTGCGTGCCCCGCGGGCCGGCGAACCCACGGTGCTGTGGGGCGGTCCGCGCGGCGTGACCGACCCCCGGCCGCTCACCGGGGCGCCGACGAGCCCCACGGCCACCGGTGACTTCGACGGGGACGGCAACGCCGACCTGTTCCTCCCCGGCGGCGCCAACGGTCCCGAGGGCACCGTTTGGTACGGCCCCATCCGGCGCGGAGGCGCACCCGCCCGCGTCCAGAAGCTCCGCAACGGCCGCTGGCCGGACACGATTCCCGTACGCTCCCTGGCCGGAGACTTCGACGGCGACCGGGCCACCGACCTCGCGATCTTCTTCCACTGGACGGATCCTGAGAATGAAGGCGACGGCGAGGTGGGCGTCAGCGGTCTGCAGTATCTGCGGGGCGGCCCGGGAGGGCTGAGGCTCGCCGAACGCCGCGACCCGCCCGACCTCGGCCTGGAGGGGCAGGCGGGGGACGCGGACGGGGACGGCATCGACGACCTGTACTCGGCGGGCTTCTTCGCGTACCGGAAGCAACTGAGCGCCGGATACACGCTGAGCACCCGCTCCGGACCCGAGACCGGGAAGCGGGGCGGCATGACCATGGTCTCCCCGCCGGGCCTGAGGGACGCCCCGCAGTACGGCGGCATGGGCGGCACCGCACTCGGCGACGTCACCGGTGACGGCCGGGCCGACCTGGTCACCTCAGCGACCGGCGCCAACGACAGCAACGGCGTCGTGTGGCTGGTCCCCGACCTCCGGGCGGCCACCGCGGACGCGGTGCGGGCGGTGACCCTGGAAACCCCCAGGGTCCCCGGCAGCGACACCCCCGCCGAGGGCCGGGGCCCGACCCGTAACCGCATCACCGTCGTCGGCCCGCTCCTCGACACCGACGGCGACCGCCACCTGGACGTGGTCGTCGGCGCCCCCGGCTTCCTGGACGCCAAGAAGCGCGACCTGGACGCGTTCTGGGTACTGCGCGGCACCGACCGGGGAATGACCTACCAGCGGCACTTCACAGCCACGGACATCCTCTGACGCCCACCGAGGCCCCCGCCCGATTCCCTCTCCTGTAACTCTCGCGCCGTGCCGGACACAAACAAGGTGGAGCCATCGCGCAGGGGGAGGGGCGGGTGTGAGCGGACCGATGGACGATCCCGGGCGGTTCGAGGAGGTCTACCGGCGGACGTACTTGCCCGTACTCAGGTTCCTGCGCAGGCGCCTGCCCCCGGCCGCCGCCGAGGACGCCGCGGCCGAGGTGTTCCTCGCGGCATGGCGGAACCGGCACGAACTGCGCGGCGGGGAACTGCCCTGGCTGTACGGCATCGCCCGCCGCGTCGCCGCCAACGCCGTACGCGCACGGGAACGGGCCGACCGGCTCGACGACCGCATCCGCGCCGACCACGAGGCCGGGGCCGAACCGGCCGCCGAGGAGGAGGTCCTGCGGCGACTCGGCGCGCGGGGTGTGCTGGACCGGCTGCCGGAGCGGGAGCAGGAGGTGCTGCTCCTCGTGGCCTGGGACGGGCTGGGCGTGCGCGACGCGGCCAAGGTCATGGGGTGTGGCGTGGGGGCCTTCAAGGTCCGTCTGCACCGCGCACGCCGGCTGCTGGAGGCGGCGGTGGCCGCGGACGAGGCCCGGCTTCCGGACGACAGACTGCCAGTGGAGGGGAGGACGCGGTGAAGGGCGATCTCAGGAGGGTGCGGGAACTGATGCCTCCCGATCCACAGGCAGACTTCGGGCAGGACGGCGCTCTCCCGGCCCGTGCCGAGCGGGAACTGGCGGCGCTCCTGGCCACCGGGGCCGCGCCGGCACCCCGGGTGCGAACGGGCCTGTCCCGCAGGCGGGTTCTGCTGGCCGGCGGTGTCGTGGCCACGGCCACCGCGGTCGCGGCCTCCGGTGAGCTGGGCCGGTGGCTCGGGGCGGGCGGGGAGGCGCAGGCCCTGGTGACGCCGCCGGTACTGACGCTGCGGACGATCGCGGGGACCTCGCCGCACGATGTGCTGGCCGAGCTGGCGGAGAAGGTGCGCGGGCTCGCTCCCGATGCCGTGCGGGGCCCGTACCTCTACCTCAAGAGCTGGGGCTGGTGGCTGAACTCCGCCGGTGACGTGCCCGGTGGCGTCGCCAACGCCGCGGTGCCGACGGAGACCGAACAGTGGATCAGGACGTCCGACGGGGCGGGCCGGGAGCGTCAGGCGTACGGCGAACCGTACTTCCCGAATCCGGACCAGGAACGGGACGCCCGAGCGGCGGGGCTGGTCGAGGGTGAGGGCGTCCGGGACGAGCGGCACGGTCCCGGGTACTTCGCGCCGGACTCCGCCTGGCAGGCGCTGCTTCCCTTCTCGACCGACCCCGAGCGGCTGCTCGCCCAGCTGAGGGACGTCAACTGGGAGGGAGGCAGGCTGATCTGGGGCGTCTCGGCCATGCTGGACGCGGCCGGGCGGGCCTCGGGCGGCACGGTCGAGCCCGCGCTGCGCGCGGCGGCGCTCCAGGTCCTCGCCAGGCGGACCGATGTGAAGGTGTCGAGAACCACTACCTGGCACGGACGGCAGGCCCTCGCGATCACGCAGGAGAGCGGGCACCGGAAGGCCGTCTTCCGGGATTCGCTGCTCGTCGACCCGGCGACCGGCTACCCCATCGGCGGCGAGGAGGCGCTGCTGGGCGACCCGTTGAGCCTGAGGATCGCCGTGCCCGGCACGATCACGGTCAGCGAGACCCTGGCGCGGGGAACGGTGAAGGACACCCGGAGCACGGTCTGAACGGCGCCGCCCCCGACCGCAGTCGGCCCGCGGCCCGCCGAACACGACCGCACCCGGACCGCCATGGACGCCGTGTTCGGCGTCCCGCGGACCGGGTGCGGACGGGTAGGCGATACGACCCGCGAAACCGCAGGTCGGACAGCCTGACAACCTGGCCGGAGATCAGATCAGGCCTTCTTGGTCTCCCAGAAGATCTTGTCGATCTGGGCGATGTAGTCGAGCGCCTTCTGGCCCGTCGCCGGGTCGGTCGAGCCCTTGGCGGCCGACAGGGCCTTCAGGGTGTCGTTGACCAGCTGGTGCAGCTCCGGGTACTTCTCGAAGTGCGGGGGCTTGAAGTAGTCGCTCCACAGGACCGACACGTGGTGCTTGGCGAGCTCGGCGCGCTGCTCCTTGATGACGGTCGCGCGAGCCTGGAAGTGCGGGTCGTCGTTGGCGGCCATCTTCTCCTGCACGGCCTTCACCGACTCCGCCTCGATGCGGGCCTGGGCCGGGTCGTACACGCCGCAGGGCAGGTCGCAGTGCGCGCTGACCTTGACCTTGGGGGCAAACAGGCGGGAAAGCATGGAGCATTCCTTCCTCGTGATCGTCTTCTCAGGTGGGACATTACTCCCTGCGAGAGAGGTTTTCGCGAGTGCCCCCATGGGCTTAGGACAAAAGTCCGGGGTCAGACTGGGACTGGTGGAGGATCGAACCGGGGAGGTGCCGAGGGATGCCGGAGCCGGCGCAGGAGAGCGAGCGGGCGAGGGCCGTTCTGCCCTTGGGGGTGGCCGAGGTGACGGGACCGTCGATGGTGCCGACGCTGCGCCACGGTGACCGGCTGCTCGTCCACTACGGGGCGCGGCTGAGGATCGGTGACGTGGTCGTGCTGCGCCATCCCTTCCAGCAGGACCTCCTCGTCGTCAAGCGGGTCGCCGAGCGGCGGGACGGCGGCTGGTGGGTCCTCGCGGACAACGCGTACGCCGGCGGGGACAGCACGGACTACGGGACCGTCCCCGACGAACTCGTGCTCGGCAAGGTCCGGTTCCGCTACCGGCCCCGGCCAGGCGATCAGCGTTCGCCGTTCGCGGTGGCCCGCTGGGCGTTCTCGGCGGCCCGGCCGGTGTTCTGCGACCGGTCCGCCTCCAGACGTTTGCGGGCGCGGTAGGCCGCCACGTTGGCGCGGGTCGCGCAGCGGTCCGAGCAGTAGCGTCGGGAACGGTTGGTGGAGGTGTCGAGGTAGGCGTTGCGGCACGGCGCCGCCTCGCACAGGCCGAGCCGGTCCACGCCGTACTCGGTGAGGTGGAAGGCGAGCCCCATCGCGGCGATCGCGGCATAGCCGGCCGTCGCGTTCGAGGGGTGGTCCGCCAGGTGCATGTGCCACAGCGGGCGGCCGTCGTCGTCCCGGAAGTCATGGCCGGAAATCTGCGGGCTCACCGGGAACTCCAGCAGCAGCGAGTTCAACAGGTCCACGGCGAGCGTCTCGTCGCCGCCGTCCGCCGCCTCGAAGACCGAGCGCAGCCGCGTCCGCACCGACCGGAACCGGGTGACGTCGGCGTCCGTCGCCCGCCGGGCCGCCGACCGGTTGACCCCGAAGAGGTCACGGACGGCCTCCACCGAGGTGAGCGTGTCCTTGCCCCGGAGCGGTTCCTCGCTGTTCACGAGGCGCACGGCGTAATCCGAGTAATAGGCCAGTTCCACTTGTAGTCCTTACGGGGGCACTCTATCGTCGTGGTGCGGGTCAGGTAACAGCTGATCGTGCTTTCAGGGTATTACGGCGTACCGCGAGAAGGGGCTCCCATGACGACGACCACCGGCACCGGCAGCGGAACCTCGTACGGCACCGACTGGGGGGCCTGGCAGCGCAGCTGGGACCGGCAGCAGGAGTGGTACATGCCGGACCGCGAGGAGCGGTTCCGGGTCATGCTCGACATGGTCGAGGCCCTCGTCGGCCCCGAGCCCCGCGTCCTCGACCTCGCCTGCGGTACGGGATCCATCACGTCCCGGCTGTTCGCGCGGTTCCCCAAGGCCGTCAGCACCGGCGTCGACCTCGACCCCGCGCTGCTCACCATCGCCGAGGGCACCTTCGAGGGCGACCGCCGCGTCACCTTCGTCACCGCCGACCTCACCGACCCCGACTGGCCCACCCGGCTGCCGTACGACGCGTACGACGCCGTGCTGACGGCCACAGCCCTGCACTGGCTGCACAGCGAACCCCTCGCCGCCCTCTACGGTCAGGTCGCGGAGCTCGTCCGCGACGGCGGTGTCTTCATGAACGCGGACCACATGATCGACGAGACCACGCCCCGGATCAACGCGGCGGAGCGCGCGCACCGCCACGCGGGTATGGATCAAGCCAAGGCGAACGGCGTCGTCGACTGGGCCGAATGGTGGCAGCTCGCCGCCCAGGACCCGGTCCTCGCCGCGCCGACGGCCCGCCGCTTCGAGATCTACGGTGAGCACGCCGACGGCGACATGCCCTCCCCGGCCTGGCACGCCCGCGTCCTGCGCGAGAAGGGCTTCGCGGAGGCCCGCCCCGTCTGGTGCTCGCCCTCCGACACCCTGCTGCTCGCCGTGAAGTAGGCCCCCCGAGGCGGCTTCCGCACGGGGAAGGGGCGGTACGGGAGACCCGTACCGCCCCTTCACGCGCGACCGTGTCCGGTTCGGTTCCTGCCGGCTACAGCACCTTGGACAGGAACGACTGGGTGCGCTCCTCCTGCGGGTTCGTGAGCACGTCACGCGGGTTGCCGGACTCGACCACCACACCGCCGTCCATGAAGACCAGGCTGTCGCCGACCTCGCGGGCGAAGCCCATCTCGTGGGTGACGACGACCATGGTCATGCCCGACTCGGCGAGGTCGCGCATGACGTCGAGGACGTCACCGACCAACTCCGGGTCGAGCGCCGAGGTCGGCTCGTCGAACAGCATCAGCTTCGGCTCCATCGCCAGCGCCCGGGCGATCGCCACGCGCTGCTGCTGGCCGCCGGAGAGCTGCGAGGGGTAGTTGCCGGCCTTGTCGCCGAGGCCGACCTTCTCCAGCAGTTCCCGGGCGCGCTCGCGGGCCAGGGCCCTGCTGACGCCCTTGACCTGGATGGGCGCCTCCATGACGTTCTCGGCGGCGGTCATGTGCGGGAACAGGTTGAACCGCTGGAACACCATGCCGATGTCCCGGCGCTTCAGCGCGACCTCGCTGTCCTTGAGCTCGTACAGCTTGTCGCCCTTCTGGCGGTAGCCGACCAGCTCGCCGTCGACGTACAGACGGCCGCCGTTGATCTTCTCGAGGTGGTTGATGCACCTCAGGAACGTCGACTTGCCGGAGCCGGACGGGCCGATGAGGCAGAACACCTCACCCGTCTGTACCTCCAGGTCGATGCCCTTGAGGACCTGCACGGGGCCGAAGGACTTGTGGATGCCCTCGGCCTTCACCATGGCGGTCATGCCGAGACTCCCTTCGGGCGGCGCGCGGGCAGCATGGCCTTGAAGCGCTGGATCGGCGTCGGCGGGAGGGATCGGGTCGAGCCCTTCGCGTAGTACCGCTCCAGGTAGTACTGACCGACGCTGAAGATGCTGGTCAGGATCAGGTACCAGGCGGCGGCGAGGAACAGCATCTCCACGATGGAGCCCGCGTTCTGGCCGATGTCCTGGGCCGCCTTGAGCAGGTCCACGTACTGCACCGTCGAGACGAGCGACGTGGTCTTCAGCATGTTGATGACCTCGTTGCCCGTGGGCGGCACGATCACGCGCATCGCCTGCGGGATGACGATCCGGCGCAGCGTCTTCGCGTGGCTCATACCGAGCGCGTGCGACGCCTCCGTCTGACCCTCGTCGACCGACAGCAGACCGGCGCGGCAGATCTCCGCCATGTACGCGGCCTCGTTGAGGCCGAGGCCGAGCAGCGCCGTCAGCAGCGGCGTCATGAACGAGGACCAGTAGTCCTTGTAGATCGGACCGAGGTTGATGTACTCGAAGACCAGGCCCAGGTTGAACCAGACGAACAGCTGGACCAGGACGGGCGTGCCGCGGAAGAACCAGATGTAGAACCACGCGACCGACGAGGTCACCGGGTTCTTCGACAGCCGCATGACGGCGAGCAGGATGCCGCCGACGATGCCGATCACCATGGACAGCACGGTGAGCAGCAGGGTGTGCAGAACGCCTTCGATGATGCGGTCGTCGAAGAAGTAGTCGGGGACGGCGCCCCAGTTGATCTTCTTCGCCTGCGCGAAGGCGTAGACGATCGCGCCCAGGACAGCGAGCGCGATGGCCGCGGAGACATAGCGCCCCGGGTGCCGGACCGGAATGGCCTTGATGGCCTCCGGACCGGCGGGGGGCGTGTCCTCGGGACCGTCCGTCTTGTTGACGTCAACAGTCACGGGTGGTGCCTTTCAGTGCCGAGACGGAGATCAGGAGCCGCCGTTGACCTTGGCCTCGGTGACGGCGCCGTCCTCGACGCCCCACTTGCTGATGATCTTCTTGTACTCGCCGTTGTCGATGATCGCCTGGACCGCGGCCTGCAGCGCGTCGCGCAGCTCGGTGCTGTCCTTGGCGACGGCGATGCCGTAGGGGCCGGCCTCGACCTGGTCGCCGACGATCTGGAAGTACTTGCCGCCGCCCGAGGTCTTCACGGAGTACGCGGCGACCGGGTAGTCGGCGGAGACGACGTCCGCGCCCTTGGAGCGCATCCGGGTCTCGGCCTCGGGGTTGGTGGCGAAGTCCTCGATCTTGAGGGCCTTGCCGCCGTCCTTCTTGCACTTCGCCGCCTGCTCCTTGGCGAGGTCGTGCGAGAACGTGTTGCGCTGCACGGCGATCGTCTTGCCGCAGAGGTCGTCCCAGGTCTTGATGCCCTTGTCGTCGCCCTTGTTGGTGTACAGCGACACACCGGCGGTGAAGTAGTCGACGAAGTCCACACCGGCGCCGACCTTCTTGCCGGTGTCGGCGTCGATGCCCTCCTGACGGTCCTTGGTGTCCGTCATGGCCGACATGGCGATGTCGTACCGCTTGGACGCCAGACCACCGATGAGGGTGTCGAAGGTGGCGTTCTCGAATTTGAACTCGACGCCGAGCTGCTTGCCCAGCGCGGCGGCGATGTCGGGGTCGATGCCGACGACCTTGCCCGCGCTGTCCTTGTACTCCACGGGCGCGTACGCGATGTCGGAGCCGACGCGGATGACACCCTTGTTGCGGATGTCCGAGGGAAGCTTGTCGGCCAGCGGGGCCGAACCGGCCTTGCTGCTGTCCGAGCCGTTGTCGTTGCCGTCCTTGGTCTGGTCACCGCAGCCGGTGAGCAGCAGGGCGCCCACGACCGCGATCGCTCCGACCGCGGCTGTCCGGGAGCGCAGGCCGGTCGTACGACTGGTGGTGCTTGCGGTCATGGTGGGTTCCTCCGGCGGGATGGGTGGAGTTGCCGATAGGCCGATGGGTGACACGCCTCTTCGAGTGTCGCGACCTCGTGTGATTACGGCATCTTGCCATTCGGGCATGTGCATTCAGATGACCCGCTATGTCAAAATCGGATAACGGGTGACCCCCGAATGACTCACGAACCGCTGCGGACCGTGCGATCACGCCGGATCTTGTGCGGAATTTTTCTCTTCCGGCCGGAAGATCTTCGGTGCATCTCAGGATGCGGTCGGCCGCGCACCCCGCACACGTGGCCGTATGGTGCCCGTCCGGGATTGGTCCGACTTGTCCGGTCATTCGTCGACGAGTCATGGCGCCCCGATTGGGCCGCAAATGACCTTCGAGTTGTGACCTTCAAGGTATGAACGGGTCTGGACTCGTCGTCGGCACCGTCCGTCCGGTAAGAAGGTTCCTTACACCCCTCATCCGGGGCCCAGGGCGCGTGTGCGGCGCGCCCGTCGCGTCTGAGCCCATACGCGTCGCCGTACGTACCGGTTGACCTGGGCCTTGCGCGGTGCCCGCCCACTCCCGAACCGGGAGCGGTCACCCTCAAACCTTGAAGACTTAAGGGGTAAACAAAAGTGGCAGCGGAGATTGTCAATCCTCGCACCGAGAGCAGCGACGGCAGTACGGGCCAGGAAGGCAACGGGGAGCCCCTCAATTCCCTGGGCGCCCCCGACTCCTTCGACCCCGCCTTCGCGCTGCACCGCGGCGGCAAGATGGCCGTGCAGAGCACGGTGCCGATCCGCGACAAGGACGACCTGTCCCTCGCTTACACGCCGGGCGTCGCGCGGGTGTGCACCGCCATCGCCGAGCGTCCCGAGCTGGTCGACGACTACACCTGGAAGTCCTCCGTCGTCGCCGTCGTGACGGACGGTACGGCGGTCCTCGGCCTCGGCGACATCGGCCCCGAGGCCTCCCTCCCCGTGATGGAGGGCAAGGCGATCCTGTTCAAGCAGTTCGGCGGTGTCGACGCGGTGCCGATCGCGCTCGCCTGCACGGACGTCGACGAGATCGTCGAGACCGTCGTCCGGCTCGCCCCGTCCTTCGGCGGCGTGAACCTGGAGGACATCTCGGCGCCCCGCTGCTTCGAGATCGAGAAGCGGCTCCAGGAGCGCCTGGACATCCCGGTCTTCCACGACGACCAGCACGGTACGGCGGTCGTGACGCTGGCGGCCCTGCGGAACGCCGCGCGGCTCAGCGGGCGGGAGATCGGTCAGCTCCGGGCGGTCATCTCTGGTGCCGGCGCGGCCGGTGTGGCCATCGCGAAGATGTTGGTCGAGGCGGGCATCGGTGACGTCGCCCTGGCCGACCGCAAGGGCATCATCTCCGTGGACCGCGGGGACCTCACGGACGTCAAGCGCGAGGTGGCCGGGTTCACCAACAAGGCCGGGATCACGGGCTCCCTGGAGGACGCGCTCGCCGGCGCCGACGTCTTCATCGGCGTCTCCGGCGGCACGGTCGCGGAGGAGGCGGTGGCCTCGATGGCCAAGGGCGCGTTCGTCTTCGCCATGGCCAACCCCAACCCCGAGGTGCACCCGGATGTCGCCCACAAGTACGCGGCGGTCGTCGCGACCGGGCGCTCCGACTACCCCAACCAGATCAACAACGTCCTCGCCTTCCCTGGCATCTTCGCCGGGGCGCTCCAGGTGCGGGCGTCGCGGATCACGGAGGGGATGAAGATCGCGGCGGCGGAGGCGCTGGCGC
>NZ_LIRK01000568.1 GCF_001419765.1 Streptomyces torulosus
GACGTCCGGCCGGGCCCGGCCGGACGTCACAGGTGTAGGTCACCAGCAGGTCCGCCTCGTCCAGCGCGGCGGCACGGTCGTAGTCCTGGAAGACCGTCGTACGCACCTGCGGATGTTCGCCGAGAAGCTCCAGGAGTCGGAGCCGCGCGTAGTCGAAGTCGTGCCATCTGCCGCCGCAGACCAGTACGGCGTCCAGACGGCCGGCCGGGCCCCCCACGGCTCAGTACTGGACGCGGGTCAGCAGCCCGCCGTCCACCACGAGGTTGACCCCGACGCAGAAGGAGCCGGTCCGGCCGAGCAGGAACGCCACGGCGGCTGCCACGTCCTCCGCGGCGCCGTAGCGGCCGATCGGCAGTTTGGCGAGGACCTCCTCGTACACCTCCGGCCGGCTGGCGCGGATGGTCTCCCAGGCACCGCCGGGGAAGTCGATGGGGCCGGGCGAGACGGTGTTGACGCGGATGCCCTTCGGGGCGAGTGCGTGCGCGAGGGCCGAGGCGTGCTGGACCACGGCGGCCTTGAGGGCGGAGTAGGAGTTGGCGCCGGCGGGTCGGGCGGTGTCGGAGGCGTTGGTGGTGCCGATGGCGACCACGGCGGCCCGGTCGGAGGCCTCCAGGTGGGGCATGGCCGCCTCGACGAGTCCCGCGAACGGGATCAGGTCGCCGCGCAGGCTGGCCTCCCACGACTCCGGGCCCTTGACGTTGCCCGCCGAGACGTTGGACACCAGCAGGTCCAGGCCCCCCAGTTCACCGGCCGCGCGCTCCACGAAGGCGGCGAGCGCGGCCGGGTCGGTCACGTCGACCGGCTCGGCGAACACCGTCGCTCCCTCACCGCGCAGTTCGGCGGCGGTCTTGGCGAGCGCCTCCTCGCCCCGGGCACACAGAGCCAGGGAGCAGCCCTCGGCCGCCAGGGTGGCGGCGATCGCCCGGCCGATACCCCGGCTCGCACCGGTCACCAGCGCCTTCGCGCCTGTCAGTCCCAGATCCATCGGTGTCACTCCTTGGTGATTGCGGAATGGTCCAGAGGGTGTCGAGCCGTCCCCGCGGACGCGGGACGGCTCCATGCGGCCGGGGCACGGCCCGCTCGTCGCGGCACGGCCCCGAGGGAGCGGGACGCGCCGTGCCCGGCAAGAGCGGCCCCGAGGTCTGGAGGAGTAGGCCCGCGACCCGGCGGACCCGAGGGGCTTGGAAGGCCCGGCGGACCCGAAGGGCTTGGACGGCCCGGCGGGCCCGAAGGGATCGGAGGACTCGGCAGCCCGGATGCGCGGAGGACTCGGCAGCCCGGATGCGCGGAGGACCCGGCAGCCCCGAGGCCTGGGCGCGGCAGCCCCGAAATCCTGCGGCCCGTGCTCACTCAGTCGCCGGGCAGCTGCGAGAACGGCACCCGGTCCACCCGCGGCTCCGGCGGCAACTTCAGTACGCGCTCGCCGATCAGGTTGCGCTGGATCTGGTCGGTGCCTCCCGCCAGCCGGTAGCCCGGGGCACCGAGCAGGTGCTCGGTCCAGGCGAAGGTTCCCGGCTCTCCCGTGTCGGCGCAGATCCGGGCGCCCATGAGGTCGGCGGCGACCTGCCCGGTGCGGGTGAGGAGGTCGCTGGCCATCAGCTTGGTCAGCGACGCCTCGGGGCCCGGTCGGCCACCGGCGGCGCTCGTCCGGGCGACACGGTCCACCGTCGCGGCTCGCAGCACGGTCCGGACGTACAGGTCGGCGAGGTGCTGCCGGACCAGTGGGTCAGCGGTGCGGCCGAGCGAGCGTGCGAGGGCGAGCACGTCCGTGAAGGTGCCGCCCTTACGCCGGTTGCCGCTGCCGGAGGCGGTCCGTTCGAAGCCGAGGGTGGCGGTGGCGACCTCCCAGCCCTGGCCCGGGCGGCCGATCCGGAGCCGGTCCGGGACGCGGACTCCGCTGAGGAAGACCTCGTTGAAGGAGGCACCCCCGCTCATCTGCCGGATGGGGCGCACCTCCACTCCGACGGCGTCCATCGGGACCAGGAAGGCGGTGATGCCCGCCTGCTTGACGACATCCGGATCCGTGCGGGCGAGCAGCAGGCCGTAGTCGGCGAACTGGGCTCCCGAGGTCCACACCTTCTGACCGTCGATCACCCAGTCCCCACCACTCCCGGCCCCGTCGGCGCCGGGCTCTCCGGCCTCCTCCTGCCGGGCGCGGGTGCGCAGAGCCGCGAGGTCGGAGCCGGCGTCGGGTTCGCTGAAGAGCTGACAGGCCAGCAGGTCGGTGCGGAGGAAGGCGCGCGCGAAGTCGTGGCGCTGCTCGTCCGTGCCGAACAGCGAGACGGCCATCGCGACCAGGCGCACGGTGACGCTGATCAGCTCGGTGGACGGCGGCACGTCGAAGGCGGACTCCTCCTCCGTGAAGGCCGCCGCGTGTGCGGCGCTCAGCCCCGCCCCGCCCCGGTCGGCGGGCAGGGTCAGCGCCTGATATCCGGCGTCGAAGCGGGCCCGCTGATAGGCGCGGCAGCGCTCGAGGAGCAGCAGCTCCCGGTCCTCGGGGAGGTTGTGGAACACCGCGAGGTCGGCCGGCTCCGCCGCGGACGCCGACGCGGACGGGTCACGCGGTGCGAGCTGCGTGGCCAGCCACTTCCGGGCCTGTGCGCGCCATGTGTCCAGATCCTGCCGGGACATGGGACCTCCCTGAGAGCACTTACCAGATGCAGGCTTGAGTAACGGAGGAAGACGAAAGGGCCAGTCCATGCTTGGAACAGGCGAGCAGACCTCTGTCTCGCCTCAGAGTGTTCCGTACTTTCTTGATAAACGCTACAGTCTCGGCATC
Source organism: Streptomyces torulosus (assembly GCF_001419765.1). Taxonomy (GTDB): domain Bacteria; phylum Actinomycetota; class Actinomycetes; order Streptomycetales; family Streptomycetaceae; genus Streptomyces; species Streptomyces torulosus. The sequence continues at coordinate 2,780 of NZ_LIRK01000568.1, forward strand.
GACTCTCCCGTCAGCTGGGAGGGGGCCGAGAGCCGCCGGAGGAGCCATGTCGCAGCTGCCACTCGACCGTCGCGCACAGAAGACCCCGGACGAGCCCGCCCTGGTGGACGACTGGGAGGTGCTGTCCTGGTCCGGGCTCGCGGACCAGGTGGCACGCGCGTCGGTGCGCATGCTGGAGTTCGCACCCGGTCCGCACGACCGGGTCGTGGTGCTCGGCGACAACGCGGCACCGACGCTGGTCGCCCATCTCGCGGGACTCCGGGCCGGTGTGGGGACCGTGGCCGCGTCCCGGCATCTGACGCCGGGCGAACTCGTGGACCAGATCATCGACTCGGGCGCGACCGGGATCGTCACCGGCCCGGCGGGCGCCGGGTCCGCCCTGGACGCCGCCCGGGAACTGGGCCTTCCCCTCGTGATGCACGGAACCCCCGCGATCGGGCACGCCTTCGACTGGGACCTGTGGCTGGCGGCCGCACCCGCCGGGGCGACCGTTCCCGGGGGCCGGCCCGCCCGGCCGCCCCTCGTCTACACGTCGGGTACCACGGGACGGGCGCGCGGTACCGAGGTGCGCTGGGTGAGCGGCCCGGTGGCCGACAGTTCCGCCTATCTCGCCGCGGTGTCCACCCGGCCCGGATTCCCGCCGGGACCGCACCTCGTGTGCGGCCCGCTGCAGCACAACGCGCCGCTGACGGCTCTGCGCCATCTGGCGGCGGGACAGCAGGTGGTCGTCCTCGGACGATACGACCCGGCGATCTTCCTGAGCCGGGTCGCCAAATGGCGGGTCACCTCGACGGTCATGGTGCCCACCCACTTCCAGCGCCTGCTCGCCCTGCCGGACGAGGTGCGTGCCCGGTACGACGTCTCCAGCCTCGTACAGGTGTCCCACACGGGGTCCGCGTGTCCTCCGGACGTGAAACGAGCCATGATCGACTGGTTCGGTCCGGTGCTGACCGAGTCGTACGGGGCCAGCGAGGCGGGCACCGTGGCCCGCATCGGCAGCGTCGAGTGGCTGGCCCATCCGGGCTCGGTCGGGCGCGTCCAGCCGCCGTTCGAGGTGCTGGTGACCGACGACGACGGCCGACCGCTGCCACCAGGTGAACGGGGACTGCTGGCCTTCCGAGCACCCGAGGACCGGGGCGTGCGCTACCACGCGGACCCGGACAAGACGAGGTCCGCCTACCTCTCCCCCGGTGTCTTCACCCTCGGCGACATCGGCTACGTCGACGCGGACGGCTACATGTTCATCACCGACCGGGCCGCGGACATCGTGGTCTCGGGCGGTGTCAACCTCTACCCGGCCGAGAGCGAGGCCGTGCTGGGGCAGCACCCGGCGGTCGCCGAGGTGGCGGTGATCGGCGTGCCCGACCCGGACTTCGGCGAGGCGCTGCGGGCACTGGTCGTGGCAGCCGGGGACGACGCGCCCGCGGAGGAACTGGACCGGTTCTGCCGCGACCGGCTGGCCGCCTACAAGTGCCCCAAGTCCTACGAGTTCGTGTCCGAGCTCCCGCGCAACGCGATGGGCAAGCTCGACAAACGCGCGATGCGCCGCCCCTACTGGCGCTCCGAGCGGACCATCGCGGGCTGAGCCCCGCCGCACCTCCCCCGAGGCGACCGACGACCGCCCGCCCCTCGTACGAAGGAACACCCATGACCGAACTCCTCCTCATCCGCCACGGCCTCCCCCTGGCGGGCGTGTACGACCCGGGGCTGTCGCCGGAGGGCATGGCCCAGGCCGAGCGCCTCGCCGCCTGGCTCGCGCACGAGGACATCGACGCGCTGTACACCAGCCCCTTCCGGCGCGCACGCGAGACGGCGGCTCCCCTGGAACGGCGCACCGGCATGACGGCGACCGTGCTGGACGACCTCCGCGAATGGGACACGGACGTCTCCCACCCCTACACGCCACCGGAGCAGATCGGGGCCGACGATCCCCGGGCGGCGGCACTCGCCGAGGGGCGGTACGAGGACTTCGTGCCCGATCTGGACTGGGACGCCTTCCGCGCGCGTGCCGAACGGGCCATGCGGACCGTCTTCGACGCCCACCCCGGCGGGCGGGTCGCGGTCGTGTGTCACGGCGGCATCACCAACACCTATCTGGCGACCGTGCTCGGCCTGCCCACGATGTTCTGGTTCCACCCCGGCTACACCTCGGTCAGCAGGGTGCGCCGGCTGCCGGGCGGCCGGATCGTGCCGCACTCGGTGAACGAGACGGCGCACATGATCGCCGAGCGCGCCCTCGACACGGTCGCCTGACCGCATCGCACCTCTCCACCGGGGCACGCCCAGCTCTCCTCCACCGAGCCCTGCCCCGCTCTCCCTCACCCGGGCGCACCCGGCCCTCTCTCCCCCCGGGCCCGACGTGCCCCACGTTCCGCAGGAGGTCCCGGCCGTGCCCGGATCCGTCATCGTCGCCGGAGCCAGAACACCCATCGGCAAACTGATGGGCGCGCTGAGCACCGCGTCCGCCGTCGACCTCGGCGCCCACGCCATCGGCGGCGCGCTGGCCGCCGCGCGCCTGGACCCGGCCGCCGTGGAAGCCGTCGTCATGGGCCACGTCGTCCAGGCCGGGGCCGGTCCCAATCCGGCACGGCAGGCAGCGGTCCGCGCCGGAGTACCGTTCTCCGTGCCCGCGAGCACCGTCAACAAGCTCTGCCTGTCGGGTCTGCACGCCATCGCCCTGGCCGACCTCATGATCGCCTCCGGACGGCACGAGGTGGTCGTCGCCGGCGGCATGGAGTCCATGTCGGGCGCCCCGCACCTGCTGCGCGGGGCTCGGGCCGGCTGGAAGTACGGCACGGCCCCCGTGGAGGACGCCCTGGACCGCGACGCCCTCGTCTGCGCCTTCGACGGCGTCCCCATGGGCGCGGCCACCGAGCGCCACCAACGGCCGTACGGGCTGAGCCGCGAGGAGCAGGACGAGTACAGCGCGCTCTCCCACCGACGGGCCGCCCGTGCCCAGGAGTCCGGGGCACTGGCCGGCGAGATCGTCCCGTTCACGGTGACCGGGCGGCACGGCGAGTCGGTGGTGGACACCGACGAGGGCGTACGGCCGGACAGCACCGCCGAGAGCCTGGGGCGGCTGAGGCCGGCGTTCTCCGGCGGGGGCACCATCACCGCGGGCAACTCCTCCCAGCTGTCCGACGGCGCCGCGGCCGTCGTCGTGATGAGCGCCGAACGCGCCCGGTGGGAGGGCCTGACCCCGCTGGCCGAGATCGGCGCCTACGGCACGACGGCGGGCCCCGACGCCTCCCTGCTGGTCCAGCCCGCCGGCGCGATCCGCGACGCCCTCTCCCGGGACGGCCGGTCGAAGGCCGCCGACCTGGATCTGTTCGAGATCAACGAGGCGTTCGCCGGGGTTGCCCTCGCTTCGGTACGAGAGCTGGACATCCCCCTGGAGAAGGTGAACGTCAACGGCGGCGCCATCGCCCTCGGCCACCCGGTCGGCATGACGGGCGCCCGCCTGGTGCTGTCCCTCGCGACGGAGCTGCGGCGCCGGGGCGGGGGCCGCGGAGCCGCTGCCCTCTGCGGGGGCGGCGGCCAGGGCGACGCACTCCTGCTGCACGTGCCCGCACAGACCTGAACCCCGGAGCCGACCACCATGAACGACCGACTGCCCCCCGCCGTCACCCTCCGCGCCCTGACGAACCGCGCCCCCGGGACCGCCCTCCCGGCTGCGACACACACACCGGCCGAACGTGTCACCACCGTGTCGACCTCCCGTCCCGCCCGGGCCGTCACCACCGAGGCGACCCCCGACCCCGCCGGGCTCGTCCTCACCGTGGCGACCCGCGTCCTGGCCGCCGACGGTGTCGTCTGCCTCACCCTGTGCCGCCCGGCCGGCGGAGAGCTCCCGACCTGGACGCCGGGTGCCCACATCGACGTCGTACTGGACGGCCGCGACAGCGCGGACGGCGGCATGATCCGCCAGTACTCCCTGTGCGGGCGCCCGGAGGAACGGGACGTCTGGCGGATCGCCGTGCTGCGCGAGCCGCGAGGCCGTGGCGGCTCGGCCCACGTCCATGACCACCTGCGCGCGGGCGACGCCGTCCGGGTCCGCGGCCCACGGAACAACTTCCCGCTGCGCCCTGCCGCCCGCCATCTGTTCGTCGCGGGCGGCATCGGGATCACACCGATCCTGCCCATGGTCGAGGCAGCCGAGGCCGCGGGCGCCGACTGGCGTCTGCTGTACGGCGGCCGCACCCGCGCCTCCATGGCCTTCCTGGACCGCCTCGCCCCGTACGGCGACCGCGTGCTGATCCGCCCTCAGGACGCCCACGGCCTGCTGGACCTCGCAGGCTTCATCGGCCCGCCCGAGCCCGACACCCTGGTGCACGCCTGCGGTCCGGGACCCCTGCTGGAGGCCCTGCGGGAGACGTGCGCGGACTGGCCGCGGGGCACGCTGGGGGTCGAGCGGTTCGCCCCGGTCGAGGCGACGGCCGCAGGCCCGGCCGAGGCCTTCGAGGTGGAACTCGTCCGTTCCGGGCTCACCCTCACGGTGCCGCCGGGGCGATCGGTACTCGAAGCGGTGGAGGAGGCCGGTGTGCCGGTGGACTTCTCCTGCCGTGAGGGCACCTGCGGCACCTGCGAGACCGACGTACTGGAAGGGAGGCCCGACCACCGTGACTCCCTGCTCACGGAGGAGGAGCGGGCCGCCGGCGACACCATGCTCATCTGCGTCTCCCGCTCGTGCGGACCTCGCCTGGTCCTCGACCTGTGAGCGGGAGGCTCTCCCAGGGCCGCCATCTCGTCGCCAACCGTCGGTCTCATCGCCGTAGCGGCTTCCCGCAATTTACTAGGACGTCCTACTATCTCTTCGTCAGCACTCTCCCCACCCTCCGAGAAGGCCTTCATGACCCTGCACCGACCCGTGCACCCCGTCCGCCTGATCACCGCTTCGGCGCTGTTCGACGGGCACGACGCGTCGATCAACATCATGCGGCGCATCTTCCAGTCCCAGGGAGCCGAGGTGATCCACCTCGGGCACAACCGGTCGGTGCGGGACGTCGTGGACGCGGCACTGGAGGAGGACGCCCACGGTGTGGCGGTCTCGTCCTACCAGGGCGGGCACGTGGAGTACTTCGAGTACCTGGTCGAGTCGCTGCGCGAGCGGGGAGCCGACCACATCCGCGTGGTGGGCGGCGGGGGCGGTGTCATCGTGCCCGAGGAGATCGCCCGGCTGCGCGGCAGCGGGGTGACCATCTTCTCGCCGGAGGACGGCCAGCGGATGGGCCTGACCGGGATGGTCAACTCGGTGGTGAAGGACTGCGACTTCGACCTCTGGGACGACCGACCGGTCGATGCGGCGGACGTCCTGTCCGGGGACCGCTTCGCGATCGCTCGCGCGATCACCGGCGCGGAACTCGGCAGACTGTCCGCGGACCTCCTCGGCCCCCTGCGCTCGGCCGCGGCGGCCCGCAGCACGCCGGTCCTCGGCATCACCGGCACCGGCGGCTCGGGGAAGTCCTCACTCACCGACGAACTGGTGCGCCGCTTCCGCGTCGACCAGCAGGACAAGCTGCGGATCGCGGTGATCGCGGTCGACCCGACCCGCCGTCGGGGCGGCGGCGCCCTGCTGGGTGACCGGATCCGGATGAACTCCCTGGACGGCAACCGGGTCTTCTTCCGCAGTCTGGCCACGCGGGGCAGCCGTGAGCTGCCGGAGCATCTGTCCGACGTGATCGACGTGGTCAAGGCCGCCGGGTTCGACCTGGTGGTCGTGGAGACACCGGGCATCGGACAGGGCGACGCGGCGATCGTGCCGTTCGTCGACACCTCGATGTACGTGATGACGCCGGAGTTCGGCGCGGCCTCACAGTTGGAGAAGATCGACATGCTCGACTTCGCCGACGTCGTGGCGATCAACAAGTTCGAGCGGCGCGGCGCCAAGGACGCGCTGCGGGACGTCGGGCGCCAACTGGTCCGCAACCGCGAGGCGTTCGGCATGCGGCCCGAGGACATGCCGGTGTACGGCACATCGGCCGCCACCTTCAACGACGACGGCGTCACCGCGCTCTACCAGCATGTGCGGTCCGCCCTGGCCGAGCGGGGGCTGCCGCTGTCCGAGGGCGTTCTGCCGAGGGTCGAGGTGCGTCACTCCTCCGGTATCCGGCAGGTGGTTCCCGCCGACCGGGTGCGCTATCTCGCCGAGGTCACCGAAACGGTCCGCCGGTACCACGAGGAGACCGAGCGGCTGGCGGAGGCGGCCCGGCGGGTGCAGCGACTGGACCTGGTCCGGGGAGAACTCGTCGAGTCCGGCTCCGACGCCGGGAACGTGGAGTCCCTGCTCGACGACGCCCGGGGCCGGCTGCCGCGCGACGTCACGGCGCAGATCGAGAACTGGCCCGCGGTCGTCGCCTCCTACTCCGGCGACGAGCAGGTGGTGAGGGTCCGGGACAGGGAGATCCGCACCAGGCTGACCCGCGAATCCCTCTCCGGCAACAAGATCCCCCGTGTCGCCCTGCCCCGGTTCACCGACCACGGGGAACTGGTGCGGTTCTGGCGCCGGGAGAACCTGCCCGGCCACTTCCCCTTCACGGCCGGGGTGTTCCCCTTCAAGCGCGACGGTGAGGACCCTGCCCGTATGTTCGCCGGGGAGGGCGACCCCTTCCGCACCAACCGCCGCTTCAAGCTGCTCTCCGAGGGCCAGCCCGCCACCCGTCTGTCCACCGCGTTCGACTCGGTCACCCTCTACGGCCGCGACCCCGACGAGCGTCCCGACGTCTACGGGAAGGTCGGCACCTCCGGGGTGTCGGTGGCCACGCTCGGCGACATGAAGGCGCTCTACGACGGCTTCGACCTGGTCGCGCCCACCACCTCGGTCTCCATGACGATCAACGGGCCCGCGCCGACCGTCCTGGCGTTCTTCCTCAACACCGTCATCGACCAGCAGACGGAGAGGTTCCGCGCCGTCGAGGGCCGCGACCCCTCGCCCGAGGAGGCGGCCGGGCTGAGGGCGCACGCGCTGGCGAACGTGCGCGGCACGGTGCAGGCCGACATCCTCAAGGAGGACCAGGGCCAGAACACCTGCCTGTTCTCCACCGAGTTCTCCCTGCGGATGATGGCCGACATCCAGGAGTGGTTCATCGCCCACCAGGTCCGCAACTTCTACTCGGTGTCCATCTCCGGCTACCACATCGCCGAAGCCGGGGCGAACCCCATCAGCCAGCTCGCCTTCACCCTGGCCAACGGCTTCACCTACGTGGAGGCGTACCTCGCCCGGGGCATGCACATCGACGATTTCGCCCCCAACCTGTCGTTCTTCTTCTCCAACGGCATGGACCCCGAGTACTCGGTCCTCGGCCGGGTCGCCCGCCGGATCTGGGCGGTGGCGATGCGGGAGAAGTACGGCGCGAACGAGCGCAGCCAGAAGCTGAAGTACCACGTCCAGACCTCGGGCCGCTCCCTGCACGCCCAGGAGATGGACTTCAACGACATCCGCACCACCCTCCAGGCGCTCATCGCGATCTACGACAACTGCAACAGCCTGCACACCAACGCCTACGACGAGGCCGTCACCACCCCCACCGAGGACTCCGTCCGCCGAGCCCTGGCCATCCAGCTGATCATCAACCGGGAATGGGGCCTCGCGATGAACGAGAACCCCCTCCAGGGCTCGTTCGTCATCGACGAGCTCACGGATCTGGTCGAAGAGGCGGTGCTCCAGGAGTTCGAGCGGATCAGCGAGCGCGGCGGTGTGCTCGGCGCCATGGAGACCGGCTACCAACGCGGCCGCATCCAGGACGAGTCGATGCTCTACGAGCAGCGCAAGCACGACGGCACGCTGCCCATCATCGGCGTCAACACCTTCCGCAACCCGCACGCCGGGACCGCCGAACCCGGCGCCATCGAGCTGGCCCGCGCCACCGAGGAGGAGAAGCAGTCCCAGCTGGAGCGCGTACGGGACCATCAGGCCCGGCACCGGGAGCAGGCCCACGCCGCCCTGGCCGCACTCAAGGCCGCGGCGGTGAGCGGCGACAACGTCTTCGCGGTCCTCATGGACGCCGCCCGCGTCTGTTCGCTGCAACAGATCACCGAGGCCTTCTTCGAGGTCGGCGGCCAGTACCGCCGCAACGTCTGAGGCCGCTCCCCCGAACCCCCGCGCAGCATCATCAGAGAGGACCTCAGATGGATCCCGTCACCCGTCTCGGAGTCGTGGGCTGCGGCCTCATGGGCTCCGGCATCGCCGAAGTCGCCGCCCTCGGCGGCCTCGACGTCCGGATCGCCGAAGCCACCCATGACGCCGTCGAAGCCGGCCGCCGCCGGATCACCGCCTCCCTCGACCGGGGCGTACGGCGCGGCAGGCTCAGCGAGGAGCGGCGGGACCGGGCCCTCGCCGGACTGTCCTTCACCCACGACCTCAGCGACCTGGCCGACCGCCAGTTCGTCGTCGAGGCCGTCGCCGAGAACCGCGACATCAAGACCGACGTCCTGTGCACCCTGGACAAGGCGGTGGAGGACCCCGCGGCGATCCTGGCGACCAACACCTCGTCGATCCCCGTCGTCGACCTCGCGGTCGTCACCGAGCGACCGGCGCAGGTCGTCGGCATGCACTTCTTCAACCCCGTGCCGGTGCAGCGGCTGGTGGAGGTCATCCCCGCCCTGACGACCAGCCAGGAGACCGTGCGGCGCACCCGCGACTTCGCCGGGCAACTGGGCAAGCAGGTCATCCAGGCGCCGGACCGCTCCGGTTTCGTCGTCAACGCGCTGCTCGTGCCGTATCTGCTCAGCGCGGTACGCATGGTGGAGTCGGGCGGCGCCCTCCCCGACGACATCGACCAGGGCATGGAACTCGGCTGCGCCCACCCCATGGGCCCCCTGCGCCTGCTCGACCTCATCGGCCTCGACACCGCGCAGGCGGTGGCCGAGTCCATGTACGAGGAGTTCAAGGAGCCGCTGTACGCGCCTCCCGCCCTCCTGCGCCGCATGGTCGCCGCGGGCCACCTCGGCCGCAAGACCGGCCGTGGGTTCTACTCGTACCACGCGTGAGGCGCCCCTGACGGGAGCACGATGGTGGGGACGGGCCGACCGCAGTCGTCACGCCCCCCTTGCCGGGCTCGGAGGCTATGCCCTGCCCTCGATGATCGCGTCGATGCGGGCCAGTTCGTCGGCCTCGAAGTCGAGGTTGCGGATCGCGCCGACGCTGTCCTCGATCTGGCGGGCGCTGCTCGCGCCGACCAGCGCGGAGGTCACCCGGCCGCCGCGCAGCACCCAGGCGAGGGCGAGCTGGGTCAGCGACTGGCCGCGCGACTTGGCGACCTCGTCCAGGGCGCGCAGCCGGCCGACCAGGTCCTCGGTGACGGCGTCGGAGTTCAGGAACGGGCTGTCGCTCGCGGCCCGCGAGTCCTCCGGGATGCCGTCGAGGTAGCGGCCGGTCAGCAGCCCCTGCTCCAGCGGGGAGAAGACGATGGAACCCACCTGGAGCTCGTCGAGGGCGTCGAGCAGGCCCTCGCTCTCGGGGCGCCGGTCGAGCATCGAGTAGCGCGGCTGGTGGATGAGGAGCGGGGTGCCCAGCTCGCCCAGGATCCGGGCGGCCTCACGGGTCTGCTCGGCCGAGTAGTTGGAGACGCCGACGTACAGCGCCTTGCCCTGCTGCACCGCCGAGTGCAGGGCGCCCATCGTCTCCTCCAGCGGGGTGTCCGGGTCGGGACGGTGGGAGTAGAAGATGTCGACGTAGTCGACGCCCATGCGCTTCAGGCTCTGGTCGAGTGAGGACAGCAGGTACTTGCGGGAGCCCCACTCCCCGTACGGGCCGGGCCACATCAGATAGCCCGCCTTGGTGGAGATGATCAGCTCGTCGCGGTACGGGGCGAAGTCGGCCTTGAGTGCCTCGCCGAACGCGGACTCGGCGGCCCCGGGCGGCGGACCGTAGTTGTTGGCCAGGTCGAAGTGGGTGACGCCCAGGTCGAAGGCGCGGCGCAGGATCTCGCGCTGGGTCTCGACGGGCCGGTCGGGGCCGAAGTTGTGCCACAGGCCGAGTGAGAGCGCCGGCAGTTTCAGACCGCTGCGTCCGGTGCGCCGGTAGGGCATGTCCGCGTAACGGTCGTGGTGTGCGGTGTACAACGCGACTCCAGAGGGGTTGGCACGGTGGGTCCGGGTTCCCTGTGAACCGGTGTCCACTCTTTCGCGACCTGGGGGCATTGGTCCAACAGAAGAATCCGATGGGATTCAGCGCTTACGCTTCTCAGTCATGGAGCTCCGTCATCTGCAGCACTTCGTCGCGGTCGCCGAGGAGGAACACTTCACCCGGGCGGCCGAACGGCTGCTGGTCTCGCAGTCCGGTCTGTCCGCGTCCATCCGGTCGCTGGAACGGGAGCTGCAGACACCGCTGTTCGTACGGACGACGCGCCGGGTGACGCTCACCCCGGCCGGCCGGGCGCTGCTGACGGAGGCGGAGCGGATCCTGGCGCAGGTGCGGTCGGCGCACGAGGCGGTGGCCGCGGTGCAGGGTGTCCTGCGCGGCATGCTGGCGCTCGGGTCGGAGCAGTGCATCGCCGGTGTGCATGTGGCGGGGCTGCTCGCCGCGTTCCGGCGGCGGCACCCGGACGTGGAGATCTGTCTGCGGCAGGCCGGCTCCGGTGCCCTCGCGGACGAGGTGGCGAGCGGGCGGCTCGACCTGGCCTTCGCGGTGCGGACCGCGCAGGAGGACACCGACCAGCTGCGGGTCGTCCCGCTGACCGGTGAGCCGATGACCGTGCTGTGCCATCCCAGCCACCGTCTCGCGGCCGCCGGCGCGGCCGTGACGCCCGAGGACCTCGGCGGTGAGGTCTTCGTCGACTTCCACCCGGACTGGGGGCCGCGCCGCACGACCGACGCCGTCTTCGCCGCCGCGGGCGTCCGCAGGACGGTGCCCCTCGAGGTCAACGACGTGCACAGCCTCCTCGACCTCGTCGACGAGAATCTCGGCATCGCCGTCGTACCGCGCCACTTCCGGCACAAGCGCGCGTCGCTCACCGCCGTCCCCGTGAAGGGCACCGGCGACACCGTGTACGAGACGGTCGCCCTGCTGCCGCCTCCGCAGGCCATGAGCCCGGCGGCACGGGCCCTGCTGGGGCTGCTGGAACCGCAGATCGACACGTTCTGAGCCGACCGGTCGGCCAGCCGGTCGGATGGACGGCCGGTCGGATGGTCGGTCAGCAGGTCGGTCGTTCAGTCAGCCGGTCGTCCGTCCGTCATGGGCGCCCACTGGTGCTTCCAGGTGGCGTACATGTAGTGCGGCAGGCCCTTGATGCCGGTCGTGCGGAACGGGCGGCCGTGGTCGTCGATCCGGACCGTGCCGGTACGACCCTCGGAGGACCACTCCAGCTCCAGGTACCAGCGGCAGTCGCACGTCTGGGTCTCCGCGCTGACCAGCAGCACCTCCGGGTCCTCGGCCGACACCTTGTACGGCATGCGCACGGCCGGGATCGGGGTCCCCATCTGGCTGCCGTCGACGGGGCGGGCGAGGGGCCGGCCCTTGTCCAGGTCGACGTCGAAGTAGCGGGGGCTGATCTCGCCGCCGCAGCCCTGGTCCATGGCGTAGACGTTGCCCTCGGCGGGAGCGCTGCGGCCGACGACGCGCACGCGCAGTGCCTTGAGCACGACCGCCTTCGACGACCGCCCCTGCACCGAGATCTCCACGAGCGTCTTGCGGCCGTGCACCGCCTGCTGCGTCGCGGCCCAGGCACCGGCGTCCTGCGGCGGCGGGGGCGGCGGCACCTGCTTCGGCGGCTTCGCGATGACGTAGTCGTGGCTGCAGCCGATCTCCCAGACCTGGGAGTCGGCGGTCCAGGTGAGCGGCACGTCGGCCGCCACGGGCGGTCTGCGCTCGGCGTCGTCGCCGTGCGAGGGGCTGGCGGGGGTGGGCGAGGCCGACGGCGGTTCGGTGGTGGGCTCAACCGAGGAGGAGGGACTCGGGGACGGGGACATCAACCGGTCTCCCCCGGACGGCGTACGGACCGGTACCGGCCCGTCCTGTGTGGTACGGGCTGCCGGGGGCTGCTCGGACGACGACAGGGCGGTGTAACTGCCCAGGGTGGTGAGCAGTGCAACGGCCACGGAGGCGGAGGCGAGGATCGGCCGCCGACGGTGCCAGGGACGGCGGGAAGGAGATGCGGGGGTGGCGGCCCTCGGGGCTGCGCTGGGCACTGTGGACTCGCCCTCGCGGGGGACGGAGTCGGCCCCGGCCTCGGACGCGGGGTGCAGCCCCGGGATGGCATCGGCCTGAGCCTCTACACCGGCCTCGGCCTCAGCCGTCGTTCCCGCCTCTGCCCTTGCTTCCGCGTCTGTCTTCGTTTCCGCCTCTGCCGCTGTCTCAGCCCCAGTCCCGGCCTTACCACCACCGCCACCGACCCCAGCGCCAGTCCCAGTCCCGGCGCCCGCCGTCCGCACCCGCTGACGGGCCGCGACCGCCAGAAGCCACACGCGGTGCAGTTCCACCCGTTCCTCCGCCGTCGCCCCGCACAGCGCGGCGAACCGCTCCACGGGGGCGAAGTCCGTGGGGACCGTGTCACCGGCGCAGTAGCGGTGCAGCGTGGACGTGTTCATGTGGAGCCGACGGGCCAACTGGCCGTAACTGCGGTCCGTGCCCTCCTTCAGTCGGGTGAGCCACGCCGCGAATGCCTGGACGTCCTCCGGTGCTGCCGACACTTCTCTCCCTGCCCTCCCCGCCCCGGGACGGCATCCCAGGACTCCATATACCTGCACGTCAGAGGGGCTGGGATGGTTCCACGCCGGTGGATGCGTCCCAGATCGTTGCGTCCGTGTCCGGCGACGGCTGATGCTCTTGGTGTCGCACCGACCAAGCCGGACGGACCACCCGGCGTCGGCGGCACCCGGACATCCACGTACTCGTTCATGGGGGACATCCATGCCCAAGCGCACCCGAGCAGGCGCGCTCACCGCACTCCTCGCCGCATGCCTCGCCGCGGGCTCCGCGATCATGGCGACCGCCTCACCCGCGACCGCCTCACCCGCGACCGGCGCAACCGCGGCCGGCGCACCGTCACCTGCGGCGAAGGCGAGCGCCGCGCCGAAGTTCCTCTCGGCGTCCCAGCTCCCGCCCCACCCGTCGTCCTCCTGGCGGGCGGGCAAGGTCACCGACGGTGTGCCCGAGGAGTTCCAGTACTGCCTGGGCGACGCCCTCCTGGCGTACGACGCCCGGCACCGCGTCTTCCGCACCGACCTGGAGACCAGCGCCAGACAGCTCAACATCGTCGTCGGCAGCGCCGCCAAGGCCAAGGCTCTCGCCGCGCGGCTGAACAAGGACTACCGGAAGTGCGCGGCCCGTATCGACGCCGATCCGGACCTCAAGGCCCAGTACCGGGACTACGGCTCGCTGCCGGTCGAGGAGGGCGCCCACGTCCACGGGCTGCACGTCCGAACGTCGTGGGGCGCGATGGACGTCCAGCTGCTCTCGGTGGGCCGGGACGGCAGGACCGTCACGGTCGTCGACTGGGCCCAGATGGGCGACTTCAAGAGCGCGCCGGTCAAGGCGTTCAGGAAGACGACGACCACGGCCGTGAACAAGCTCCGCTGAGCCCACAGCCACCGACCGGCACCACTGACCACACCATCACACGATCAGACGACAGCAGTAATAAGAAACCGGGGAATCACATGAACAGCACGCGCACCATCCGCCGTACCGCTCTGGCCGCTGGCCTCGCCCTGGCCCTCGGCCTCGGCATGACGGCCACGGCGTCCGCCGGCGGTCCGCGCACCGTCAGCGGCAAGCCGTCCGACGCGGTGACCCGTATCGCCGACTTCTACGGCGCCTACATCGACGCGCAGAGCGGCCCGGGCAACGGCGGCAAGCTCGCCGAGGAGCTGCGGAAGTACTACCTGACGGCCGATCTGCGCAAGCAGCTCAAGGCGTGGGAGGCGAAGAACAGCGCGGACGGCGTCCTGCGCGCCCAGAACGTGCCCGTGTCGTGGAAGGTCACCGACAACGGCACCGCGAACCACACGGAGGCAGGGATCACCTTCACCTGGGGCAACGGCAAGAAGACCAAGCTCGTCGTCGACATGACCCGCGGCTACAAGATCTTCCACATCGGCGCGAAGGGCGCTTCCGGCAGCTGACGGGACGGGCCCACGGGGGTTCCGCGGGTCGCCCCGGAGGGGGCG
>NZ_LIRK01000569.1 GCF_001419765.1 Streptomyces torulosus
GTGCTGCCGGGTGGGGCCGGGGGCGATCTCGGCGATCGCCGAGGTGCTGACCTGACGCCGTCGGCCTTGGATCCAGCCGGTGCGGCGAGAGCGCGTGCGTGGCGCCGCGAGGCGGACGGGAATCGTCGGACACGGCCTAACCTCGGTTCATGTCCAAGACCTCGGTGGCGCGCTTCTACGACGAACTGGCCGACGACTACCACCTGATCTACGCGGACTGGGAGGCGAGCGTCCGCCGCCAGGGGGAGGCGCTGGACGCCCTGTTGGGGCGGGAGCGGGCGGTGGTGCTGGACTGTTCGTGCGGCATCGGCACCCAGGCCGTCGGGCTGGCGCTGCGCGGGCATCGTGTCGTCGGGACCGATCTCAGTGCCCGTGCCGCCGCCCGTGCCGCCCGTGAGGGCGCCCGGCGGTCGGTGCCGCTGGTCACCGCCGCCGCCGACATGCGGCGCCTGCCGTTCGCCGACGCCCGGTTCGACGCGGTGGTCTGCGCGGACAACTCCCTGCCCCATCTCCTGACGGAGCAGGACGTCCGTACCGCCCTGACGGAGATGCGGCGCGTGCTGCGCCCGGGCGGCCGACTGCTGCTCAGCACACGCCCCTACGACGAACTCCTGCGGGACCGGCCCTCGTCGACGCCTCCCCAGGTGCATCTGCCGGACGGCGGCGGACAGCGGACGATCACCTTCCAGCTGTGGCACTGGCACGACGACGGGGAGCGGTACGACCTGGAGCACTTCCAACTCCTCCCGGCGGACGGGGAATGGCGCGTCGAGGTCCGCCGGACCACGTACTGGGCGCTGCGGTCCGACCGGCTGGCCGGCCTGGTGTCCGACGCGGGCTTCGAGGACGTCCGCTGGTGGACGCCCCGGGAGACGGGGTTCTTCCAGCCGCTCCTCACCGCGTACGCCGACGCGCACGGTTCGGCGTACGCCCGCGGATGAGGGCCCGCTCCGCCGGTTCGGGGCCCTGTGATTGACTGCGGCGATGTTGCCAGAGTCGGTGTTCCGCTCCCTGGATCTGCCTCCGGGTGACCGGTTCGACGCGTGGACGGAACGCATGGGCCGCACGCATGCTCCGCTGGACCTGTCCAGTGACCGCGCGGCGGACTACCGCGTGCACCAGCGGCTGATCGGGCTGGGTGACGTGACGGTGTGGCCGGCGACGTTCGACTCGCTGGTCTTCCGCCGGACGCCGAAGCTCGTCCGCCAGTCCGACCCCGAGGTCTACCACCTGTCCCTGCTGCTGCGCGGAGAGGGCAGGGCCACCTGGGGCAGACAGGAGGTCACGTACCGGCTCAGCGACATCCACGTCAACAGTTCGTCGCGGTCGTGGGACGTCTTCACCGGTTCCGACCCGGTGACCATCGTCGGTGTGGAGATCCCCCGGGCGCTGGTGGCGCTGCCCGCGAGCCGGGCCGATCAGGCGGTGGGGCGGCCGATATCGGGCCGTGAGGGGGTCGGCGCGCTGCTGTCGCAGTTCCTGGTGAACCTGACCGCGGACACCGGCCCGTACCAGCCGCAGGACGCCCCCCGGTTGGGCACCGTCGTCGCCGACCTGGTCACCGCCGCCTTCGCCCACACGCTGGACGCCGACCCGCTGATGCCGGCGGAGGCCTACGACCGCACGCTGATGCTGCGGATCAAGGCGTTCGTCCGCCGTCATCTCGCGGACCCGGAACTGACCCCCGCCGCGATCGCCGCCGCCCACCACATCTCCCGCAGCCGTCTGTACGCCCTCTTCCGCGCCGAGGGCGTCGGTGTCGCCGCGTACGTCCGCGACCAGCGGCTGGAGCGCGCCCACCGCGACCTCGCCGACCCGGCGCTGCGCGCCGAGCCCATCCACTCCATCGCCGCCCGCTGGGGCTTCCCCCGCCCCGCCGACTTCACCCGCACCTTCCGCACCGCCTACGGCATGCCACCCAGCGAACTCCGCGCGGCCACGTCGCGCGACGCCGCGGGCGGGACGCCGGCGGGCCTATCTCCGCGGCCCTAGGCGACTCCTTCATCACCCCGGCCGTCAGGGTGGGGTGTCGCCGCGGCGGGCTTCCCGGTGGAGTACCTCGTCCAGGTCCGCCAGGCGGTCCAGCCCGCGCACCGGCTGCACCATCCGGGGGTTGCGCTCCAAGCGGGCCCGGTGCCGGTGCAGGAAGGCCCAGTAGCCGGTGGTGAACGGGCAGGCCCGGTCGCCGGTCCGCTCGCCCGGCCGGTAGACGCATCCGCCGCACAGATCGCTCATCCGGTGCACGTACGAGCCGCCGGACGTGTACGGCTTGGTCGTCATGCGGCCGCCGTCGGCGTACTGCGACATGCCGACGACGTTGGGGACCATCACCCAGTCGTAGCCGTCGACGAAGCTGCGGTGGAACCAGTCCGTCACCGCCCGCGGGTCCCAGCCGCGCTGCAGGGCGTGACTGCCCAGCAGCATCAGCCGGGGGATGTGGTGCGTCCATCCGGTGTCCCGCACCTGGGCCAGCACCGTGGCCAGGCAGCGCGCCCGCACCGCGTCCGCGTCCGCCTCCTGGAACCATCCGGGGAGCGGCTCGTGGTGCCGCAGGGCGTTGCGGTGGCGGTAGTCCTCGCCGAAGTACCAGTAGAGCTGCCAGACGTACTCGCGCCAGCCGGCGACCTGGCGGACGAATCCCTCCACGCTGTTGACCGGGGCGCGCCGGGTGTCGAGCAAGCTGCCCCACGACAACCCGTACTGGCGGCGCCGCCACCCCCGCGAGGCGGCCCGCGAGGCCCTGGCCGCCCGCCGCCGCGCGAGCCAGGCGGCACTCACCCCCGGCCAGGACCCCGTACCCACGCCCGCCCTCCTCCGCTCCCAGGACTGAGGCCGGGACCAGCAGGCGTTACCGTGCACGGATGTCGTACCGACTCGACGCCGCCATCAGCGACTTCGACCGCATGCGGCGCTGGGCCGAAGGGGTGACGGGGTCGGTGGTCGCCCCGCTCGCGCAACGCCTGGGGCTGCTGCCGCTCACCACCGAGTTCCGCGGTGACCTGCCGCGCCTCCTGCGTGACCTGTCGCAGGGCGGACCGGTGGCCCATGTGGAAGCGGACTTCTGGGGCGGCGACGGGGATCAGACCGCCGCCCTGTGGCGGGCCGGCGTACGGGAATGGGGCCCGGTGCACACCTCGGACTTCAGCGGTCCGCGGGAGGACTGGCCGATCAACGCGGCGCTGGCCCTGCTCGGCGTGGTGCCGGCCGGCCCCGGTGCGCCGGACCACCGTGATCTGTTCGCGGAGGTGGGCCTCGGCCGAGGGCGGGACGAGGAGGACTGGCGCCGGGCCGCCCTGGAGGCGCACGACGCGGCCGACTACGACGCGTGGCACGCCGGAGAGCAGGCCAGGCGCGAGGCCAGGGAGCGCGCCGCAGCCGAGCGAGCCGCCCATGAACGGCTGCCCGGCGTCCCGGTGCCCCTCGACGGCAAGGAGGTCATCGCCCTGCTCGGCATACCCCAGGGCCGCACGGTAGGTGCGGCCATCCGCCACCTCCAGCAACTCCACATCGACCACGGCCCCGTCTCCCGCGAGGAAGCCGAAGCCGCGCTGCGCACCTGGGCGGCGGAGCGGGGAGTCTCCGCAAGGCCGCGCTGAGACACCGTCCGGGCCGGAGGCGGGTCAGCTCGACGCTCGGCTCTCGAAGTCGTTCGGCTTGCAGAACCGCTCGGCTCACAGGGTGATCATGCGGACTAGGAAGAACGCGGCGAACAGCAGAGCGCCGAGCGCGATCAGGAACAGCCACAGATGCGGATGCTCCCAGATGCCGCCGTCCGGTCGTTCGTGGTGGGCCTCGGCGGTCGATCCCTCGGCGGCGGGGGTCTCCTCGGGCGGAGGCAGCTGCTCACTCCGGGTGCCCGTCTCATGCAGCTTCTTGACCATGATGAGCACTCCTCTGGGGGGGGAGGGAGGTTCTCATTCGGGGATGTATCGCACCTCTTCTTCCGCACCGGGAGCGTCTCCGGATGCGCGCGCGCCGAGTGTGTGGGCCGATGCCTGCACGGACTCCGGCGCGGATCACATGGACTCCTGCACCTGCCCCTGGCCCGCCGTCGGCGCGTCCTCGCCGGGGCGACCGACCGACGTCATGATCCGGACGGCGTCGGTCAGTCCGAAGGGGCGCAGGAGGTCGGGATCCGAGCGCAGGCCCCATCCCGGGCCGCACAGCACGACGTGGCTGCGGGTGCGGGCGCCGTGGATGCCCCAGCGGATCGCGGCGAGGTGCCGGGCGAGGGGGAGGTCCGCGGTGCTCCGGGACTGCGACCACAGGGCCACGGCGGCCGGCGCGACCCGCCGCACCGTGGCCTCCAGTGCCTCGACCGGCACCGAGGCGCCCAGCATCAGGACGCGCATGCCGCGCTCCGCCAGTACGGCGGTGAGCGCCTCCAGGGGGAGGGTGTGCTGTTCGCCCGGCAGGCACGCCAGCAGGACGGGGCGCGTGTCGGCGGCTCTGTTGCGGGCCGCGGCGCGCGCGTAGGCGTGGTGGAGGGCGACGGAGATGTGCCAGGACAGCAGGTGCTCCACTTCCACGTACCGGTCCTCGGACGACTCCCATCTGCGCCCCACGTACCGCAGCGTCGGGATGAGGACCTCCTCCCACGCGGCCATCAGGCCGTACGACTCCACGGTCGCCGTGATCTGCTCCCGCACGGCCTCGGAGTCCATACGGACCGCCGCCCGGGCCAGCCCTCGGCCCCGGTGGACACGCCGTCCGTGGAGGACTCACGCCGACGGGGCCGCGGGCTGGCCCGG
>NZ_LIRK01000057.1 GCF_001419765.1 Streptomyces torulosus
TTGCAGAGTCTTCTCTGCAGAGAAGACTCTGCAACCTACGCTGTAGGCATGTCCGACGAACCCGAACCCGAACGCACACCACAGCCCGCCAAGCCCGCCCGGCGCCTTGATGCGCGCAGCCTGCGGGGGCTGGCCCATCCGCTGCGGATGAACATCTATGAACTGCTCAGTCTGGACGGCCCCGCCACCGCCACCAGGCTCGCCGAACGCCTCGTGGAGAACACGGGCACCATCAGTTGGCACTTGCGCCACCTCGCCGAGCACGGCTTCATCGAGGAGGAAACCGGACGAGGCACGAAACGCGAGCGCTGGTGGAAAAGGGTCGACGTCACGAATGAGCTGAACACTGCCGATTTCCGCGACGATCCCGACACCCGGGGCGCGCTGTCGGTCTACCTGCACGAACTGGTGCAGCAGTACTTCAGCCGGGTCGTGAACTACATCAGCGAGGACTGGGACGACAGGTGGCGGAGCGCCGGCACCGTCTCGGACTGGAGTGATCTGCGGATGACCCCGAGTCAGCTGGAGGCACTCAACGCGGAGCTGATGGCTGTCATCGCCCGCCATACCCCTGCGCCGGATGCCGAGCCCGCCCCGGACGCGCTCCCTGTCGTCGTGCAGCTCCAGTCCTTCCCCCGCAAGGAGCGTGGCACCGCATGAGCCAGGGCATACGCGGTGGTCTCCTGAGTCGCCACCGCGATTTCCGTCTGCTGTGGTGCGGCGAGACCGCCGGCAAGTTCGGCGCGTCCGTCACCGGGGTGGCGATGCCGCTGGTTGCCGTCTCCACCTTGCACGCCAGCACGTTCGAGGTCGGCCTGCTGAGCGCTGCCACCTGGGCCCCTTGGATGATCATCGGTCTCCCGGTCGGTGCCTGGGTGGACCGGCTAGGGCGCAGACCGATCATGCTGGCCGCCGCCGCGGCCTCTCTCTTACTCTTCGCCAGCGTCCCGGTCGCCGCATGGTTCGGCTGGTTGAGTATCGGACTACTGCTGGCCGTGGCCCTGCTGACGGGCACGGCAGCGGTGTTCTTCCAGACCGCCTACAGCGCGTATCTCCCCAGCATTCTGGAACCCGATGACCAGCCCGAGGGCAACGCCAAACTGCACGGCAGCGCGTCCGCCGCGCAGATTGCCGGGCTCGGCTCCGGCGGCCTGATCGCACAGTTGGCAGGTGCGGTGAACGGGATGTTGGCCAACGCCGCGACATTCCTCATCTCCCTCCTCTGCCTCGCAGGCATCCGGCATCGCGAGCCACGTATCACCAGAACCGAACATCGCCCCGATTCACTGGTCAGTGAAGTCCTCGAAGGCCTGCGGCTGGTCGCCGTCGACCCCTGGTTTCGCACGTTCACACTCTTCGGCGCTGCCTCCAACCTGGCCCTTATGGGATACCAGTCAATCCAGGTGGCCTTCCTGGTCCGAAGCGTCGGCCTGACCCCAGGGACGGTCGGCGCACTCATCGCGGCTACCAGTGCCGGAGGCGTGGCCGGGGCATTCGCCGCACGCCGGGTCGCTCACCGGATCGGTACGGCCCGCGCAACACTGCTGTTCGAACTGGGACTTCCCATGCTCGGTCTGCTCATCCCGCTGACCGTCGGCGGAGCCGGGATCCTGCTCTTCATGACAGGCGGCTTCAGCGTCTCCGCGGGCGTCGTCGCCGGCAACATCCTCAAGGCGAGCTTCCAGCAACGCTACTGCCCGCCGGATCTCCTCGGTCGCCTCACCGCAAGCACAGCATTCCTCAGCTACGGAACGATCCCCATCGGAGCACTGCTCGGCGGCGCGCTAGGAACCGCACTCGACCTCCGCACCGCCATGGCCATCACGACAGCGGGAGTCCCGCTCGCCGCACTGATCCTGCTCTTCTCCCCGATCCGGCGATCCCGGGACCTGCCGACGTCCCGCCGGCCAACGAGTAATTCCAAACTGCCGCTGGATTCTGATGGTGAGTCGGCCCTACCTCGTCATTGACCACGACTGCACCTGGAAATCACTCCTCCGACCGAGCGCCAGAACTTCCGTCGGCTCTCACGGGGAGACTTCACACCCGCGGACACGATGAACTGAGACACAGGCGCCCACTCATCGTTGGCGAACAAGAAGAACTGAGACACCAGCAGCGGACCGTCTCACCACACGATGCATCAAGACCGGCCGCCAGAACACCGGCCGCCAGTGGTACGGGAGTTGCTCGGTCTCCAGGACATTCCTCGCGCCGAGCACGATCGCGCGCGCCAGCTGGATCAGCGCCGCCCCGCGGTCCCGCCAGCCCGGCCCGGTGCCCTTCGGCAACGCCGCACTCAGCGCGAGGGTCAGCCCGGTGCGGTCGGCGACCTTCCGCAGCAGCATCACGCCCGCGTGGCCGATCAGGTTCTTGCCGTCGGCCCGCACAGCAAACCGGTGATCCCACTCGGTGGCCTGCACCTGTTGGGTGCCTCTTCTCTGCGACGGTTCTGATCTAGACAGTCCAGATCATTGCAGGTGGGAGGCACTCTTCTCGTGTCGGGACGTCAGGTCACGACCGTGAGCCGAACACATGAGGTCAACTGCGGGCGGATCGACGCTGACCGGCTGCGCTCGCTGTTGGTCGGCCCACGGTTCCCGAACCGTCGGCTGATGCTGGCGATGGACGTCTCACCGTGGCTGCGGTCGGATGCGCCGTGCTCGCGGGACCGGTTGTTCTGCCACGTCTACGGCCCGGCGAAGACCGCGTCGCAGTTCATTTCCGGGCGGCCGTACTCCTTCGTCGCGGTACCGGAGAGGGGAGCCACGCCCTGGACGCAGATCCTGGACGCCGTCCTCCTCGGCCCGGTCGACGATGCCACCGCCGTCACCGCCGGCCGGATTCTGACCGACATCCGAAGGCGTAAGTGATACGCGAAGTTGAAAGAGATACAGCAAGAATCTCCCGTTTGCTGGCCTCTACTCCCGGTGTGAGCATGTTCTAAGGGGTTTGAGCACGCTGTGGGGGGCCAGGGCAGGGAGTACCCATGGCCGGCGCACCGCACGACAGCCAGGACACAGCCCACGTCGACACCGTGGTCGTCGGCTCGGGCTTCGGCGGGGCGGTCACCGCGTACCGCCTCGCCGAGGCCGGCCGGTCGGTCGTGGTGCTGGAAAGAGGCAAGCCGTACCCGCCGGGCGGCTTCCCCCGCAGCCCCGCCGACATGGCCCGCAACTTCTGGGACCCGAGCAACGGTCTGCACGGCATGTTCGACATCTGGTCCTTCCGCGGCCTGGAAGGGGTCGTCTCCAGTGGCCTGGGCGGCGGATCCCTCATCTACGCCAACGTCCTGCTGCGCAAGGACGAACGGTGGTTCGTGCACGAGTCGCCGCTGCCCGGCGGCGGTTACGAGAACTGGCCGATCGGCCGCGCCGACCTCGACCCGCACTACGACCGGGTGGAGCGCATGCTCGGCGCCACGACGTACCCGTACCAGGACACCCCGAAGACACTCGCCCTGCACCAGGCGGCCCGTCGGCTCGACCTGCCCGTGTTCCGGCCGCCCCTCGCCGTCTCCTTCGCGCCCCGGCCCGGTGCGCCGCCCGTGCCGGGCGCGCAGATCACCGATCCCGACTACGGCAATCTGCACGGCCTGCCCCGCAGCACATGCCGGCTGTGCGGTGAGTGCGACGTCGGCTGCAACTACGGCGCGAAGAACACCCTGGACCACACGTACCTGTCGGCGGCCCGGCACCACGGTGCCGACGTGCGCACCCGATGCGAGGTGCGGGGCTTCGCACCCCGTCCCGGCGGTGGCTACGACGTCTCGTACGTCGTCCACGATCCGGCCCGCGAAGGCCGCCGCACCGCCACCGACCGGCTGCCCCTGCACCGCATCCGTTGCCGCCGACTGGTGCTGGCGGCCGGCACCTTCGGCTCGACCTATCTGCTGCTGCGCAACCGCGCTGCGCTGCCCGGCCTCAGCAGCGCGCTGGGCACCCGGTTCAGCGGCAACGGCGACCTGCTCGGCATGATGCTGCGCGCCACGGCCGACGCCGACGGGGGCCGGCCCCTGCGGCTGGACGGCAGCAGAGGACCGGTCATCACGAGTGCCGTGCGCGGCGGCGACGCACTCGACGAGGACGGCTCGGCGGGGCGCGGCTTCTACATCGAGGACGCCGGATACCCGGACTTCGTCGCGTGGCTCGCCGAGTCCGCCCAACTGCCGGGCGGCGCCCGCCGCCTCCTCGGGTTCGGGCTGCACCGGCTGCTGACCCGCCTCGGTGTGGATCCGGCGGGCCGCGTCGGCGGGCAGCTGGCGTTGCTGCTCGGGCCCGCCATGCTCTCCGCGACCTCCCTGCCCCTGCTGGGCATGGGGCGCGATGTGCCGGACGGCCGGATGCGGCTGCGCCGCGGCCAACTCGACGTCGACTGGACGACGCGCACCTCACGCGCGTACTTCGAGCGGGTCCGCTCGACCATGCGGGACATCGCGGGCGCGCTGGGCGGCGATTTCCTCGACAACCCGCTGTGGTGGTGGGGCAACCGCGTGATCACCGTGCACCCGCTCGGCGGTTCCCCCATGGGCCGTCATCCGGGGGAGGGCGTGTGCGACGACATCGGCGAGGTCTTCGGCTTCCCGGGCCTGCACGTGCTGGACGGCGCGCTGCTGCCGGGCGCGGTGGGCGCGAACCCCTCCCTGACGATCGCCGCCGTCGCGGACCGGGCCTGCGACCAGATCCTGGACGGGGAATCGGCGCCGCACGCGGCCGCCAGGGCGTCGGCGGAACGTACGGCACGTACGGCGCGGACGGCACCCGAGGGACCGGCGGCCGACGGGTCCGCGCCGCGCACCCCGACCGAAGCCGCGCCGCCCGGCCCCGCGATGCCGGGCGCCCACGCCTCGCCCGCGAAAGCAGCCTCGCCCACCGGAGCAGCCTCGCCCACCGAGCCACCCACCAGCCTCAGCTTCACCGAGGAGATGAAGGGGCACGTCGCCCTCGATGTCGACGACCCCGAGCAGGGGCACGCGCTCGGACGCTCGCTCGGGCAGCGGCTGAGCTTCCGGCTCACCATCACCGCCGCCGACGTCGACCGCTTCGTCGCCGAGCCGACCCACGCGGCGGACACTGTCGGCCACGTCGACTGCGACGTCCTCGGCGGGCGACTGGAGGTGGAGCGCGGCTGGTTCAACCTCTTCATCCAGGACGGCGACCCGAGCCGACGGCGCATGCGGTACCGGCTCCACCTGCGCACCCAGGAGGGCACCCCGCTCACCCTCACCGGGCACAAGGACGTCCACGACGACCCCGGCGCCGACGTCTGGCCCGACACCTCCACCCTCTACGTCCGCCTGCTCGCCGGGCACACCCACCCCGACGACGACACCACCGCGCCCGCCATCGGTGCCGGGATCGTCATCATCCGGCTCGGTGACTTCGTCCAGCAGCTGACCACCTTCCGCACCACCGGCCCGCATCCGGCGCGGGCGATGGAGCTCTTCGGCAAGCTGTTCCTGGGCGAACTGTGGGCCGTCTACGGCCGGCGCCTGGCGCGCGCCGAGCCCGCGAAAGACAGGCCATGAACCTCAAGCAGCTGCGCGCGCACGCCAAGGAGCTCGACTTCACCCCCTGCGAGCCGGTGCGCTGGCTGGACCCGGCCTGCCTCGTGCGGACCGGCGTCAAGGTCGCACTGGCAGACGTGTTCGCCGCGTACGCCGACAAGCGGGAGATCCAGGGCACCCTCAGGGCCGCGCCCCTGCGGGCCCCGCTCGGGGACCCCGATCCGCACGAGCTGTGGATCGACTACGTCGCCGACCTCGGTGACGGCTTCGAGGCCACCGCGTCGGTGGCCTGGGCCCTCGCCGCCGACGACCTCACCGTCCACCGCGAGCGGCTGCCGCGCGGCTCACTGCTCGTGCTCGGCGGCGACGAGGTCTACCCGGTGGCCTCGGCGGCGGCCTACCGCGACGGCATGACCGGCCCCTACGCCTCCGCCCTGCCGTCCACCGACGGCGCCCCGCCGCTGATGCTGGCCCTGCCGGGCAACCACGACTGGTACGACGGCCTCACCGCGTTCCTGCGGACCTTCGCCCTCCAACAGCCCGTCGGTGGCTGGCTGACCCGGCAGACCCGCAGCTACTTCGCCGTACGGCTGCCGTGCAAGTGGTGGCTGGTCGGCCTAGACAGCCAGCTCGGCGCGTATCTGGACGACCCCCAGATGCGCTACTTCCAGAACCATCTGTCGGCCCGGCTGCAACCGGGCGACGGGGTGATCGTCTGCTGCGCCGAACCCACCTGGGTCAAGTGTGCCGACGACGCCGACGCCTTCGACACGCTGCACTGGTTCGACCGCACCGTGGTCCGTACCCGCACCGACCAGCGCACCGGCGAGCAGGTGCCCACCGGCGCCTCGATCCGGCTGTGGCTGACGGGCGACAAGCACCACTACGCCCGCTACGCCGAGCGCCTGCCCACGGATCCGCCCGAGTGCGCCCACCCGCCGCCCGACCCCCGGCGCCGGCAGATGGTGACCTGTGGTCTCGGCGGCGCCTTCCTGGCGTCGACCCACACCCTGCCCCGCGACCTGTCGCTGCCGCCCTCGGGGACCCGGCTGCGGGAGAAGGACGACCCCCCGGTGACCTTCACGCGCGCCGACGAGAGCACCTACCCCCGGGTGCCGGACTCCCGCCGGCTCGCCCGCCGGATCGCGGCGCCGTGGTCCCCGTACTGGCTGCCCCGGCGCAACCCCGGCTTCTGCCGGCTCACCGCGGCCCTGCACACCGCCGCCATCGTCGTCCTCGGCTTCCTGTTCGCGGCGGCGCGGGAAAGTTTCCAGCCCGTCGACGCGGTACGGCACGGGAGCGCCGCGGACCTGGGCCTGTTCACCGCGGTGACCGGCGGGGTCCTGGTGGTGCTGTGGGGTCTCCTGCGCCGGACCTGGCGCCCGCGCCCGGCCAGACCCCGGGCCGCCGACGCCGTACTCCTTCAGGCCGTGGTGGCGCTGGGGGCCCTCGCCATCACCGTCGCGCTGCCGTTCCCCGCCGACTGGCCCGGCTGGGGGGTGCTGCTGGTCTGTCTCGCGGTCGCCGCGGTGCTGGGCGCGGTGGCCGGCTCGCAGGCCTTCGCCCTGTGGGTGCTGTCGGCACGCGGCGGCGCCGTCGCCGACTGGCAGATGTCCGGACAGGCCGTCGAGGACCACAAGGGCTTCCTGCGTCTGCACATCGCGCCGAACGGCGACCTCACCCTGCACGCCCTGGTGCTCGACGGGATCTGCCATCGGTGGAACCTGACCGACGCGCCGGGCGGCCGCAAACGTGCGGTGCCCGCCGATCCCCTCACCGTACGGCTGATCGAGGACCCCGTCATGATCGCCCGGGAGGCGAAACGCCATGACCGCACGCCCCGAACCGAACCCGCGAGGCCACGGGAGTCCCGGCCCCCGGACCGGGACCGGCTCCGTCCGGCGCACGCCCACGCGCCCCACGACCCGCCGTGACCACATCACCGAGGTGCGGCCCCTCACCGCCCGCGACGGCCGGCCGCTGACCGTCGTCCATGTGCAGGGCCGGCATCCGCCGACCCGTGGCCCGGTGCTGGTCGTGCACGGCGCGGGCGTACGGGCCGAACTCTTCCGGCCGCCGCTGCCCAGGACCTTCGTCGACGCCCTCATCGACGTCGGCTGGGACGTGTGGCTGCTCAACTGGCGGGCCTCCATCGACCTGGACCCGATGCCCTGGACCCTCGACCAGGCCGCCGCCCACGACCATCCGGCCGCCGTCGAGCACGTCCTCGCCGCCACCGGCGCGGACCGGCTCAAGGCGGTCGTGCACTGCCAGGGCTCGACGTCGTTCGTGATGGCCGCCGCGGCCGGGCTGCTGCCCCAGGTGGACACCGTGGTCAGCAACGCCGTCTCGCTGCATCCCGTCGTGCCCGCCGTGTCCCGGTTCAAGATCAGCAAGGTGGCACCGGTCGTCGGCCGCGTCCTGCCCCACCTCTCACCGGCCTGGGGCGACCGGCCCGAGGGCTTCGCCGCCCGCTGCGTCGCCGGCTTCGTCCGCGCCACCCACCGGGAGTGCCGCAACGGCGTCTGCCGCATGGTCAGCTTCACCTATGGCTCCGGACGGCCGGCCCTGTGGTCCCACGCGAACCTCGACGAGGCCACCCACGACTGGATCCGCGGCGAGTTCGCCGACGTCCCCATGACCTTCTTCGCGCAGATGGACGCCTGTGTGCGGGCCGGCCATCTCGTGGCCACCGGCGAGGTCGAGGGTCTGCCGCTGTCCTTCACCGACCGGGCACCGCAGACCGACGCCCGCTTCGCGCTGTTCGCCGGCGAGGACAACCGCTGCTTCCTCGCCGAGAGCCAGCGCCGCACCTTCGACTTCCTGCACCGCCACCGCCCAGGCCGCGACAGCCTGCACATCCTGCCCGGATACGGCCACCTGGACGTCTTCCTGGGCCGCCGCGCGGCGGCCGACACCTATCCGCTGATCCTGGAGGAGCTGGCGCGATGAATCCCGCACTGGGCCTGGCCCGGATGGTGATGTCTGCGACACCGTCACCAGTCCCGCGCCGGCAGCGACGACTTGCCGGACGGCACGCTCTCGTCGACGGCATCCCGTTCGTGCTGCCGGTGGATTCCACCGACACGCCCGCGCTGATGGCCGCGTTCCCCGTCGACCGCGCGGCGGCCGCCCGGCTGCTGCCCGGCGGCGAACTGCACCCGCTGGCGATCCCCGGCGGCCGTGGTCTGCTCGTCGTCACCGTCGTCGACTACGCCCGCACCGACATCGGCCGCTACATCGAGTTCTCCGTGGCCATCGCCTGCACCCACGGCCCCCGGCCCGCACCGCCGCTGCTGCCCGGGCTGCTGCGCGGCAGCTTCGGCACCGGCCAGTACGTCGTGGACCTTCCGGTGAGCAGCGAGATCTCGGTCAAGGGCGGCAAGGGCATCTGGGGCATGCCGAAACACCGGGCCAGCCTCGACTTCAAGGTGGGCGACCGGGCCGTCTCGAGCCAGTACGAGGACGACGGCCGGCTGGGCATGCTCATCGAGATCGAACGCCCGCCCGAGACGCGGCTACCGCTGCGGGTGGCCGCGGTCAACTACTGCGCTTTCCGGGGCATGCTGATGAAATCGTCCATCTATTTCGAGGGCGCCGCCGACATCGCCCTGGGCAGGCGGGCCCGCGCCCGTCTCGTCCTCGGCGACGCCCCCGCAGTCGCCGCACTGCACGGCCTCCAGATCGCCGAACAGCCGCTGTTCACCTGCTTCCTGCCGTCGACCCGGGGCATCCTCGACGACCACTTCGAATGCTGGTTCCTGACGTGTGAGGAGGCCGGGCGGACGTTCGGCGAACCACTCCAGAGCATCGTCGACCTGGGCCTGTCGGAGGAGTGGCCCGCACCGCCGCGGATCGACGTGGGAGTTCGGCCGTGAACACCTTGCTGCTGGTGAACGCGCTGTACTTCCTCTTCGGCGCGACGATGTACATGGGCACCATGTGGGTGCTGCGTCTCTTCCTGTATCCCACCTGGCGTGCGCTGACCCCCGAGAACGTCGACGTGCACTTCGGCGTGCCCACGACGCTGGCGACCCGGTTCTTCACGGTCGTCGTACCGCTGATGTTGATCTCCGGCATCGTGTTGGTGTGGAGTGAGTGGGGCAGCTGGTACATCGTGCTGGCGGCCGTCTGCCTGGTCGGTATCGCGCTGATCACGTGGTTCGGGCAGGGGATCGTCGTCCCGGTCAACAAGCGGATCCGGGGCGGCCAGTTCGACGGGCAGGCAGGGCTCACCCTGTTGCTGGTGCGGTGGATGCGGCTCAACGACATCCGGTTCGTCTTCGCCACGGTGACCTGGGCGGCGATCGTCTGGTACATCGCGGCCAAGGGGGATCTGTGGGGTGCCCTCTCATGACCCTGCTTCCGGCCCGGGTGACCGGTGCCCCGCTCCGGCTGGTCCTGCTGGCCATCGCCGCGGTCACGGTGGTGACCGGGGCGTGCCAGATGGTGGCCCCCGGCCCCGTGCTGGAGCTGCTCTCCACCGACTCGGCCCGCTCCTCGTCCCTGAGCCGGCATCTCTTCGCGACCATCGGAATGTTCATGATCGTCATCGGTGGGCTGCTCGCCCATCAGCTGCTGTCCCCCGGGGCGCCGTCCTTCCCGCTGCTGTGGGTGGGGTTGCAGAAGTTCGGCGCGTTCGCCCTGGTGACGGCAGGGGTGGCGCGGGACCTGTTCAGCGGCCTGGCACTGCTCGTGGCGCTGTTCGACCTGGCCACGGCGGGGCTGTGCTGGCTGCTGTGGCGCCGGCCGCCCCGCCCGGCCGAGTCCTTCGTCGCCGCGGACGCCGGTACGGCAGGGCCCGAGATCAGGTGAGGCGGTGATCGACGATGAGACGGTCGCTGGTCCTGGCGGGCGGCGGAATGCGGGTGGCCTGGCAGACCGGCGTGGTCCGGGCACTCGACGAGTACGGCACGGAGTTCGACCACGTCGACGGCACTTCCGGCGGCATCCTCACCACGGGCATGCTGCTGTCCGGCCAGGACCCGGCGGAGATGGGCCGGCGCTGGTCCGACCTGCGGGTCCGTGACGTCAACTCGCCGCTGCCGCTGTCGGACTACCTGCGCGGACCCTGGGCGCTGCCCGCCCTCGGCGACGCGGACGGGGCGATCCACCGCGTCTTCCCCGCGCTCGGCATCGACCCGGAGGCCATCCGCTCCTCACCGCTGCCCGGCACCTTCAACCTGGTCGACTTCGCCACCAAGACCTGCGTCGCCGTGCCGCACACCGAGGTCGACGCGGAACTGCTGGCCGCGGGCATGTCGCTGCCGCTGTTCATGCCACCGCTGCACCGCGACGAGCACATCTGGACCGACGCCGTATGGGTCCAGGACGCCAATGTGGGGGAGGCCCTGCGCCGCGGTGCCGACGAGGTCTGGCTGGCCTGGTGCATCGGAAACACGCCGTACTGGGGCGACGGACCGCTGGAACAGTACGTCCACATGATCGAGATGTCCGCGAACGGGGCACTGTTCGCCGAACTGGCCACCGCGTCCCGGCCGTTCACCCTGCACGTGGTCAAACCGGAGTACCCGCTGCCCCTGGACCCCGAGTTCCTCGCAGGACACGTCACCGCCGACACCCTGATGGAGATGGGCTACCGCGACGCCTGGCACTACCTCGACGGTGCCGACCCGCAGGGCGTGCCGAAGGACTCCGGCTGTACGGCGATGCGGGTTCCGCCGCGCGGAGCGCGGTACCGGGAGCGCCTGCACGGCGAACTCGACGGCGCCGACCTCGTGCTGGAGGTCGCCGTCGACCTGCCGCTGCCCGACGACGACGCCCCGTCACCCGGAGCCCGGCTGGTCGGACACATCGACCACGATCCGTGGGGCGGCCGGGTGCTGCTGGCCGACGGCCGCGCGGAGGCGGACGGCAGCGCGCTCACCTACACGGCCCGGGTGCACCTGGCGGGTCGGTGGCACGAGGTCCGGGCCCGCCGCGCACCGGCCGACGTGCGGGTACCGGCCCTGTGGTCCCAGACCCGGCCCGTGGCCTTCCGGATCGCCGACGGCAAGGACGTCGCACTCGAACTGGGCCTGCGCGACGCGGCACACGCACTGGCCTCCGTGGCCCCCTTCGGCACACACGGCATCCGCGAACGCGCCGACACCATCACCGAACTGGCCGGCACCCCACTCCGCAGCATGGTGACGGCCGCGCCGGGCAGGCCCGCTCAACGCCCCTGACAGCTGTCCTGCGCCCGCTTGCTCATCCGCTCCCAGAACGCTCTCAGCTCGGCCAGGTTCGTACCCCGCTGCCTCGTCTCGGCTCGGTGGACGGCAGCGGTCATCAGGTGGCGGCGGGGCCGGAAGTGGGGCGAGATGCCGCCCGACGTCTCCAAGCAGACCGTCTCCACCATCACCGACAAGGCCATGGACGGCACGCGACGCGTTGATCGCCGGCGGAGCCTTCGTTGTCTGGGACGGCCTAGTTCCTGCCGACCGCCTGGCACATACCTACCGGGCGCGGCTCCGTATCGCCCAGAAGCACGGCCAGCCGACGCTGGCCCTCGCCGCCACCGTCGACATCCTTTCCCATGCAGCAGAAGAGCCTCTCCGTATCGGGCGCATCGACGCGGCCGACATGTCCCGGACGTTCATGCTCTTCCTCAACGCACCGCTACCGCGGTACTGGCCTGCACCGGCGTCGCGAGAAGTGTTCTGTCGCACTGCGGCGGTCAGAGGGTGGGCCGCTGACGAGCTGGGACGCCAGGTCGCTTGCGGCCACGGAGGCTCGGATTCCTCAAGCGCATCTGACCGGCCGCGATGTTGCCGCCGCAGATCACACGTTCGCCGGCACCGTCTGCACGCCTGCGTCGACTGACCCGGCTCCTGTCACACTGACAACGCCTTGTCCCCGGCAGTTGCCGGGGACAAGGCGTTGTCGCGGGTGGCTACCCGATCCAGATGACGTCCAGGACGGACAAGTGCCGGGTGAGCCGGTTGATCACGTAGACGTCGGACAGCTGTCCGACGGATGCGGCGCGGACGTAACCCTGAGGCCAAGTCCGGCGCATCACCACACAGGCGCCCGTTCGGGTAATCAGGAAACCTCGAATTTTGAGAATTAGCGCCGTCTTTCGTTTTCCTTGCTCAGGCATCCACTCGCCTGCGGAATGAAGCTGTCAGCGAATGGCGAGTTGATCGAATGATTGTGCCTGGGCCTTGGGTGGTCGTCAGCCGGACAGGGCTCCCGTCGGGGTGCACGCTGTTGAGGAGGGTATATGTGCGCAGCCTGTTTCGGCGGCGCTTCAGGTACGCCGTAACCAGGGTGAACAACATCATGGCGGCGAGGTGGTTGCGCGCTGAGATTGGCCCCTCCGGCGCCACGTACAGGAGGTGCCGTTGCGGTTGCACACGATGGCTGGCCAATGCTCGAAGATCATGGTCGTCGTGCGGACACTGATCTGACAGGTTTGGAAGCGGCTGGTGGACGTTGGTGGGACGGTCGGTGTCTGGCGCGAGAACCAGGTGCTCACGTCGGCGAAGTCAGCCACCTGTGCTCGTTCGGACGAGGCGCGAGGAGTCGCCTTGCAGCAGGCAGCGGCCCGTTCGTGGCTGTCCTCCCGGATGGTCGTGCGGCAAGAAACTGATGAGTCCACGTGCTACGAGCGAAGAGGGACGTAGCCCTTGGTGCTGGCCTGTCCAGCGTTCGCGATGCGGTTCGCCGGGGCGTTTGCTCGCTGTTCGGACGTCAGTGGCCAGTCGTGAGGCTGCATGAACAGCAGTTCGCCGGTGGCGACCATTTCCTCGCTGTAGACGGCGTCCACCGGCCACTGGTTGGCCGCTGTCGCGGAGCTTGCCGGGTTCCCAGAAGAAGACTGCGTCCGCGTCCGGGCCGTGCTGACCCGGCCAGCCGTCGCCCCAGTAGATGTCATCGACCTTGCCGTACTGCGTCATCAGCTCCTTGACCTGTTGGTACACCTTGTTCTTCATGATCCGCGCGTTCTCCTTGTACGCGGGATCGGTGGGTAACCGCACTTGTTGGGCGGGCAGTTGGTGCCGGTGACGTCGTAGTAGCGAGGTAGCGCCAGCTCATCGGGGAGTAGTGCAGACCGACCCGGAGTCCGGCGTTGCGTACGGCGGTTACGCACTCGCCGATCAAGTCCCGCTGCATCGGGGCCTGTCCGGCGTGGAAGGCATTCGGGTGGGAGGACGGCCACAGGGCGAAACCGTCGTGGTGGCGGGCCGTCAGCACGGTGCACTTCGCGCCCATGTCCTTGGCCAGATGTGCCAGTTCGCCGGCTTGTAGGCGCTCGCGGTGAACTGCTCGATGGCCGCGTCGGTCACGGTGAGCCGGCACGCCGCCGGCCAGGAGCGTGAACAGGCCCAGGGAGAATCGGAACTGAACTGGCCAGTTCCATTGACGTGCTCCTGGCTGCAACTTATCTTTCGATCGCAATTCGTAGTTCACAATTCCGCACATTGTTCGAAATATCGGACTACGTCGAAGGGGGCAGCAGTGTTCCGCACCCGTCACTGGTCCACCGTTCCACGCTCTGGCGAAGCCTCCGGCAGAAGACCCACATACCCGTGCTTCCCTCCGGCTGGCGGCGGTATTTGTCGTCGTCGGCCCGCTCTTCACATCCCAGACCCTCGCCACCCGAGCGGGCTGCTGGGAGGCTGCGGATCCAGATGGCCGCTGCTCGGAGGTCGAGTCCGGCGGGGTGGCTCTGACCACGCGGTTCGCCTGACCACCGCGTGTCAACCGTTCGACGCCGCGGCCACGGAAAGGCTCAGGCTCCTCGTCCACCCCCTCGAGGAGCCGGACGCAGAGCTGCCCCAGCGAGCGACCCACCGGTCGAACCCGCCATCTGCGACCCGACCGCACCATCTCTCATCTCGAACGTCATCCGGCCCCGCCTTCGGCTGACGCTCCCCACTCACACCCGCCGCCTCCGCCCCGGGCTGCCCATGGGCTCGGTGGGCCACAACACGCCCTTCCCCCGATAGCAGGAGTACGAGGATGGAAAATTCACCGACCCACCGGGACAGATCAAGATCGACCGGCAAACTGCCTGCTCACGCGGATGGGACGCCGCCCGGGCGGATTCCGCTGCGGCGCCGGATCCGCCGCGCGGGCAGTGCCCTGACCGCCACGGTCATGATGATCACTGGTCTGCTCCTCGCCGGCTCCCCGGCGCAGGCCGACAACCCCATAGACACGGACCGGTTCGTGGCGGACCCGTCGGCGCACGTCTTCGACGGGCGCATGTACATCTACGCCACCGACGACTCCGACAACAGCGGTACGTACTGGGACTCCAAGGACTGGCGCTCGTACTCCTCCGCCGACGGGGTGACCTGGACCGACCACGGACAGGTCTTCGACCTCACAGGCTTCAGCTGGGCCAAGAGCCTGGCCTGGGCGCCTGCCGCCGCGCAGCGCAACGGCTTCTACTACCTGTACCTGCCGACGGACCGCAACAAGATCGGTGTTGCCCGCAGCACCTCGCCCACGTCCGGGTTCAGTGACGTACGCGGGACACCCCTCATCGACACCTCGCGCGACGCGAACACCGGAACAGAGCCCATCGACCCGATGGCGTTCATCGACGACGACGGACAGGCGTACCTGTACTTCGGCAGCAGCCGCCAGCCCAAGGTCGTCCGGCTCAACTCGGACATGATGTCGACCAGCGGCCCCATCATGAACGTCACGGTCAACGGTGCTCCCGGCCAGGGCTTCGCCGAAGCCCCCTGGATGCACAAGCGCAACGGGCTCTACTACTTCTCGTTCTCGACCGGCTGGCCGGGACAGATCCAGTACGCGACCGCGACCAGCCCGCTCGGTCCGTTCACGTACCGGGGCGTCGCGCTCGACTACGTCAACGTGAACACCAACCACTCGTCCATCCTGGAGTTCAACGACAAGTGGTACATGGTCTACGCGAACAAGGCTCTCGAGGGCGGAGGTAACCACCGCCGGTCGATCGCCTTGGATTACCTGCACTACAACAGTGACGGCACCATCAAGACGGTGGTCCAGACGGCCGTCGGGACCGCGGGGCCGGAGGGCCCCTACGAGACGATCACCAACCGCAACAGCGGCAAGGTCGTGGATGTCAGAAGCCGCAGCACCGCCGACGGCGCCGGCATCATCCAGTGGACGAGCAAAGACCTGGCCGCGAACCAGCACTGGTTCTTCCGTGACGCGGGCAACGGCTACTACAACGTGGTCAGCCGCAACACCGGAAAGTGCCTCGACGTCCAGAGCGCGAGCAGGACGGACGGTGCGGCCGTCATCCAGTGGCGCTGCACCAGCGGCACCAACCAGCAGTGGTCCCTGGCCAAGGTCGGCGACTACGTGCAACTGGTGGCGCGGCACAGCGGGAAGTGCCTCGACGTCAGCGGCAAGAGCACCGCCGACGGCGCCAGCATCATCCAGTGGACCTGCACCGGCGCCACGAACCAGCAGTGGACCAGAACCACGGTGTGACCTCCCCGGGGCCACGACCGGCCGGAGGGCTGACCTGCCTCGCACGCAGGTCAGCCCTCCGGCCCCTCGACACGTCCGCACATCAGGCACCACCGTCGGCTCAATGAGGTTCATGGTGTGGCTGCGCTACTCGCCCAGCCGGCTGGGCGCTGGTGCGGTGCGAGCGGCGGGTGAGCGGGGTGCTGGCCGCGGTGCGCGGCTTGCTGTCGTACGCGGTGTCGGTGGGCGCGGCGCCGCGGTCGGTGCTGGGACAGCTGTACGAGCTGGCGGACAGCTGAGCCGAAGCTCAGGAGCTGTCACCATCGGGACCGGCTGAGCTGGTGAATGGAAGCGGTCGAAGCAGCCTGGCTGTCACAAGCGAGGCATCGGACTTGTCACAGACGCTCATTCAGCAGCCTGTCTGTCACCAGCTACCGGAAGCCGAGGGGTTCTCTGCGGCGATTCCATGAGGTCATGGCCGCTACAGCGCTGGGTCGGGGAGAGTAGTCGAGGCCGCTGACACCGGGTCCGTATGGTTGCATCAGTGCAGCTGCGAGGGGGACCTTTTCGTGTCGACGGACGTCGATGCGGGCAGGCCCGGTCTGGATCCGCGTGACGGCTGGGCGAGACGGTGAGCGGTCTCATGGCGGGCAGGTGGAGACGATGTGTAGGACCTCGTACAGGAGCCGGTGCTCACGAGCGACCCGCGGCACTTCACCTGGCGTCGGGACCAAGGGCACGGTCCTGGCCTGCAGCCAGCACCGGCCGTCATCACGGCGCGCAGAGCTTGGCGGAGGGCCGGGTGCTGCTTGACCTGGACTTCGCCGGCGACGTGGTCGACGTCGTCTCGCAGCCGTTGAAGATCTCTTTCGGGACCCTGCGGGAAGCGCCGCTCCCACATCCCCGACTACCTCGCGGTGACCCGCCACGGCGTCTGGCTGATCGACATACGCCCCGAGGCTCTGCGCAAAGGGGCGGACCGGGAGTCGTTCGCTGCGGCCGCTGAGGTCGCTGCCGCATGCGGCTGGCGCTACGCGGCGGCTGCCCGCTGGCGCGAGCACGCCGTCGCGGGACTGGACGCGAGGGCGTCGCGTCGGAGGCTGAGGTTCGATCCGCCGGGCCGGTGCTGCTCTCCGAGGCCGCCGACGGATGGAGGTTTCGGCGTTACGTGCTTGCAGGCGAGATCCCTGTCCTGTTCGCAGCGCCCTGGCAGTGGTTGTGCAGTCGGCGTTCTGACGCGCGGCCCGAGCGCGTAGGGAAGTCTCCGCAGCTCAAGGGGTGTAGCAGAGGAAGTCTCACCGTCATGGGCGGTTGCGGGTGCGACCGCGCGGAAATCGAACTGGCCGGTTTCATTGACGCGCTTCTGGCTGAGACCTATCTTCTGATCGAACTTGCGAACAACGTTCGATTTTTCGAACCATGGCCGTCAAAGGGGACAGCCCATGTTACGCACCCGTCTCCGGCGCGCTCCCGAGCTGGCTCCGGTGGCCCTCTGCGCCGCCTTCGTCACCCGACCCGCCACGGCGGGGTCCCCGGTCGCTGCCATGCTCACGCGGAAACCGCGGCACGTCGGCCGCTGACCAGCGCGACGCGGCGCCCACGTCGCGCGGAGCCGGTCCTGCCCCAACAGTACGGAGGCCGGGCCTCACCCTCGACCTCACTTGCCCCTGATCACGGCACCCCAAAGAAGACAGGAACGGATATGCCCGCGGTTCTCTCACGGCTGGCGGCGATATTTGTCGCCGCCTGCCTGCTCTTCACCGCCCAAGTCGTTACCACACCTCAGCGCGCAGCCGCCGCCGACCCGGGTTACCTGATGGTGCACTTCACCGGTGAGGGGGCGACCAACCAGCAGATGTACCTCTCGCACAGCACGGACGGCCTGCACTGGAACGACCTCAACGGCGGCGCCATGGTCCTGCGCTCCACGGTCGGCACCAAGGGGGTGCGTGACCCCGCACTCGTGAGATCCCCCGACGGCAGCAAGTACTGGATCATCGCGACCGACCTGTGCATCGGCTGCGGGCAGGACTGGAACGCCTCCATCAACAACGGCAGCCGCAACCTGGTGGTGTGGGAGTCGACGGACCTGGTCACCTGGTCGGATCCGTGGCTGCTCAACGTGGCCGGCGCGATCCCCGACGGCCGCAACGCCTGGGCCCCCGAGGCGATCTGGGACCCCGAGACCAACGACTACGTCCTGTACTGGGCGACGAACGTGCCCCTCGACGGCAAGACGAAGCACCGCATCTTCTACGCCCGGACCAGCGACTTCCGCACCATCACCACCCCGCAGATCTACATCGACCGCCCCGGCACCCAGGAGATCATCGACACCCAGATCATCGAAGTGCCCTCGGGCGTCGGTAACTACCGCTACGTGCGGGCCTCCGCCGACGGACAGATCACCCTCGAGGGCAGCAACTCCATCCTCGGGACGTGGACCAGGCTGGGCGACCTCTCCGGCATCGGCCTGATCGGCACGCAGGGCACGACCGGCACGCGGGTCGAGGGCCCGATGTGGATGAAGTTCAACGGCACCAACAAGTGGGGTCTCTACCTCGACCAGTACGCCACCAACAGCGGCTACATGCCGGTCCTGACGACCAACCCCTCAGACCCCGCCTCCTACCAGAAGCAGGTGACGGGCAGCTACAACATGGGCGGCACCAAGAAGCGCCACGGCTGGATCCTGAACCTCACCGCCGCCGAGGAGAGCCGGGTGCTCGCGCGCTGGCCCAACACCCCGGTCCAGCGCCTGCAGTCGTTCAACTTCCAGGACCGGTACGTGCGCCAGACCAACTTCGACGTGCGCATCGATCCCAACGTGAGCCCCGCCGACGACGCCCAGTTCCGGATGCGGCCCGGCCTCACCGGCACCGGCACCGTCTCCTTCGAGTCGGTCAAGTTCCCCGGCTACTTCCTGCGCCACGCCAACTACGACTTCCAGCTGGTCCGCAACGACGGCACCGCCCAGTTCGCGGCGGACGCCACCTTCCGCCAGGTCGCCGGCCTCGCCGACCCGACCTGGTCGTCCTTCCAGTCCTACAACCACCCGGACCGCTACATCCGCCACTACGCCTACCAGCTCCGCCTCGACCCCATCACCACCGCGACAGGACGCGCCGACGCCACCTTCCGCGTAACGAGCTGACCGACGCCGACAAGGTGGGGGCGCCTGCACGGCGCCCCCACCCACCCATCGCTCCACCAGACCGAAAGGAGCTGTCCGGCATGCCGGATACTTTTCGACCGCGCGGCGTGACAGCACAGCGCCGCCCGAGATTCCGGCCGGGCGCTCTCGCCGCCGTGGCCGCCGCCGCCTCGCTTCTGGTGGGCGTCGCCGGCCCAGCGGCCCCCGCCCAGGCAGCGGAGATCACCGATGGCCTGGCTCTCTGGTACAAGCTCGACGCCACCTCGGGCACCGTGGCGGCGGACGCCTCGGGCCACCCGGCGCTTCCATGAGGTCATGGCCGCTACACGTGCTGGGCCGGGAAGGGTAGTCGAAGCTGCTGACACCGGGCCTGTCTGGTCGCATCAGTGCAGCTGGGAGGACCTTCTCGTGCCGACGGACGTCGACACGGGCAGGTCCGGTCTGGAGCTGGGCGACGGCTGGACGAGACGGTGGGCGGTCTCGTGGCGGGCCGGCGGGGCACGATGCGTCCTGCTCGGTGCACGATCTCGTACAGGAGCCGGTGCTCACGAGCGACCCGATGCGGCACTTCACCTGGCGCCGGGACCAGCGGCACCGTCCTGGCCCGCAGTTTCTGACCAGCACCGGCCGTCATCACGGTGCGGAGAGCCTGGAGGAGAGCCGGGTGCTGCTGGCCCTGGACTTCGCCGGGGACGTGGTGGACGTCGTCTCGCAACCGCTGAAGATCTCCTTCGGGACCTGCGGGAAGCGCCGTGCCCACACCCCTGACTACCTCGCGGTGACCCGTCACGGGGTCTGGCTGCTCGACGTACGCCCTGAGCCGCTGATCAAGGAGTCGGACCGGGAGTCGTTCGCCGCGGCCGCCGAGGTCGCCGTCGCCTGCGGCTGGCGCTACGCGGTGGCCGCCCGCTGGCGCGAGCACGCGTTCGCCGGGCTGGATGCGATGGCGTCGCGGCGCCGGCTGAGGGCCGATCCGCTGGGGCTGCGGCCGGTGCTGCTCGCCGAGGCCGGGGGCGGGCGGAGGTTCGGCGAGCTCGCGGCGGCGACGGGCTGCGAGCCGGTCGCCCGGGCCCAGCTGCTGCACCTGCTGTGGTCGAGGCAGCTGGGCGTCGACCTGGCCGGCCCGCTTCAGGACCGCT
>NZ_LIRK01000570.1 GCF_001419765.1 Streptomyces torulosus
GGGCGTGGGGGCGTACGACGTGCGGGGCAGCCAGTGGGTGAGACGGCGGCCCACCAGTTCCACCGCCGTCGACGTCAGCCAGCCGAGCACACCGATCGTGGCCATGCCGACGAAGACGCCCGGATAGTTGACGATCGTGTAGTCCTGCCAGGTGCGGTAGCCGACGCCGTACTGGCCGGAGATCATCTCGGCGGAGATCACACAGATCCACGAGACGCCGATCCCGACCGACAGACCGCCGAAGATGCCGGGCAGCGCGCCCGGCAGCACGACCGACGCGAGCACCCGCCACCGGCCGCCGCCCATCGTGCGGACCGCCTCCTCCCACACCGGGGTGAGCGCCCGTACGGCGTGCCGGGTGGAGACCAGGACCGGGAAGAACGCGGCGGTGAAGGTGATGAAGACGATGCCCTGCTCGTTCGACGGGAAGAGCAGGATCGCGACCGGGACCAGGGCGATCGCCGGGATGGGGCGGATCACCTCCAGGACGGGCCCGAGCAGGTCCTCGGCGAGACGCGAGCGGGCGATCAGGACGCCCACGGCCACACCGAGGACCGCGGCCAGGAGGAAGCCGGTCACGATACGCGTGAGGCTGTCGGCCAGGTCCGTCCAGTAGTCGGGGCCCGACACCCGGTCCGCGAACGCGTGCGCCACGTCCGTGACCGTGGGGAACTGCGAGAACCGCAGCCACAGGTCGACGTCCAGGCTCGTCAGCGACTGCCAGAGGGCGAGCGCAGCGAGGAGGGCGACGGCGCGGAGGGCGTAGCGGGCGGCGGGGCGGGGGCGGCGTCGCGCGGGGCGCGACCCGGGTCCCGTGGGTGCTCGGTCAGCGGTCACGACGCCTGCTCCAGGGCGGCCGCGTACGTGAGGACACGGGCTCCGGGATGGGCGGTGACGTGCCCCTTCGCCGTGGCCGGGGCGATGAACGGGAGGAGCCGGCCGCCGTCGGCCACCCAGACCGCCTTGTCGGCGAACCACTGGGTGCCGGTCGTCGCGTCCGGCACGTACGCGGCGCGGATGTCGTCCTTGTGCCCGGCGACGTAGGCGAGCAGCTCGGCCGGGGTCTTGAACGTCCTGGTCTCCTCGGCGTCCTTGGGCCAGACCTCGCTCGTTGCCGGCGCCGGCGTCGCGGCCAGACGCTTCGCGTACGACGTGCCGAGCGCCTTGCGCACGTACCGGTCGTCGACGAAGGCGTCCACATCCACGTCGCCCGTCAGCTTCGCCGCCTTCAGGATCGGGACGTCCTTCTTCAGGGCGGCGATCAGCGCCGGCTTCAGCGCCGGGTCGAACGTGGCGATGCCGTGCGCGCCGTTGTAGAGGTAGACGACCTCCGCGGGCAGCCCCGTCGCCTCGGCGACCTTCTCGGAGGCGTCCACCGGATGGGCGTTGAGGTAGTCCGTCGCCCTGGCCTGCGCCTTGAGGAACGCCTCCAGCACGGCGGGCCGCCGCTTCGCGAAGTCCTCGCGGGCCGTCACGCCGTGGAAGGTCGGCAGGTTCAGCTGCGCGCCGTCGTACAGGGCCTTCGCCTTGCCCTGGTAGGCCAGCAGGCCGGGCCAGGCGACGAACTGGGAGAGCGCGTCCGTGCTGCCCGCGGAGAGGGCGGACGCGCCGACCGCCGGCTGCTGGTTGAGCTTCTCGATGTCCTCGTTCGCGTCGAGGCCGGCGTCCCGCAGGGCCCGAACGAGGGTGCCGTCGGCGGCCGAGCCGACGCTCGTGGAGACCTTCTTGCCCTTCAGGTCCTCGAGGGTGCTCAGCTTCGAGCCGGGAGCCGTGACGATCGTGTTGAGGCCGCCACGCAGGTTGTAGCCGGTCGCCGCGACCAGCCGGGTGGGCCGGTTGAGCTGCTTGCCCCGGGCCGCGTTGATGAGGAGCGGGAAGTCGCCCATCGAACCGATGTCGATCTTCCCGGCGGTCATCTGGGCGGTGATGGGGGCGCCGGTGGCGTAGTCCTGCCAGTCGACCTTGTAAGTGTGGCCGTCGTGCAGGGCGTTGAGCTGCTTCTCGAAGTAGCCGAGGGAGCGCAGCAGGGTGCCGGCGGTGACGGTGTTGATGGTCTTGGACTGGTAGCCGACGGTGACGGTGACCGTGGAGCCGTCACCGCCGGCCGCCGCGCTGCCGCCGCACGCCGTCAGCGGCAGGAGCAGGACGGCGGTGGCGACGGCGGCGATCGCCGTGGTGAAGGGGGTGCGGTTGGGGTTCATGGGAGTCGTGGCCTCTCACCGGAGCGTTCAGCGGAGCAAATAGGGCATGTTGACCGTGACGGCGCCGGTGGGACAGCGGGCCGCGCACGGGCCGCAGTACCAGCACTCGTCGACGTGCATGTACGCCTTGCCGTTGCTCTCGTCGATCGCGAGGGAGTCCAGCGGGCACATGTCCACGCAGAGGGTGCAGCCGTCGATGCACTTCGACTCGTCGATGGTCACGGGCACGTCGGCCCGCTGGGGCACCAAAGGCATGGCTGTCTCCAGGGAGGGGCGGAACAGGGGTTCGCGGAACAGGGGGTGGCGGAAACGGGATTCGGCGGAACGGGGCTACGGGGTCACCGGGAGCGGTGCAGCAGGCCGCTCATCGCGATGCGGTCGCCGCGAAAGCGGATGAACTCCAGGTCGACGGGGTGGCCGTCGGCGAGGTGGGTGAGCCGTTCCAGCATCAGGACGGCCGAGCCGCGCGGGGCTTCGAGCACGGCGGCGGAGTGGGTGTCCGCGTTCACCGCCTCCAGGGTGATCTCGGCGTGCCCCAGGGGCCGGCCGGTGATCGCCTCCAGCAGGCGGAAGACGTCCGTGTTCTCCAGGTCGGCGCCGAGCAGCGCCGTGCCGAGGTCGAGGGTGCCGAGGGTGAGCGGGATGTAGGTGAGGTCGAGGGAGAGGGGGAGGCCGTTGAGGCGGCGCAGGCGTTCGATGTAGAGGACGTCGGTGCCGGGTGGGAGATGCAGCCGGTCGGCCACGGGGGCGGGGGCCGGGGCGGGGCCCATCGTGCGGACCTCGTTGGTGACCGTGCCGTGTTCGCGGAGCGTCTCCGCGAGGCCCATCAGGCGGTCGAGGCCGTGGGGGTACTTCCGGGCGACGACGACCGTGCCGACGCCGGGCAGGCGGTCGACGAGACCCTCGGCGCGGAGGAGGTCCAGGGCCTCGCGGACGGTGTTGCGGGTCGCGCGGTAGTCGGTGGCGAGGACGGACTCGTGGGGGAGGGTGGCGGAGCCGAAGCCGCCGGTGAGGATCTGGCGGCGGAGGAGGTCGGCGA
>NZ_LIRK01000571.1 GCF_001419765.1 Streptomyces torulosus
CCGCAGGGGCGGCCGTACGGAGGGGCGCGGGGGCAGGCCGACCCGCCGCGGGGTGCACACCTGGTCGTGGACGGTGTCGAAGGCGGTCGCACGGGCCAGGGTGTCCCCCAGCTGGCAGGTGCGGAGCGCCCCGTCGAGCAGCAGGGCGATCGGGGTCTGGCCCGCGGCGTGGACGGCGGCGTTGGCCGTGGCCAGCAGCACGTCCATGCGGGACGGGCCGAGCCGGTCGCGCAGGAGGGCGCGGAAGCGGGGGTTCTCGCGCAGCAGCGTCGCCACCGCCGTGACCAGGCGCGGTGAGCGCGGCAGCCGCAGGAAGGAGCCGGCCAGGGCGACACCGGTGCCGAGGGTGTCGGCGGCGAGGGCCGTCGCGGCGGCCCGGGTGCCGGCCGGGTCGCCGGGGTGGGTGTATCCCTCGACGTCCTCGTCGGCCAGGGACAGCCCGTGCCGGGCGGCGAGTGCGACCGCCTCGTCCACGACCGTGTCGCCGAGGGCCTCCTCGGCGGCGGACACCACGAGACGGGCCAGGCCCCGGTC
This sequence comes from Streptomyces torulosus, assembly GCF_001419765.1. Taxonomy (GTDB): domain Bacteria; phylum Actinomycetota; class Actinomycetes; order Streptomycetales; family Streptomycetaceae; genus Streptomyces; species Streptomyces torulosus. The sequence goes on from NZ_LIRK01000571.1 coordinate 535, forward strand.
CCAGTAGGCGAGCGCCACGTCCGGCCGCTCGGCCAGTGCGGCGGCCACCTTACGGACCGCGTGTTCCGTGCCGCCCTCGCGGTGAACCCGTTGGGGTGTCTCGGGCCGCAGCGCGAGATGGGCCCGCGCGCCGGAGCGCCAGGGGCGCGCACCACCCGGCAACGCGTTGCGGGCGACGTGCGCGGCGCTGTCCACGCTCCGGACGCCCGCCCGTGCCGTTCCGGCCACCGCTCCCGCGGCCAGGCCGACGGCGGGTCCGGCTCCTCGGGCGAGGAGCCGGGGCCCGGCCAGCGCGAGCCCGGTGGCGGCGGCCGTCGGACGTGTCAGCAGTCCGAGCCCCCGGGTGCGCCCCCGCTCAGCCTGTGCATCACCCGACCGGCCATTTTGTGCCATGGCTCTCCCTCACCTCACGCGTGATGCCCTTCCGGGGGAGCCGGGTTCCCGCGAATCGGCTCGCCATCCATGCTTCTGGGCTGGATGGGGCGAAGTACGGCGCGTGGGGTCGCGGAGGCGCTCGGTCACGGCGTGCGGGCACACCTGGGGACACTGGAGGCGCGTACGGTCCCCCTCATCTCCGCTGGAGCAGCCGGGACGGGACCGCTTCGGCGAGGGCGCGGTAGCCCTCCGGGTTGAGGTGGAGCCAGTCGCCGTCGTGGAGGGTCGGCTGGAGCCGGCTCGGGTTCTGCGGGTCGCGGACGGCACGGTCGAAGTCGAGGACGGCGTCGAAGCGGCCGCTGGTGCGGATCCATGTGTTCACCGCCTGCCGTGCGTCCTCGCGGTGCCCGCCGACGTCGTCGTACGGGGTGTTGCCGTCGAACGGGAGCAGGGTCGCGCCGTACACGCGGATGCCCTGGGCGTGGGCGCGGACGATGATCTGGTCGTAGGCGGCGACGAGGTCGGCGGTGACGCGCTGCTGGGCGGCGGGGGTGGCCTCGGCCGTTCCGATGTCGTTGACGCCCTCGAAGACGATCAGCTGTTCGACGGCGCTGTGGGCCAGGATGTCGCGGTCCAGTCGGGCGAGCGCGTTGGGGCCGAGGCCGTCGTTGAGAACGCGGTTGCCGCCGGCGGCCTGGTTCACCACGGCGATGCCCCGGGTGGCGGGCTTCTGCTGCAGGCGGTCGAACAGCTGGTCGGGCCAGCGGTTGTTGCCGTTGGTGGTGGAGCCCCGGCCGTCGGTCAGCGAGTCGCCGAGGACGGCGACGGCGGTGGTGGCGGGCCGGGAGAGGACCTCGACGTCGCTGAGCAGGTACCAGTGGTTGGTGGGGGTGGCCCCGGGGAGCTCGTCGTCGCGGGTGCGGTCGCCGTGCTGGAGGTAGGAGGTGGTGCGGGAGCCGGGGTGCGAGGTGAGGGCGAGGGACGCCTGCCCCTCGGCCAGGTACGTGGTCACGGTGAGGTTGGAGCCGGGCCGCACCGTGAAGTCCAGCGGGTCGGAGACGACCTGGGCGCCGATCGGCACGGTGGTGGCGTCCCGGCCGCCGAAGGTCACCGTCCGGGTGGTGCCGGGCTCGATGGCGCCGACCCCGGCCTGCCCGCCCTTGGGGAGGGCGACGGTGACCGCCGTCAGCGGCAGCGCGGTGCCGCCGAAGGCGTTGGAGAAGCGCAACCGGACGCGGTCGCCGCCGGTGGTGACGCGCACGGTCTGCCGCAGGGTGGTGTCGACGAGCACCGCCCGGTCGCCGGTGAACGGCGCCGGCGGCATGTTGTGCGCCTCGGTGAGCTGCGGCATCGCCGACCAGGTGTTGACCCAGTGCCGGGCGGCCGTGGCCGTGTCACCGGCGCCGGCACCGGCGGTGCCCTGCGGGCTCCTGACGAGCGCCACCACGGCGGAGGACGTCACGACGAGGGCCAGCGCGAGGACGCAGGCGGCGACGAGATGGGCGAGCGACACACGGCTCGACGGCTGGGACGGCTGCACGGGCGATGCCTTTCTCCGGGAACGGGGCTCTGCTGAAAGGAGCCTGGCGTGAGGTGACTCGACGCCAACGTGATCGAAGGCGCGCGGTGTCCGGGCGCGCACCCGGTCGGTGCGCGCCCGGCGGTGGGCGATGGCGAGGCGGGCCGGCGGGTCAGGCGCTGCCCGTCCCGTGGAGGGCCCGGGCGGTGGGTGCGGCGCTGATGCCGGAGCGGTCGGCCCGGTGGCCGGCCCCGGCGCCCGGCGCGATCACGTGACCGTCGTCGGCACCCGGCGCGATCGTGTGACCGGCACCGGCCCCGGCACCGGCGCGAGCGCGTGGTCGCGGGTGACGTCCGTCGCGATCACGGTGCCGCGCGCGGGTCCGTGCGGGGCGCCCCGGTCGGTGACGGTCCGCCGGTCGGTGACGGTCCGCCGGTCAGCCCTCACCCGCCGAGGCCGGCCTAGGGCTGAGGCACGATTCACTGGCCGGTGATGCCGAAGAAGGTCAGGACGCGCTGGCCCATGCCCCAGGCGTACACGTTGTGGCCGACGCCCTGCATGCTGATGCCCTCGACGGGGGCCCGGTCACCGGTGCCGCCGTAGCGGGTGCGGGTCCAGCCGTTCTGGGGTGAGTCGGTGGCGCTCGGCGTCTGGCCGACGCCGCGCACATTGGTCCACTGCTTGATCTCCTCCCCGAAGTTCGGGTACCGCAGCACGTCGTCCTGGGTGCCGTGCCACAGCTGCATCCGCGGCCGGGGGCCGTTGTAGCCGGGGTAGGCGCCGCGGACCAGGTCGCCCCACGCCTGCGGGGACCGGATGATCCTTCCGCCCGCGCACTCGCTGTTCCACTCCGAGCCGTTGGTGGTGGCGAAGCAGGCGAACGGGACACCGGCGAAGGCGGCACCCGCGGCGAACACGTCCGGGTAGACGCCGAGCAGGACGTTGGTCATCATCGCGCCGGAGGAGATGCCGGTGGCGAAGATCCTGCTGGTGTCGGCGTTGTAGGTGCGGACCGTCCAGTCGACCATGGACTTGATGCCCACGGGGTCGCTGCCGCCGCCCCGGCGCAGCGCCTGCGGCGAGGCGACGTCGAAGCACTTGCTGCTGCGGGTGACGGACGGGTACACCACGATGAAGCCGTAGCGGTCGGCGAGCGAGGCGTACTCGGTGCCGCTGTACATGGCCGGCCCGGAGCCGGTGCAGTAGTGCACGGCCACGACGATCGCCGGCTTCCTGGCGACGTTGTTCGGCACGTACAGGTACATCTGGAGGTTGCTCGGGTTCTGCCCGAAGCCGGTGATCTGGGTGAGCGCCGCGCGGGGCGCCGCCTCGGCCTTCGCGTCCCGCGCGGCGCCCGCGTCCGGAGCGGCCTGCGCGAGCGACGACGGCTCGGGGAGCGGCGCGGCCGAGGCCGCCGGGGCGGTGAGGAACGTGGTCGCGAGTAACGGCGCCAGGGCGGCGAGCAGCGCGACGAGGGCTTTTCGGAGCGGTCGGCGCGCGGTGCGGTGGGGGGTTCGGGGCACGTCGTTGTCCCTTCAGCGGGCCGGGAGGGAAGCGTCCGCCGAGCATCGTGACATGCACATGGCCGCCCTGGAAGCGCTCCCACACGTCGAAAGAATTCGCTCCCGGCGCGCCGCCGGAGCGCATGCGCCGGACCCGCCGGCCGGGACGCCCGCATTTACCTGGGACGCCCCATGGTCTTTTGCGCGAAGCGTTGACTAGAAAGCGCTTGCCCCCTACGTTCCGTTCAGCAGTGTGAACTCGCCACCATCGCCCGCCCGGAGCGGTAGAGAGGCGCCTGGGCTCCATCTGCCTGTACGCAAGCATTTCCCAGGGTGTCGAGTCCCCCAGCTCGACCACCCGGCCCGCCCTCGGCGGTCAACATGACGCACGACGTTCACGTACATGGCCCGTCAGTACTAGCTGAAGGGACGCACCCGCATGCGTATCGTCCCCCCACGCATCCCCCCACGTACACACGCGCGAAGAACCTCCTCGATGGCCGCGGCGACCGCTCTCACGGCGGCCGCGGTGATCGCCCTGCCGCAGACCGCGGGGGCCGCGGAGAGCTCGCCGATCGGCTACGGCGCCGGGACCACCGGCGGTGGCGGAGCGTCGCCGGTCACCGTCTCGACCCTGGCCGCCTTCACAAGCGCCGTCGCCGGTGACACGGCGAAGGTCGTCCGGGTCAGCGGCCTGATATCGCTCAGTGGCCAGGTCGACATCGGCTCCCGCACGACGGTGCTGGGCGTGGGCGCGTCGTCCGGGTTCACCGGGGGCGGCCTGCGCATCAAGGAGAAGACCGATGTCGTCGTCCGCAACCTGAACATCAGCAAGCCGGTCGCGCCCGCCGACGGGATCACCGTGCAGGAGTCGACGAGGGTGTGGATCGACCACAACTCCTTCTCCGCCGACCGCGATCACGACAAGGACCACTACGACGGCCTGCTGGACATCAACCACGGCTCGGACGACGTGACGGTGTCCTGGAACACCTTCAAGAACCACTTCAAGGGCTCTCTCGTCGGCCACAGCGACAACAACGCCTCCGAGGACACCGGCCACTTGAAGGTGACGTACCACCACAACCACTTCAGCGACGTCCACTCGCGCATCCCGAGCCTGCGCTTCGGCACCGGGCACTTCTACAACAACTACGTGGACGGCGCCGAGACCGCCTGCCACTCGCGCATGGGCGCCCAGATGCTCGTGGAGAACAACGTCTTCCGCGACACGAAGGTCGCTGTGACCACGAACCGCAGCAGTGACGTGGACGGCTTCGCCAATCTGCGCGGCAACGACCTCGGTGGGGCCGTCACCGAGGTCTCCCGGACGGGGACGTTCACCTCCCCGCCCTACCGCTACACCGCGGAACCCGCCTCGTCCGTCGTCGCCTCGGTGACGTCGGGTGCGGGCGCCGGAAAGCTCTGACAACCCCCCATCCACTCGGAGACAGAAGGAATCGGGACATGACTTCTGCGGCACGTACGCGCGCCCGCACGCGCGCGCTGACCGGGACGCTGGCCGCGTTCGGTCTTTCGTTTGGCATGATCATGACCAGTGGCGCCACTCCGGCGAGCGCCGCGACCTGGCCGTCGGCCTCCGGCAACCAGCCGGTGACCTCCACCATCTCGGTGTCCGGCGTCCGCGACGGCGGCATGAAGCGCTACTACGGCAGCGGTGATCTGGCCGGGGACGGCCAGGAGGAGGGCCAGGACCCGATCTTCAAGCTCGCGGCCGGCGCGACGCTGAAGAACGTCATCATCGGCGCCCCCGGCGCCGACGGCATCCACTGCGAGGGCAACTGCACCCTGCAGAACGTGTGGTGGGAGGACGTCGGCGAGGACGCCGCGACCTTCCGCGGCGGCTCCTCCTACACGGTGACCGGCGGCGGCGCCAGGAAGGCCGCGGACAAGGTGTTCCAGCACAACGGGCCGGGGACCCTGAACATCTCCAACTTCGCGGTCAGCGAGTTCAAGACGCTGTACCGCTCCTGCGGCGACTGCTCCACGCAGTACACCCGCAAGGTGAACCTCAACAACATCGAGGTCACCGGAACGGGTTCCACCGCCCGGCTCGTCGGCATCAACGTCAACCGCGGCGACGTGGCGACCCTGCGCAGGATCACGATCCTGAACGACAGCGGTCGCAAGGTCGTGCCCTGCCAGAAGTACAACAACAACACGGCCGTCGGTACGGGCCCCGACAGCACCAACTGCCTGTACTCCAGCTCGGACATCACCTACAGGTGAGGCCGCTCCTCACCCACCGGTGAGTCCGCTCCCCACGGCCGGACGGAGTCTCCCCCCACGGGCCTCGTCCGGCCGCCCGGTGCTCGGCCGTCGGCGGTCAGCGCTCCGCCCTCACCAGATCTTGCGCTCCCACAGGGGGGCGATGCGCTCCCACGCCTCGTCCCACTGGTCCATCCTGCGCCGCTCCAGACGGCCGCGGACGAGCCTGCCGCCCGCGAAGGGCACGGCCGCCACGAAGATTCCCGCCAGCCCCCCGACCAGGCCGGCCCGCAGCCGGGCCTGGGCCTCCCCGGCGGGCTCGGTCACCAGCCGGCCCCGGGCATCCGTCCAGACGGTGACCGGTGTGCCCACGACGTCGGCCGGGTCGACCCGGCCGACGTCGTGGGCACACCGGTCACC
>NZ_LIRK01000572.1 GCF_001419765.1 Streptomyces torulosus
GCGGCTGACCGACGCGGCCGGCGGTACGGAGAAGGTCGCCGCCTATTGCGCCGCCCGGCTCGGCGACGCCGACGACGCCGACGACCGGAAGCAGCGGGCCGGGGACTCCGCCGGGAAGCGGGACGGGACCGAGCGGTCCACGGGGGCCGACGCCGGGCGGAAGTCCGACGACGCGGGCGTACCGGCCGGGGCCGCCACCGGGAAACCGGACGGGGCGGGGGAGCCGACCGCGCCGGGCACCTCGGACGAGGCGGACCGGAAGGGCCGGGCGGACCAGGGGGGACAGACAGACCTTGGGAGTGACGCGGACCAGGGTGGCCGGGAGGACGAGCCGAAGGACGCGGACGTACCCGGCCGGGCCGACGGGGCGGACAAGGCCCCGGAAACGAAGTAAGGCCGGCGTGCTCGCGAGACCCCCGTACTCGCAAGACACCCGGCCGACTCCGCCGATGGCAACGGCCGGGGCCGCCACCCCCCACAGGAGAGGCCCCGACCGTCGCGCGGCACGGGCCGCGCGGCGGCCCGTACTACCTACAGCGCCGCGCCCCCGATTTGTGTCACACCCCGCCGGATCACGAGTTAGTTGCATGTTCTACGGACATGGACGGGCAGCGGTTTCAGGCCGTAACGTGCCATTCGCGCCGGATCGCGGAGGACGACCACAGCTCTGACCGCCGGTGAGGTTGAGACCGCAACCATTGATCGGAACCACGACGGAGAGAACCCGGGCCGCGAGAGCGGCGCCGGCTCAGGCGCAAGAGGGGCGCGGTGCTGGGGGACGACGCGGAGCTGACCGCCGCGGTACTTGCGGCACAGGACGGGGACGAGACCGCGTTCCGGACTGTGTACCGCGCCGTGCATCCACGGCTGCTCGGGTACGTGCGGACGCTCGTCGGTGATCCGGACGCGGAGGACGTCACCTCCGAGGCGTGGCTCCAGATAGCCCGCGACCTGGAGCGGTTCACCGGTGACGCCGACCGGTTCCGGGGCTGGGCCGCCCGGATCGCCCGCAATCGTGCCCTGGACCACATACGCATGCGTGGCCGCCGCCCCGCGATAGGCGGCGACGAGACCGAGTTGACCGGCCGGGCGGCCGAGTCCGACACGGCGGGCGAGGCGATGGAGGCACTCGCCACCGGCCACACCCTGTCCCTCATAGCGCAGCTGCCTCAGGACCAGGCCGAGGCCGTGGTGCTGCGTGTGGTGGTCGGCCTCGACGCCAAGACGGCCGCCGAGACGCTCGGCAAGCGCGCGGGCGCCGTACGGACGGCCGCGCACCGGGGGCTGAAACGGCTCGCGGAGCTGATCGGGGAGAATCCGGAGACGGCCGCGGAGGCCGATCCGGAATCCGGCGACTCGCTGGACGCGGTGCCCCCACCAAGAGAACCGCGTACCCGCGCGGCTACGTCCGCCGGTGTGACGCATATGCGTTCGCGGACGCAGAAGGACATGTGATGGCCGACGAGCAGTACAAGTGGCTGAACCGCGATGTGGCGGAGCGGCTGCTGCGTGGCGAGCCGCTCGACGCCGTCGACCCCGACACCCGCTCCCGGGCCGACCGGCTCGCCGAGACGCTCGGCGCACTGGCCGCCGATGCCGCCCCCAAGCCCGCGCCGGGATCCGAACTTCCGGGTGAGGAAGCCGCGTTGGCCGCCTTCCGCACCGTCAGGACCGCCCGCACCGGGCAGCGGGACGAGGCCGCCGCGCCCGCGGGGGGCAGCCGTACCCACACGTCGGCGCCCGTCGCCGACGCCGGGCTCGTCCGTCTCGGGCGGCCCGCCCCGGACGGCCGGCGGGCCCGCTGGGGCCGGCCCGCGCGGTTCGGGCTGGTCGCGTCGCTGGCCGGCGGAATGTTCGGCGGGGCCGTCCTGGCGGCGGGCAGCGGTGTCCTGGTCGGCTCCATCGGGGACGAGGAACCGGAACGCCCCGTCTCCGTCTCCTCCCCCGCCGAGTCGCCGGACCAGCCGCTGAGGTCGCCGTCGCCGCGCGAGGCCCCGCCCGAGGGCGACACCGGCGGCGGGACGCGGGGCGAACCCACACCGCGCGGTGACGGCTCCGGCGGCAACACCCCCGGCAGCGGGGATTCCGGTGACGGGACCGACGACGACACCTCGGACGACCGCGGGCGGAACCAGGGCGGCCTCACCCCGGAGTGGTGGAACAGCGTCCTCTCCGCGTGCCGCGACGTCCGCAACGGCAAGGACCTGGACGACGACCGCCGACGCAGCCTGGAGGACGCGTCCGGCGGCAAGGACGGCGGGCGGCTGAAGAAGTACTGCGACGGCGTCCTCGCGGGCGGCGGCAGGAACTTCGGCGACGGCCACGGAAAGGGCCGGGGCACCGGGGGCGTGTCGGGTTCCGCCGGTTCCTCCGGCACCGGGTCGAAGGACCGCTCCGGGCTCGACCCCGACGAGGACGACGACTCCGACCGCGGCCGGGGCAACGGGCACGGCAACGGCAACGGCAACGGCAACGGCAAGAGCCACGGCCGGGGCGGCGGCAAGGGCAAGGGCTACGGCCGGGGCAACGGCAACAACCACGGCGGCAAGAACCACGGCGGCAAGGGCGGCGGCCACGGCAAGGGCGGCAACGGCGGCGGCCATGGCTCCGGTCAGGGCGGCAACCAGCACCGGGGCCAGGGCGGCGCTGCGGCGATGATCGCCGTCGACCTGCGCACGAGCCCGGCCGACGCACCCTCTCGCCGCGCCTGACCTGCGGTTTCCCGTCCGCTCAGAAATTCCTTCCCGTAACGGGTAACACTTTCGGCCGCCCCGCCGCAGTAATGAGTGAGCCGACTGGTCATCGGCCGTCGCACAGAGCCGGGGTTCCCCCCGTACCTACGGCTCGTGCACCTAGGCGCGGGCGGGACACGTTCCCCCGGTCCCGCCCGCGCCCCAATCCCCCGTGGTCACCCCGTACTCCCAGCGACGCTTCCGGCGCCCTCCCGCTATGCGCCCTGTGACGCACATCACTTCGCAACCGGCCCTCGCCGCCCCGGTCTCCGGCCCGTCGACACTCGGTCCCTCACCAGTGGACGACCACCTTGTCGCCATTCCTGACCTGCGCGAACAGCCGCGCGATCGCCGCCTCGTCGCGGACGTTGACGCAGCCGTGCGAGGCGCCGTAGTAGCCGCGGGCCGCGAAGTCGGACGAGTAGTGGACGGCCTGGCCGCCGCTGAAGAACATCGCGTACGGCATCGCCGTGTCGTACAGGGTCGACCAGTGGTCGCGGGACTTGAAGTAGACGCTGAAGACGCCTTCGCGGGTGGGCGTGTACTGCGAGCCGAACCGCACCTCGACCGTCGTCAGCGTGTTGCCGTTCACCATCCAGCGCAGGGTGCGGCTCGTCTTGCTGATGCACAGCACCCGGCCCGTGAGACAGCGCGGGTCCGGCTCCGCCGCCGACTGGCCCCCGAACGCGTACAGCTCCCACTTGCCGGGCTCCTGTGTCATCCCCATCAGCCGCGCCCAGGTGACGGTGTCCGTCCGCCCCGTCCGCGGCAGTCCCCGCTTGCCCTGGAAGCCCTTCACGGCCTGGACGGTCAGCTCGTCGTACGTCCCCGTCGGCCCGACGTGCAGCCACGCGACCTGCCGGAGACGGGCCTGGAGTTCGCGCACCTCGAACCCCTCGTCGCCACGCGACCACAGGACCTTCGTCGGGGCCGCGG
>NZ_LIRK01000573.1 GCF_001419765.1 Streptomyces torulosus
CTGGCCGTCCGCGGGGCGCCCCACCGGGCGGTCCGCCAACCGTTCGCGGGGCCTCCACCGGGCTGTCGCCAGCCGTTCGCGGGGCCTCCACCAGGCTGTCCGCCGGCCGTCCGCCGGTCGGCCGCCGGGTGCTCCGCCGGCCGTTCGCCGGGCCGTCCACTGGCCGTCCGCGGGGCGCCCCACCGGGCGGTCCGCCAACCGTTCGCGGGGCCTCCACCGGGCTGTCCGCCAGCCGTTCGCGGGGCCTCCACCGGGCTGTCCACCGGGCGGTCCGCCGGCCGTTCGCCGGGCCGTCCACTGGCCGTCCGCCGGGCAATCCGCCCGCCGTTCGCCGGGCGTCCACTGGCCGTCCGCCGGGCGGTCCGCCGGCCGTTCGCCGGGCCTCCGCCGGGCGGTCCCCGGCCGTCCACCGGGCCGTCCACCGCCGCCGGGCGACACGCCGGGCCCTCCGCCGACGCTCGGCGGCACTCGGCAACAGCCCTGGTCGGGAGGGGTTTCCCAGGTGTTTCCCGTTGCCCGGTGGGATGGGGCGACGCCCGGATCTCGACGCGCGGGGTGGTGGTCGAGCAGGCTGCTGCCCGACCACCACCAGTTCATCGGACCGACAGGAAACGGGGGTTCCGGCATGGTGAGCCGGACCAGTCTCATCCGCACAGTGATCGCACTCATGGCCCTGCTGCTGTGCGCGCCGCTGTCCACGGCCGCGGCGGCACCGTCCGCACCGGCCGCTCCCGCCGCCGGCTGCGGCGTCCTCGCGCCGGGCGCCTCGGCCGCCGCCGAGCGGGCGATCGCCGCGGCCTGCGCCGAGGTCGCCGCCGGCACCTGGTACACGTGGGGCGGCGGCCACGGCGCCCAGCCCGGCGCGACGTACGGGCAGGTCGATCCCACCGACCCGGCCAGCGAACACGACCCCGAGCGGCGCGGCTTCGACTGCTCCGGCCTCGTCCGGTACGCGTACGCGCAGGCCGCCGGCGGTACGGACATCCTCAACGGCGTCGCCAGCCAGCAGTACTACACGCACCGCGCCGCGGCCCGCTTCACCGCCGCCCAGGGCCTCGCCCCGCTGCTGCCGGGCGACCTCCTGGCCTACGGCAACAAGAGGAACCTGCACCACATCGCCATCTACCTCGGCGCGGGCAAGATGGTCGAGGCCAAGCAGTCCGGCACCAAGCTGATGGTCAGTGACGTCCGCCTCGGCGGCGACTACTTCGGTGCCGTCCGGGTCAACACCGGCCAGGTCACCGGCCACATCCACCAGACGTGGGGCACCGACGTGTGGACCAAGGAGGAGCCCCGCATCGCGTCCGGGCGCGTGTACGCCTTCCCGTACTCGACCACCATCCGCGTGTACTGCCAGAAGCACGCGGAGAAGGTCAACGCGGAGGGCTACGAGAACGACGCCTGGTCCTACCTGCCGGACTACAAGGCATGGGTCACCAACATCTACATCAAGGGCCCGGCCTGGCTCGCGGGCGTACCCAACTGCGACGACGTGCCCTTCCCGCCCCCGGGCCAGTGACAGTCCGCTCGGGAAACGCATCGAGCCAGTGACACATCGCGCCGGTGACCGTCGGGGGGCGGCCACCGGCGCGAGCCGTTCCCGACCTTGTCGGGCCGACCGCGACAGCCCGCCCGGGGCCGTTCCAACTGCCTCGACCTCGAGCAAGACTTGAGTGGTCTGCGGTGATCTCGCTGTGTCGATCGCGAGAGAAGGGAGACATGAGCGTGACTCTCAAGGAGTACTCGCAGGAGGAGTTGGCCGCCCAGCCCATCGGCTCATGGACCGGCGAGGCATACCGTCACGTGGTCGGCGCCCTCCGTGCGCAGTTGGCGGTGGAGGGCCTCACGCAGCCGCACTGGTGGACGCTCAACCACGTGGCCGGGGACCCCGGTAGGTGGACCCGCGCGACACTGATCGAGCGGTTGGCGAAGTACGAGGACCTCGGGATCGACTTCGACGGTGTCTTCGACGATCTCGTCGCCCGCGGTTGGCTGACGGAGGACGCGGGGCTCATGACCTTGACCGAGGCCGGTGAGGACGGGCGCCTTCGGGCCAGGGAACGCAACGCACGTGTGCATCGGCAGATGCATGAGGGCGTCGACACGGCCGACTTCGTCACCACCGTCAACGTCCTGCGCCGCATGGTCGCCAACCTGGGCGGCGACGGCAACCTGCCGGACTGACGGGCCCCGCCGGCCGCCGCGGCCGGGACGAGGCAGACCTCAGGCCCGTGCCGCACACGGCCCCGGCCGTTCCCGTACGCTGCGTCAGCGTACGGGCACATTCTGTGGACAGTACGCAGATCTTCCCGTCAGTCTTGGTGCCGTCGGGGCATGGGGGCCACAGCGCACGAAGACCGGAGGTGGCCGCGGATGACGGGCGGCGGCATGGGCAACGAGTACGACGCGGCACCGGCCGACGAGGGGACGGTGGTGGACCGCGAACCTGACCCCTCGGACAGTCTGCGGACGTGGGGCGCCGTGACACAGGCGCTGCGCGAGCACGCGGGATACAGCCGGGCCGAGTTCGCGGATCTCGTCCGCTTCTCCAAGCACACGGTGGAGTCGGTGGAGCAGGGACGCCGGATGCCGGATGTGACCTATGTGGAGCGGGCCGACGAACTGCTCGGGAACACGGGGGCGCTGCGGAAGTCGTCCCAGTACGTGACACGGGGGAGAGGGGACGTGGGCCTGGCGGCCTGGTTCCGCCAGTGGGCCCGGCTGGAGCGGGTCGCGGTGAGCCTGTGCACCTATGAATGCAGGGTGGTGCCGGGACTGTTGCAGTCCAGGGACTACGCGCGGGCGGTCTTCGAGGGGACCGTCCCGGTGACGCCGGACGACCAGCTGGACAGCTTCATGGACCGGCGGATGGAGCGGCAGCGGATGCTGTCCGAGCGGCCGACGACCCCGTTCAGCTTCATCGTCGAGGAGCATGTCTTCCGGCGGCGGTTCGGCGACGGCACAAGGATGCGGGCGCTGTTCGACCATGTGCTGGAGCTGAGCGCGCCGCGCAACGTGACGCTCCAGATCGTGCCGCTGGAAGCCGGGCTGCACGCGTGCCTCGACGGGCCGGTGCAGCTGCTGGAGACACCGAAGGGCCAGCGGCTCGCGTACGCGGAAGGGCAGCAGAACGGCCGTCTGATCTGCGACGCGAAAGAGGTGAGCCTGCTCCACCAGCGCTATGACTGTGAGGATGAT
>NZ_LIRK01000574.1 GCF_001419765.1 Streptomyces torulosus
GTGCCCCCTCATGTGTGCCACCCCCCGGCGCCCACCGCCACTGGCGCTTCCCCTGCGGCGCCATCTCCAGGAGACAGAAGACACTGATGAGTTGGATTCGGCAGCACGTCCGAGGTTCCCGTCGCGCCACCGCCGGCTTAGCGACCACAGCCACACTTCTGGCCGGCGTACTCTCCCCGGCCGCCGACGCGGCGGACAGGCCGAGCCGTGCCGCCGCCCTCGACAATGCGGCGACGGCCCTCGCCGACCGGGCCGCGTCGCTGGGCCTCACCTCCGCGCAGGACACCTCCGTGCGTGACGTGATCGTGGACAAGGACGGCGCCCAGCACGTTCGCTACGACCGTACGTACCGGCAACTCCCTGTGCTCGGCGGCGACTTCGTCGTACACATGGCGCCCGACGGTACCTACCGCAGCGCTGACCGGGCGGCGAGGGTGGAGATCTCGCTGCCGAACACCACACCGAAGGTGTCGGCCCCCAGGGCGGCCGACCTCGGCGTGAACGCCCTGCGCGCGGCCAACCCGGGCGACGCGCTGAAGCAGGTGAAGGCCAAGCCCGAACTCGTCGTCGACGCCCTGCGCGGTGCCCCGAGACTGGCCTGGCGTACGGAGGCCACCGGGCTGGACTCGCTCGGCAACCCGGTCGCCCGCACGTTGCTGACCGATGCACGCACCGGTGCCCGTATCGACGCCTGGGACACCATGGAGTCGGCCACCGGCGACGGCAAGTCCCTGTACAGCGGCACGGTCACGCTGGAGACGACCCTCTCGGGATCGGCCTACCAGCTCAAGGACCCGACGCGCGGCAACACCTACACCGCTGATGCGGCCGACAAGACGGACGCGTGCAGTGGCGACACCTGCAACGGCCGCCTCTTCACGGACGACGACAACCATTGGGGCACGGGCACGACCGCCGACCGTTCGACGGTCGCCGTCGACGCCCAGTACGGCAGCGACATGACCTGGGACTACTACAAGGACGTCCACGGCCGCAACGGCATCGGCAACGACGGCAAGGGCTCGTACAACCGCGTCCACTACGGCACCAAACTCTCCAACGCCTTCTGGAACGACGGCTGCTTCTGCATGACCTACGGCGACGGTAACGGCACCCACTTCGGGCCGATGGTCGGGTTGGACGTGGCCGCCCACGAGATGTCCCACGGCGTGACCTCGAGAACGGCCAGGCTGGTCTACTCGGGCGAGTCCGGCGGCCTGAACGAGGCGACGTCCGACATCTTCGGGACGCTGGTGGAGTTCTACGCGGGGAACGCCCAGGACATCGGCGACTATCTGATCGGTGAGAAGGTCGTGCGCTCCGGGCTGGGGCGGGATGCCCTGCGCTACATGGACAAGCCGAGCAAGGACGGCAGTTCCGTGGACTACTGGAGCAGTTCGGTCGGCAACATCAGCGTCCACCACTCGTCCGGCGTCGCCAACCACTTCGCCTACCTCCTCGCGGAGGGCAGCGGCACCAAGACGATCAACGGGGTCACCTATGACTCCCCGACGTACAACCGCTCGACCGTCACCGGGATAGGCCGCGTCAAGCTCGGCGCGATCTGGTACCGCGCCCTGACCGTCTACATGACGTCCTCGACGAACTACGCCGGAGCGAGGACGGCCACCCTCAACGCGGCCCGCGACCTCTACGGCGCGGGCAGCACGGAGTACAACGCGGTGGCGGCGGCCTGGAGCGCGGTCAACGTGAACTGAGCGCCACCCGACGCCGGACACGTCACGCGGCCGCTCCGGTCCCGGACCCCGCTCCGGACCCCGCTCCGGACCCCGGTCCGGGACCGGAGCGGCCGTCAGCGCCCTACGGCCGCGGGGCGGTGTCGCCTCACCGAGGGCCGGAACGGGCTGATCCGGCGGAGCCCTACGGCTTCGGCAGAGTGCAGCCGGCGGCGCTCAGGTCCAGCTGGTTGCCGGTCGTGAAGCAGGCCGAGATCCGGTAGGTCTGCGCGGCGTAGTTGATGCCCTTGCGGACGGTGATGTTGCCGCTCTGGTCCACCTCGCAGGGGTTGTTCAACGTGCAGGACGCGCCGTTCTCGTTGCCGGTGTTGTGGACCGCGACGACCTCACCGGTGGAGCGGTCGATCACCGGCGAGCCGGAGGTGCCGCCGATGGTCTGGCAGGCGGGGCTGTAGCGGACCGAATCCTTCCAGGTCCACTTGCCCTCCTTGAGGCGGTGCGGGAACCCGTCGACGGTGCAGTCCAGGAGCTTCTTCCAGGCGCCGGACGCCACCGTGATGGCGGTCCCGGCGGTCGGGGGCGTGTCCCGCAGGGTCAGCGCGGACACCCCGTACGAGCTCTTGATCGCCGCATAGGTGGTGGTGAGCTCGTAGATCGCCACATCCGTGTCGGTCATCGTCCCGTACGCGAGCTTGGCCGCCTTAAGCGTGGCGACCTGGGTGCCCGAGGAGCCGAGCAGGTTGAACGGTCGGTTGGCCGGCCGGTTGGTGATGACCACGCCCGGGTCCAGCAGGCTGCTGCAGTGGCCGTTGGAGAGCACCAGCGCCGGGTCGGTGTCCGCGGAGTCGGGGAAACGGACGACCGAGCCGGAGCAGTTGCTGAGCGCCACGGTCCCGGCGAGGCTGACGGCCTGGAGCGTCGGCTCGGCCGCCTTGGTCACGGGCTGGGCGGTCGCGGGCCGGGCGGTCGCGGGCTGGGCGCCAGGTGCCGCGACCGCGGGCGTCGCGACCGCTCCGGCGAAGGCCAGAGCGAAGATCGCGGCACCGAGAGGCTTTCTCACGTGGGGGTCCCCTCTTGCGAAAGGGCGGCCGGAAACCTTCCGGCCGCCCACAGTTTTGTCATGCGCATTGTTGGCGCAGGGATGCAAGAGATCAAGGACCGTATTTCAGCCGCGAGGACAGCGCGCGGGTCAGCGGTAGCTGCCGGCTCGGTGCCTGTTGCGTCGGGAGCGGAAGGCGGCGTCCACGGAGAGGATGGGGGCGCCGGCGAGGATCAGGGGGATCCAGGCCATGAGGTAGGGGAGGTCGTTGCCGTAGTAGTACGGGCTGGACGACCAGCTGACCGTCAGCCACAGGCTGAGGGAGATGAGGGCGCCGCCCAGGGCGGCCAGGCGGGCGAGGAGACCGATGAGGGTGCCGATCCCCACGGCCAGTTCACCGATGGCGATGGCGTAGCCGAAGCCGACGGGGTTCTTCAGGGCCATGTCGATCATCGCGGGGATGGCTGAGGCATCGCGGGCGGCGCTCATCATGTCGCCGATCGAGCCGGAGCCGGACGCGGCCATGAACGCGCTGTCGGTGAGTTTGTCCAGGCCGGCGTAGATGAAGGTGACGCCCAGGAAGACGCGCAGGGGCAGAAGTGCGTAGCGGGTGGCCGCGTCTCGCCAGTCGTGGCCGCCGTCGAGGTAGGGGGTGTGGGAGTCCGTGCGAGTACCGTGAGTCATCAGTCTGCGCCGCCTCTTGTCCGCCGTGCCGTTGACCCCTCAACAGACGATACGTTCGGAGGGGTAGGGGCGCTCAATGGTGCGGCACTCTTTTTCCGTCTTGGGTGGTCTCGTCCCGAGGGTCTGCCTACGGCCCATCGCCGCCACGCCCTCGCTTCCGCCGCGCCCCCGCTTGCGGCCCACTCGCCTCGCCTTGGCAGGGAGTCACCCAGAGGCCGGAGCCGTCACAGACACCCAGAGACTGCGCCCCCTGTCTTCGCCTCTCGAGGGCGCCTCCGCCGCAGCCCTCGGCCCTGGGCCCTCGTCCCGGACGCACCCGGCACCCCCAACGAAGCACTCACCCGGCAGCCCCATGACACGCCCACCCGACCCGGCAGCCACAAGGCTGCCCCCTCACCCGGGCGGCCAGAAGACAGACCCACCCAAGCGGCCGCGAGGCTGCTGGCCCGCCCACCCGGCTGACGCATCCGGCTCACGCACCTGGCTCACGCAGCCGGCTCACGCACCCGGTCGGACGCATCCGGCTGACGTTCCTCGTCCGCGACGGCCCGCGCGAGCGCGGCCACGGCGGAAGCCGCTGCCCCACTCATCGGCTACAGGACCGCCCCCTCGCCCCGGGTCAGTCGGCGGAGACCTCGATGGCGTAGCGGTTGGTCTCGACTCCGGCCGCGGTGACGACCTGGACGTCGACCGTGCCGGGTTCGACGTCGGCGGGGACCGGCACGGTGAGGACCGCGTCGGTGGGGTTGCTGAAGCCGCCGGCGACGGGGACGAGGGGGACGTGGACATGGACTGGGCCGATACGGACGACCATGCGGGACAGGCGGTCGGCGGTCTGCGCGCCGGGCGGGACGAAGCCGGCGCCGCGGATCTCGATGTCGTCGCCGTTGCGGATGGGCGCGTCGAGGTCGCCGGCCTCGCGGGCGCGGACGACGGAGAGGATGACGGGGCGGCCGCCCTCGGCGTACTTGCCGGCGACGTAGGTGGCTGCGGAGACGAGGACGAGGAGGGCGAGGCCCCAGGGGAGGTCGGGGAGCTGGTCGGGGCGGCGGGCCAGCCGTACCGCCGCGAAGACCAGGGCGACGGCGCAGATGGTCACGTACTGGATGTCGGTGAAGCTGCCCCGGCCGGCGTCGTCGGTGAGGAGGTCGGCGGCACGGGGGCGATGGGCGCGGACCTTCTGGAGGCGCTGGCCGAGGACGCGGAGGCCGACGACGCGGCGCACCAGGACGGCGATGCCGCAGACCACGGCGAGGACGGTGACGATGCCGGCGCCGCGGGCGAGTTCGAAGCCGGCGATGAGGGCGTCGCGTTCGCGGTGGTCGGAGGCGGCGGCCAGGCGGCCGACCAGGACGAGGACGCAGAAGACGACGAAGAGGACCCAGCTCGCGGCGATCGCGCGGGACGTGGAGAGGCGGTTGTCCTCGCCGATGACCGGGGCGAGGGCGCCGCCGCGCGCACGGTGCAGATATCCGGCGCCGGTGAGCGCCGCGGCGACGAGCAGGGCGGCGATCAGGCCGGCGGTGCGGGCGACGGTCCAGCCCGCGCCGATCGCGGTGAGCGCCTGGACGAGGAGCAGGGTGACGACTCCGGCCCAGACGACGATCGCCGTGCGCAGCCAGAGCCGGCCGAGCCAGGCCTCGCCCTCGACGCGGCCACGTTCGGCGACGACGGCGGCGGACTGGGTGAGCTCGTCGGAGACCCACTGGCGGGAGGCCGACGCGGAGTGGGCGACAGCGGCGGGCAGGCCCTGTCCGGCGGCGAACTCCTCGCGTTTCAGCAGGAACTCGGCGACCGCGCGCCGGTGTCCCGTGCGCGCCCCGTGCGGGCAGTCCCCGCACGTGCATCCGCCGTCATGGGCAGCCGAGCCCATGCCCCCTCTGGCCTCCTGCACCGCCACGCCCGAGCCCGCCTTCCCGCGCCGCGCACGCCTCTGCGTGCGCTGTCCTCGGCATTCGCCGTCACCGTCATCGACGCCATCACCGCCCCCGCGGGGCGCCGTCCGTACAGCCGCTCACTACCACAGCCGTGCGGCCGGACACGTGCCCCGCGATGACAGCGAATTGTGCCGTACGGAAGGCGGGCCGTGCCCGGCAGGGGCGTCGCATGCAAGGAGAGCGCGGGGTGAAGTTCGGGTCGTCATGTTGACCCGGCTGCGAGAATCTCCCTATGGCCGAGATCATCCAGCGGGACGGGTCCTGGGCCTTCGACGGAAGCACGGTCCGGATCACGCCGGGACCGCACCGTTCCGTGGCGCTGTTCCGGCAGACGTACGGGGAGGTCGCGGTTCCGCTGGAAGCGGTGTCGGGTGTTGTCTACGAGCCCGAACGCAGGCGGGGCCGGCTGCGGTTGCGGCTCCGTGAGGGCAGTGATCCGCTGCTCCAGGCCACCGGTGGGCGGCTGCCGGACGAGGCCGACCCCTATCGGCTGACGGTCGACCTCGACCGGTCGGGTGTCGCCGAGTACGTGGCCGAGGAGATACGGCAGGCCCTGCTGCTCGAACAGATCCCGAAGGAGCCCGCCACGGCGTATCTCCTGCCGGGGCCTCCGGTGCCGGTGTCGGTACGGTCCAGCGACGGCACCGTGTCCTTCGACGGCACGCAGGTCAGGATCGACTGGAACGACACGTCCGACCGGGTCAAGCGGGCGACCGGGCCGCGGATCATCGCCATCGGCGATCTGGCGCAGGTGGAATGGTTGCCGAACTCCGGTTACGAGGACGGGTTCCTGCGGTTCGTGACCCACGAGACGGTGTTCTCCAAGCTGCCGCCCGAGAAGGACCCGTACGCCCTCGACCTGTGGGGCAGCGCCCGCCGTGATCTGCTGACGGCGCTGGTCGCCACGGCCGTCACCGCGCGGCTCCCGCACCCGTCGACCAGAGCGGACGGGCACACGGACCGCCCCCGGCCGGTCGACGCCGCGG
>NZ_LIRK01000575.1 GCF_001419765.1 Streptomyces torulosus
CCACCGGGGCACGGTCCGCCGGAGTTGCCCTGGCGGACGGTCGCGTACAGCGAGTAGACGTCACGGCGGACCGTGCCCCGGTGGTAGATGTCGGGGCCGTTGGCGGTGATGCGACCGCGCACGCGCGCGGGACGGACGTCGTACGCGCCGTTCTCCGGGTAGCCGGCGACGATCGCGTCGTCGCCGCTGGCGGCGTCGTCGGCGGTGAACCGCAGCACCGGCGCGTTCAGGTCCGGCACGTCCAGGACGGCGATGTCGCGCTCCCAGTCGTAGAGGACGACCTTGGCGTCGTACTTGCGGCCCTCGCCCCCTATCTGGACGGTGGGTTCGTCGACTCCGCCGACCACGTGCGCGTTGGTCATCACGCGGCGCTCGTCGAAGACGAAGCCGGTGCCCTCGAGGACCTTGCCGCAACTCTCGGCGGTGCCCATCACCTTGACGATGGACCGCTTGGCGCGCTGGGCGACCGGGCTGTTGGCGAGCGCGGGGTCGGGGGGTTGGACGTCGGTGATCTGCTCGTTGGCGAACGGGCTGAAGACCTGCGGGAAGCCGTTCTGCGCGAGGACCGAGGAGAAGTCCGCGAACCAGGTGTCCGCCTGGCTGGGCAGGGCCCGGGCCACGCCCTGCAGCACCTTGGAGTTGCGGACCTCCTTGCCGAGCGTGGGCAGCGTCGTGCCCGCGAGCGCGGAACCGATCAGCCAGGCGACCAGGAGCATCGCCACCACGTTGACCAGGGCGCCGCCGGTGGCGTCCAGGGCGCGGGCCGGGGACCAGGTGATGTACCGGCGCAGCTTGTTGCCGAGGTGGGTGGTGAGGGCCTGGCCGACGGAGGCGCAGACGATCACGACGACCACCGCGACGACGGCGGCCGCCGTGCTGACCTCGGAGTTGTCGGTCATCCAGTCCCAGATGACCGGGAGGGTGTAGACGGCGACGAGGCCGCCGCCCAGGAAACCGATCACCGACAGGATGCCGACGACGAAGCCCTGGCGAAAGCCGACGATCGCGAACCAGACGGCGGCGACCAGCAACAGGATGTCCAGCACGTTCACCGCTTCAAGCCTCGCCTCGTCACTTCGCGATCACTACAGGTCGGCCCGGAGTACGGCCCGCCGCACGGCGACCGGGGGACGGGACGCTCCCCACGAGACGCGGCACGGCAGACACCCTGTCATGAGCGCCAGTCGAGCGGGACCTGCTTCCCCCGGTCCCAGGGGCGCTCCCAGCCCGAGTAGTGCAGCAGGCGGTCGATCACACCTGCCGTGAAACCCCACACGAGTGCCGATTCGACCAGAAATGCCGGACCCCGGTGGCCGCTGGGGTGGACGGTGGTGGCGCGATGGGCGGGATCCGTGAGATCCGCCACGGGAACGGTGAAGACGCGTGCCGTCTCGTTGGGATCGACGACGCGGACCGGGCTCGGCTCGCGCCACCAACCCAGCACGGGCGTCACGACGAAGCCGCTCACCGGGATGTACAGCTTCGGCAGCACACCGAAGAGCTGGACGCCCCGCGGGTCGAGGCCGGTCTCCTCCTCGGCCTCGCGGAGCGCGGCCCGCAGCGGGCCGTCGGTCTGCGGGTCGCCGTCCTCGGGGTCGAGGGCGCCGCCCGGGAAGGACGGCTGCCCGGCGTGCGATCTGAGAGAACCGGCGCGCTCCATCAGCAGCAGCTCGGGGCCGCGGTCGCCCTCGCCGAACAGGATGAGGACCGCCGACTGCCGGCCCGAGCCGTTCTCCGGCGGCAGGAAGCGGCTCAGTTGGAGCGGCTGTACGGTCTCGACGGCGCGGACGACCGGGTCCAGCCAGGAGGGCAGGCCGGCCCTGTCGAGGCGCGGCTGCGGCACGCGGTGCCCGGATGCCGCGTGGCGCCCCTGGTCCGTGTCCGTGTGCGTACCGCCGTCCGTCCGGCTCGCGCGTGTCATAGCCACCCCCGTCGTTCTTCCCGTGCCAACGCCCGGAGGCCGACCGATCGTTCCGCTGCGGGCGAGAGTCCCTCGTGTGGGTGGCTCGGGGCTCGCACCGCGCCGTGACCGATCGTTCCGGGTGGGCGGTTCGGGCCCGGACGGGAAGGGGGCGGCGCGGTGCGCTCCGGAAGGGACGTCATCCGGCGGCTCCCAGCGGCGGGGCCGGGATGCCGCCCGCGTCCAGGTACGACTGCGGGGGCTTCAGACGCTGACCGGGGAAGCCGCCCTTCTCGTACTTGAGCAGCTTCTTGGCCTTCTCCGGGTCCGTCTCGCCCTCGCCGTACGCCGGGCAGAGCGGAGCGATGGGGCAGGCGCCGCAGGCGGGCTTGCGGGCGTGGCAGATACGGCGGCCGTGGAAGATCACGTGGTGCGACAGCATCGTCCACTCGCTCTTCGGGAAGAGCGCCCCGATGGCCGCCTCGATCTTGTCCGGCTCGGTCTCCTCGGTCCACTTCCAGCGCCGTACGAGCCGCTGGAAGTGCGTGTCGACGGTGATGCCGGGCCGGCCGAAGGCGTTGCCCAGCACGACGAAGGCGGTCTTGCGGCCGACTCCGGGCAGTTTGACCAGGTCCTCCAGGCGGCCGGGGACCTCGCCCTTGTGGTTCTCCACGAGGGCCTTCGACAGCCCTATCACCGACTTCGTCTTCGCCCGGAAGAACCCGCACGGCCGCAGGATCTCCTCGACCTCCTCCGGGTCGGCCTCGGCGAGGTCCTCCGGGGTGGGGTACTTCGCGAAGAGGGCCGGCGTCGTCTGGTTGACCCTCAGATCGGTGGTCTGGGCGGACAGGACCGTGGCGACGATCAGCTGGAAGGGGTTCTCGAAGTCCAGTTCCGGGTGGGCGTACGGGTACACCTCGGCCAGCTCACGGTTGATCCGCCGGGCGCGGCGGACCAGGGCGGTCGGAGACTCGGGCTTGGCGGTCTTGGCAGGCTTGGCGGTCTTGGCAGGCTTGGCGGCCTTGGCCGCTTTCCGGGCGGGCGCCGACTTCCCGGCGGCGGGCTCCGTCGCCGGAGGCGTGCGCTCCGCCGTCGCCGCCGACGGCGACGC
>NZ_LIRK01000576.1 GCF_001419765.1 Streptomyces torulosus
CGGCGGTGGTGACGGTCATGGCGTGGCACTCCTCGTATCGGGCGCGAGGCGGAGGGGAGCCGGGGAGGGCCTCCCGTCCCCACACCGACGAGAGTTATCCACTCGGATAGTTTCGTCAACACCTCACGCATGTGAGGGGGCGACGCGTCCGCCCGGCGGCGGCCGCACACGTGACCCGGGCACCGCTGAGCGTCGATACTTCCGACTGAGGCCGTGGGAACCGCCGAGCCAGGTGTCACTCACGGCTGACGAACCGCTGTCGAAGCCGGCGTCGCGTCAGCTCAGGCCGTCCGAGTCCGCCACAGTCCGCCTACGATCGCCACGAAGCGCCGAGACCGACTACGTAACCGAGCCCGGAAGCAAGCTCCGACTGGCCTGTGGGAACGCGGGGCAGGGGCGGCTGCTCATCTCATCTGGAGGTATCCATGAAGATGCTCATCAACGTCGCGGAGACCGTCGTCGCGGACGCGTTGCGGGGTATGGCTGCTGCTCATCCCGAGTTGACGGTGGATGTGGAGAACCGGGTGGTCGTGCGGCGGGACGCGCCGGTCGTCGGGAAGGTGGCGCTGGTCTCCGGGGGCGGTTCGGGGCACGAGCCGCTGCACGGCGGGTTCGTGGGGCCGGGCATGCTGTCGGCGGCCTGCCCGGGGGAAGTGTTCACCTCGCCCGTGCCGGACCAGATGGTGCGGGCCGCGGCGGCCGTGGACAGCGGCGCCGGTGTGCTGTTCATCGTGAAGAACTACACCGGTGACGTGCTCAATTTCGACATGGCGGCCGAGCTCGCCGAGGACGAGGGCATCCAGGTCGCCAAGGTGCTCGTCAACGACGACGTCGCCGTGACCGACAGCCTGTACACCGCCGGGCGGCGCGGCACCGGTGCCACCCTCTTCGTGGAGAAGATCGCCGGCGCCGCCGCCGAGGAGGGGCAGCCCCTGGAGCGGGTCGCGACCCTGGCCCGGCAGGTCAACGAGAACTCCCGCAGCTTCGGCGTGGCGCTCAGCGCCTGTACGACCCCGGCCAAGGGCAGCCCCACCTTCGATCTGCCCGCCGGTGAGCTGGAGCTGGGGGTCGGCATCCACGGCGAGCCGGGGCGTGAACGGCGCGCCATGATGACCTCGCGCGAGATCGCCGACTTCGCCGTGAACGCCCTCCTGGACGACATGAGCCCCCGCAACCCAGTCCTGCTCCTCGTCAACGGCATGGGTGCCACACCGCTGCTGGAGCTGTACGGCTTCAACGCCGAGGTGCAGCGGGCCCTCACCGAGCGCGGTGTCGCCGTCGCCCGCACGCTCGTCGGCAACTACGTCACCTCCCTCGACATGGCCGGCGCCTCGGTGACGCTGTGCCAGATCGACGAGGAGACGCTCCGGCTGTACGACGCGCCCGTGAGGACGCCGGGGCTGCGCTGGGGGATGTGACCTGTCGGCCCCCGCACGGTGCGTACGGTACGTGCGGGGGTACGGCCCTCAAGGCTCAGTCCGCTGACTCTCGTACCACGCAAGGAGATTCCGTGCTCGACGCCGACTTCTTCCGTCGTTGGATGACGGCCACAGCGGCCTCGGTGGAACGCGAGGCCGAGCGGCTCACGGCGCTCGACTCGCCGATCGGGGACGCCGACCACGGCAGCAATCTGCACCGCGGGTTCGCCGCCGTCCGGTCCGTCCTGGAGAAGGAGGCCCCGGACACGCCCGGAGCCGTGCTCGTGCTGGCCGGGCGTCAGCTGATCTCCACGGTGGGCGGGGCGTCCGGTCCGCTGTACGGCACGCTGCTGCGGCGCACCGGCAAGGCGCTCGGCGACGCGGCCGAGGTGAGCGACGCCGACCTCGCGGCCGCGCTGCGGGCGGGTGTGGACGCGGTGATGACGCTCGGCGGGGCGGCACCGGGCGACAAGACGATGATCGACGCGCTGGTCCCGGCCGTCGACGCGCTCGGCCGGTCCTTCGCCGCGGCGCGGACCGCCGCCGAGGAGGGCGCCCTGGCGACCACACCGTTGCAGGCCCGCAAGGGGCGTGCCAGCTATCTCGGTGAGCGCAGCATCGGGCACCAGGATCCCGGCGCCACGTCCGCCGCGCTGCTCGTCGCGGCGCTCGCCGACACCGCGGAGGGCTCCCGTGGCTGACCAGAAGCCGGTCGGCATCGTGCTGGTCTCGCACAGCGCCGCCGTGGCCTCCTCGGTGGCCGAGTTGGCGCGGGGGCTCGCGGGCGCGGGCACCGATGTACCGGTCGCCCCGGCGGGCGGCACCGCGGACGGCGGGCTCGGCACCAGCGCCGAGTTGATCGCGGCGGCTGCCGCGGCCGTGGACCGGGGCGCCGGCGTCGCCGTCCTCACGGACCTCGGCAGCGCCGTCCTCACCGTGAAGGCCCTGCTCGCCGAGGGCGACGAACTCCCTGAGGACACCCGTCTGGTCGACGCGCCGTTCGTCGAGGGCGCCGTCGCCGCGGTCGTCACCGCCTCCACCGGCGCCGACCTCGCGGCGGTCGCCGCCGCCGCGTCGGAGGCGTACACGTACCGGAAGGCATGACAGCGTCGGGGCCGCCCCGCCCGCACACTCCAGGGCGGGCAGGCCCCTGCCTACGCTCACCCCTCTCCGCACAGCCCTCCCCCGTACGCCCTCGTCCAATCACCCGCCTCCCCGCCCGTGCGGCCTCGTCCGGTCACCGCCTTCAGGGTTGTACGAACTCGCGAGCCAGTGCCTCCCCCTGTTCCACCGCCGCCTTGTGGTCCTCGATCGGGGAGACCTTGGTGCCCTCGAAGACGATGTAGGTGACCCCGGAGGCGACGCCGCCGGTGGTGGGGTCGGGGCGGATGCCCAGGCCCTCGGCCGTGGCGTACGAGGCCTCGCCGATGATGTTCTGCGGGCCGTTGTCGCCGACGACGGCGTACTGGACGCGGTCTCCGTGGACGACGGCGGCGACCGAACCCCCCGTGATGCCGTGCTCGCGGTAGTCCCACAGGGAGCTCGGGGCGGGGAGGACGATGAACGGCAGAGCCGCGGCGCTGAGGTAGCGACCGTCGGACTGCTGGTAGGAGGTCGTGGGCTGGAACCACGGATCGGTGGTCCGGTTGCAGCGCGCGCTCGGGCGGCCGTCGCAGTCGATGTCCATGTCGGCCTTCCAGAACACCGCGCCGTCGATACCGCAGACCGGGATGTCGGCGGGAGCGCCGGCGTCGCTGCGGTAGAGCCCCGCCGACACCCGGACGCAGCCACGGACCTTCGCCAGCAGCTCCGCGGCCGTCACGGCACCCTCACGCTCTATGGACTGCTGATGGGCCAGAGCGGGCAGGGTGACGGGGGCCAACAGGGCGGCGCCGGCGGCGGCCAGCGTCAACGACCGGACACGCACGATAAGGGACTTTCTCCTGGGGGACACTGACGGTCACTCACCACCCCAAGGTGGAGGGGGCGGGAGAGGAAGGCCACTGGTAGGGGGCCGGACGGTGCACACCGTCCTCCGCACGAGGACGCGGCCGAGGGCCCGGTCCGGTCTCGGCCCCGGCCGCTCGGCCGCCCTGGTCGGCGCGGGGTGGGCGACGACAGCGGCCCGCACCGTACGACGCGAACTCCCCGGCCGTGCGGGCGAGTTCACGCCGCGTCAGAACACCAGCATACGTAGCCCCGGGGCGCGCCGTGAACCGAGCGCTCACCCCTGCACCTCGTCCCCACCCTCTTGATGTGGGCGCGTCAGCGTGGCATACATACGGAGGATAGGTACAGACCAATCCGGTGGCAGGGGGCGTCATGACACCTGCTCACCCGTACCGCCTGCGCTCCTTCTTCCGAGGAGCCGACGATCGAGGGGGCTGGATCGTGCGACGCGTTCCCGTGCCGGTGTCGTTGCCGGTCCTGGTGGTCTGCGGCTCGTTGCTCCTCACCGTCTCCTGCGGGATGCGGGAGAGCCCCGGTCGCCGTATGCCGCCCGCTCCCCCGGGGGTCACCGCCGCCGCGGGCAGCGCGACCAGCGTGCACGTCATGTGGAACCGGGTGTCCGGCGAGCCGGGCGTCGCCGGGTACGAGGTGTACCGCGGCGAAAGGAAGGTGAAGGACGTGCCCGGCGACGCGCACATGGTGGACGTCACCCGACTGCGACCGTCCACCACGTATGTGTTCACGGTCCGGGCCCGCAGTATCACGGGGGACCTCGGGCCGCCCAGCGCCCAGGTGCGGGCCACCACTCCCGCCGCCGGCGCCGCCGACCGGCGGCCCCCCAGCCGCCCCGCCCGCCTCGACGGCCGGGTGCTCGGAGGCACGGCGGTCCAGCTGTCCTGGGAGCGGTCCACCGACGACCGGGACGTGGTGTCGTACGACATCCTGCAAGGCGACTCGAAGATCCACAGCGTGGGCGGGGAGCAGACCGCGGCCGTGGTCACGGGGTTGCGGCCCGGCACCCGTTACTCCTTCACCGTGCGGGCGCGGGACGCGGCGGACAATCTCTCACCGGTGAGCCGGGTCGTGCCGCTCAGCACCGAGCAGAGGGACGGGCAGGAGGAGGGCCGGCCGGGGGCGGGCGACGGGCCGGGCACCGCGCCCACCGCCTTCCGCGCCGGCACGCGCCTCAGCGACGGGGCGTACTCCATCGAACTGTCGTGGGTGCCGCCGCACGCCGACGGGGTGGTCACGGAGTACGAGATCCAGCTCGACGGGCGACCGGCCACCACGCTCGCCTGGGGCGGGACCCCGCCGCGGGGCCGGGCCACGTACAGCTTCTACGCGGGCCGGGAGGCCGGGGTGACCCACCGGGTGCGGATCCGGGCGAAGCTGCCGGACGGCACCTGGGGAGGTTTCTCGGCGGAGCGGACGGTGACCACCGGAGGGTGAGGACGTCCCCCGCACGGCGGAATCCGTCACCTGCCCGGTGGCTGTCCGCATGCGGACGCGGCGTAAGGCACGTTGGCTCGCCCTGAGGCAGCACGGGTCCTCGTTCCCCGGCGGCGCAAGGGATGTGCCGCCGACCGTGCCGCCGGAGGGCAGACCCATGCGCATGTCTCAGCTACTCCTCCGCTCCGGCCTGACCATGGCGGCCGCCGCGCTGCCGATCGCCCTGGCCACGCCGTCGGCCGCCGTCCCCACGGGGATCTCGGTGAGCACCACCGGGTCCTCGGTCACCGTCACCACCAGCGATTGCCCGAACAGCACCAACGGCGCGTTCGGTACGGCCTCCCTGCTCGCGAGCGGGCAGGCGAACTTCTCCCAGGGGCGCCAGACGACCCTCGTGGGCACGAGCACCAGCCAGTCGGCCTCGTGGACCAATGTGACCCCGGGGACCTACACCGTGATCGTGGTGTGCCGGGACGGGACCACGGCGGGCACCCAGTCCGTCATCGTCACCGCCGCCACCCCCACGATCTCCGCGACCGCCTCGCCCTCCCGGGGCGTCATGGGCGGTATGGGCGGTGCCAGCGAGGAGTACGGCACCGTCACCCTGGTGGGCGGTGGCGCGCTGGTGGCCGCCGGCACGGTGGCCGCGGTCTGGTACCTGCGCCGCCGGGCCAAGCCGCACCGGCTGTGAACACCGGGCGGGCGGTCGCCGTGCGACACCGGACGACCGCCTGCTCGCGCTCCGACGGCCCGGCCGGGCTACGCCCGCTCCGCCCCCGCTCCCCCACCGGCGTCCGGCACTCCGGCATCCGAAGTTCCGCCGTCCGGGAGGCGCTCGAACTCCGTCAGGGCGTTCCGCAGCCACTGGGTCCAGAAGGTCTCCAGGTCGATGCCGGCCCGCAGGATCAGATGCTGGAGGCGGTCCTGGGCGGAGTCCCTGCCCGGCCCGAAGTCCCGCTTCTCGATCTCCCCGTACTCCGCCAACTTCCGCTCGTGCAGGGTGAGATGGCGCCGCAGATCGTCCTCCAGGCCGGTGGTGCCGACGACCGCCGCGGCCCGCAGCCGGACGAACAGGGCGTCACGCCACGGCCTGGGCTCCTGGGGGGCGGAGGTCCAGCGGGCCAGTTCCTCACGGCCCGCCGGGAGGACCTCGTAACTCTTCTTCTGCCCCCGGGCGGGCCGTTCGGCGGGCAGGGCGCGGATGTACCCCTCGCCCTCCAGTTTTCCCAGCTCGCGATAGATCTGCTGGTGCGTCGCCGACCAGAAGTAGCCGATCGACCTGTCGAACCGCCGGGTCAGCTCCAGGCCCGACGAGGGCTTTTCGAGCAGGGCGGTGAGGATCGCGTGCGGGAGTGACATGCGCTCATCCTAGGAAGGGCCGATGAGCACCGGCCCCTCCACGCTCCGCACGGACTCGCCGCACTCCCCACCCTGCCCGTCCTGCTGCAGCCGCCCCGCTCGTCCCGCTACAGCCGCGCCGCCAGTTCCGTCCCCTGCTTGATCGCGCGCTTGGCGTCCAGTTCGGCCGCCACGTCCGCGCCGCCGATGAGGTGCGCGGTCCGTCCGGCGGCGACGAGGGTGTCGTAGAGGTCGCGGCGCGGTTCCTGGCCGGTGCAGAGCACGACCGTGTCGACCTCCAGGACCTGGCGGACGCCGTCGACGGTGACGTGCAGCCCGGCGTCGTCGATCAGGTCGTACTGCACGCCGGGGACCATGACGACACCCCGGTGCTTCAGCTCGGTGCGGTGGATCCAGCCGGTGGTCTTGCCGAGGCCCGCGCCGACCTTGGAGGTCTTGCGCTGGAGGAGGTGGACCGAGCGCGGCGGGGCCGGGCACTCGGGGGCGGCGAGGCCGCCGGGGGCACGGTAGTCCATGTCGACGCCCCACTGGCGGAAGTACGCAGCCGGGTCCTCGCTCGTCTTCTCCCCGCCGTCGGTCAGGTACTCGGCGACGTCGAAGCCGATGCCGCCGGCGCCCAGGACGGCGACCCGGTCACCTACCGGCGCGCCGTCCCGCAGGACGTCGAGGTAGCCGACGACCTTGGGGTGGTCGACGCCCGGCAGGTCGGGGGTGCGAGGGGTGACGCCGGTGGCGACGACGACCTCGTCGTACGCGGTGAGATCGTCGGCCCTGACGGGGGTGTCGAGCCGTACGTCGACGCCGTGGGTGTCGAGCTGGTGGCGGAAGTAGCGCAGGGTCTCGTCGAACTCCTGCTTGCCGGGGACCTTGCGGGCCACGTTGAGCTGGCCGCCGATCTCGCTCGCGGCGTCGAAGAGGGTGACGTCGTGGCCGCGTTCGGCGGCGCTCACGGCGCAGGCGAGGCCCGCGGGGCCCGCGCCGACGACCGCGATCCGCTTGCGCAGCCGGGTCGGCGACAGCACCAGCTCGGTCTCGTGGCAGGCGCGCGGGTTGACCAGGCAGGAGGTGATCTTGCCGCTGAAGGTGTGGTCGAGGCAGGCCTGGTTGCAGCCGATGCAGGTGTTGATGGCCTCCGGCCGGCCCTCGACGGCCTTGTTCACGAAGTCCGGGTCGGCGAGCATCGGGCGGGCCATGGACACCATGTCGGCGTATCCGTCGGCCAGCAACTCCTCCGCCAGTTCCGGGGTGTTGATGCGGTTGGTGGTGACGAGGGGGACGGACACCTCACCCATGAGCTTCTTGGTGACCCAGGTGTACGCGCCACGCGGCACCGAGGTCGCGATGGTGGGGATGCGGGCCTCGTGCCAGCCGATACCGGTGTTGATGAGGGTGGCGCCGGCGGCCTCGACGGCCTTCGCCAGGGTGACCACCTCGTCGAGGCTGGAGCCACCGGGCACCAGGTCGAGCATCGACAGCCGGTACACGACGATGAAGTCCTCGCCGACCGCCTCGCGCACCCGGCGCACGATCTCCACGGGGAAGCGCATGCGGTTCTCGTACGAGCCGCCCCAGCGGTCGTCGCGGTGGTTGGTCCCGGCGGCGATGAACTCGTTGATCAGATAGCCCTCGGAGCCCATGATCTCGACGCCGTCGTACCCGGCCTGCCGGGCGAGCCGGGCCGCCCGCGCGTAGTCGTCGATGGTCTGCTCGACCTCGGCGTCGGTGAGGGCGTGCGGCACGAACGGGCTGATCGGGGCCTGGAGGGCGCTCGGGGCGACGAGATCGGCGTGGTAGGCGTACCGCCCGAAGTGCAGGATCTGCATCGCGATACGGCCGCCCTCACGGTGGACGGCGTCGGTGATCTCGCGGTGCTGGTCGGCCTCGGCGTCGGTGGTGAGCTTGGCGCCGCCCTCGTAGGGGCGTCCGGCCTCGTTGGGCGCGATGCCGCCGGTGACGATGAGGCCCACTCCCCCGCGCGCCCGGGCCGCGTAGAACTCCGCCATCCGCTCGAAGCCGCGCTCCGCCTCCTCCAGACCGACGTGCATGGAGCCCATGAGCACACGGTTGGGGAGCGTGGTGAAGCCCAGGTCGAGAGGGCTCAGCAGGTGGGGGTAACGGCTCATCGGGGCCTCCATGCGTGGCGTCGTCACCAAGGTTGTAGACGACGCCACGCGGTTTATGCAACTAGTTGCACAATGGTTGAGGGCAAGGCCACACGAGGTGCCCGTAGGTGTGGAGCCGGTCAGCTGCCTGTAGGTCTGGTGCCGGTCAGCTGCCCGTAGGTCTGGTGCCGGTCACCACGTGGGCGGCTCTCTCCTCCGAGACGGCCGTACCGGCGAGGAGGCCGGCGCCGCGGAGGACCTCGGCTGCCTGCGGTTCCTGGCGTTCGCTGGTCTCGACGAGCAGACAGCCGCCGGGGGCGAGCCACCGCGGTGCTTCGGCGGCGACCCGGCGCAGGACGTCGAGACCGTCCGTGCCGCCGTCGAGGGCGATGAGCGGCTCGTGGTCGCGGGCCTCGCCGGGCAGTAGCGGTACGTCGCCGGTCGGGACGTACGGCACGTTCGCCGCGAGGATGTCGACGCGCCCCCGCAACCCGGCGGGGAGCGCCGTGAAAAGGTCGCCCTCGTGG
This sequence comes from Streptomyces torulosus, assembly GCF_001419765.1. GTDB lineage: Bacteria > Actinomycetota > Actinomycetes > Streptomycetales > Streptomycetaceae > Streptomyces > Streptomyces torulosus. The sequence continues at coordinate 8,806 of NZ_LIRK01000576.1, forward strand.
GCGTGGCCGCCGTACGGGGCGATGTTGCGGCGGGCGCAGCGCACCGCCGCCGGGTCGATGTCGGCGGCGTGCAGTTCGGTGCCGTCGAGCGACGCGGCCAGGGCGGCGCCCAGCGCTCCCGAACCGCAGCACAGGTCGACGACGACCGAGGCGTGGGGGACGGCGGCGAGGGCGCGCTCGACGAGGAACTCGGTGCGGCGGCGGGGCACGAACACACCGGGGTCGACGGCGATGCGCAGGCCGGCGAACTCGGCCCAGCCGAGGACGACTTCGAGGGGGACGCCGCAGACGCGGCGGTCGACCATGGCGGTGACGTCGTCCGGGGTCCGTGCGGTGGTGAGGATCAACTCCGCCTCTTCTTCGGCGAAGACGCAGCCCGCGGCGCGCAGGGCCGCGACGACGGAGGCGGTGGAGAGAGGTGGCATGACAGCCGAGAGCCTTTCGGTGGGCCGAAGGGCGCTCCCGCGGTGGCCTACCGGCCGTGCACCGCGCGGTGTTGAGGTGAGAGCACCCGACCTGACACAGCGGTAATGGGTCTCACCTCCTCGGTCCCGTGGCGACTGGCCCGGTCACCCTACCCCATGGTCACGACGGGCCGTCCGGAGCGCCGCGCCCCCGCACGCGCCCGGTCCTCGGCCACCCCCGTCACACGCCGACGCGCTCCTCCCCCGCCTCCACCGCGGGCACGCGGGCCGCCATGAACCGGGTCGTGCGGCGCAGCCGGAAGCCGAGGGACTCGTAGAGGCGGATGGCGTGGGTGTTGGTCGCGGCGGTGTGCAGGAACGGGGTCTCGCCCCGCTCGCGGATACCGTGGGCGACGGCGTGGATCAGCCGGGTGGCGAGCCCTTCGCCCCGGAAGGCCGGGTCGGTGCAGACCGCGCTGATCTCGGTCCAGCCCGGCGGGTGCAGCCGCTCGCCGGCCATCGCGATCAGCGCGCCGCCCCGGCGGATGCCGAGATAGGTGCCGAGTTCGATCGTGCGGGGCAGGAAGGGGCCCGGCTGGGTGCGTTCCACGAGGTCGAGCATCTCGGGCACGTCGCCCGGGCCGAGCGGTACGGCCTCGGCGTCCGGGGCGGCGGCGATCCCGTCGTCCACGAACTGGACGCCCTCGAGGTCGAACGTGACCTCCCAGTCGGCCGGGAAGCTCCCGCTGTAGGCGGGGACCGCGACCTCCGCGCCGGGGCCGGCCAGGGCGGCCAGGTCGGCCCAGTCGCGGGTATCGGGGTGGTGGGGCAGGGCGAGCCACGGCGAGACGTCGACGGGGTAGCGCAGCACCCGGCCGGACCGCTCGGCGAAGTGGGCGTGCGGCCCGGTGAGGGAGGCGAGGGCGGGGTTGTCGAGGACGTGCGGCACGGTGTCCGCGCCCCTGAGGTCGCTCGCGTACTCGGTCATGCGCTCTCCGTTCTCCTCCGCTGTCCTCCGGCCACCGACGTGTTCACGACCGGGCCGGCCGATAGCGGCAAGGGGGATCGCGGAGCCGCTATTCCCGGGGCGGCGAAGAGTTCATACGGCCGCAATGATCACGGCCCGCCCCGGTGATCGAGCACGCGCTCCGGACACGTACGGTTGTATGACTCAGCTGTCACCGCCGTCGTCATGTTGGACTCGTATGAACGTCACCCGAGGTTTCACCGGGCGCCCCCGCGTCAGCGATCCGGGGCTGCCGCCCGGCCAGTACGACGCGGGTGACGACTGGCCGGTACTGTCCGCCGAGGTCACACCCGACCTGGCGCCCGCCGACTGGACGTTCCGGATCGACGGGCTGGTGGAGCGGCCGCACACCTGGGACTGGGACGCGGCGCACGCGCTGCCCGGGTCGGTGTACGAGGGAGACATCCACTGTGTGACGAGCTGGTCGAAGTTCGGGGTGCGCTTCGGGGGTGTCTCGCTGGACGTGTTCCTGGACGCGGTGCGGCCCGACGCCTGTGCCACGCACGCGGTCGCGTACTCCCACAGCGGCTACACCACGAACCTGCCGCTCGCCGACCTCACCGGCGGGCGCGCTTGGATCGCCTGGGAGTACGGGGGCGAGCCGCTGCCCGCTGAGCACGGTGGCCCGGCCCGGCTGCTGGTGCCGCACCTGTACTTCTGGAAGAGCGCCAAGTGGATCGCGGGCATCCGACTCCTCGACCACGACGAGCCCGGCTTCTGGGAGCAGAACGGCTATCACGCGCGGGGCAACCCGTGGGAGGAGCAGCGGTACTCCGGTGACTGAGACAGCGGCGGCGACACAGCCGGGAACGTCCACGACGATCACGACGACCGCGACGGTCGCGGAGGCCGGGAGGATGACCGCCCCCGGGTTCACGCCGCCCACGCGGTTCGCCGTGCCCGGGCGGATCGCCGTGAGCAGTGGGGCGGCGGCGCTCTGGCAGACGGCGACGTTGACGGAGATCCGGCGCGAGACGGCTCGGGTCGCCACGTTCCGGTTCGCGGTGCCGGGCTGGGCGGGGCATCTGCCGGGCCAGCATCTGATGCTGCGGCTGACCGCCGAGGACGGATACCGGACCCAGCGCCACTACTCGCTGGCGTCGCCGCCGGACGACACGGGCCACATCGAGCTGACCCTGGACCACGTGGAGGGCGGCGAGGTCTCCGGGTGGTTCCACACCGAGGCCCGGCCCGGAGACGAGGTGGAGGTGCGCGGCCCGCTCAGCGGGTTCTTCGCCTGGCCCGGCGACCGGCCCGCGCTGCTGATCGGCGCCGGCTCCGGTGTCGTACCGCTGATGTCGATGATCCGCCACCACCGGGTACGCGGCCTCGACGTGCCCCTGAGGCTGCTGGTGTCCGCGCGGGCGCCCGAGGAGCTGCTCTACGCGCGGGAGTACGGCACGGAGACGACGCCCGTGTTCACGCGCCGGGCGCCCGAGGGCGTGCCGGTGGGCAGGCTGTCAGCCGCCCATGTGGCACCGCTGCTGGCGGAGCGGCCGGCGGGCGGCTGGGAGGCGTACGTGTGCGGCTCGAACGCGTTCGCGGAGCACGCGTCACGACTCCTGGTCCAGGCCGGCCAGCCGGTGGACCACATCCGCATCGAACGCTTCGGCTGACCCCGGCCCACCGCCGGGCCGGTTCATTCGCTGTCGGGCGGTGTCGGGCCGGCCCGGCGGTGGGCCGGGGTCAGCCGAAGCGTTCGATGCGGATGTGGTCCACC
>NZ_LIRK01000577.1 GCF_001419765.1 Streptomyces torulosus
GGTTTCGGGGGGTGGTGGCCGCCGCTCGGGACCGGGTGCTGGAGGTGTTCGGGGCGCGGCTGCACAGCGCGTACCTCTACGGGTCGATCCCCCGTGGCACCGCCCGCCCCGGCCGCAGTGACTTCGACCTGCTGGTGGTGCTGCGGGACGAGCCCACCGACGCGGACCGGGCGGAGGCCGGAGCCCTGGACGAGGCGCTGGACCGGGAGTTCCCGCAGATCGACGGGGCGGGGACGCTGCTCGTCAGCCGGGCCAGGGTGCTCAGTGATCCGGAGCGCTACGACCTGGGGTGGTTCGTGGCCTGCCTGTGCACCCCGTTGCTGGGCCAGGACCTCGCCGAGGACCTGCCCCGGTACCGGCCTGACTCCCTCCTCGCCCGCGAGACCAACGGCGACCTGGCGCGGCTGCTGCCCCGCTGGCGGGATCGCGTCGCCGACGCGTCCACCCCCGAGGCCCGGCGCTCCCTCGTGCGCTCCTGCTCCCGCCGCCTCGTCCGGACCGGGTTCACCCTCGTCATGCCCCGCTGGAACGGCTGGACCAGCGACCTCCACGAGATGGCGGAGGCCTTCGGCGAGTACTACCCCGAGCGGGCCGACCGGATGAGGGCGGCGGCGGCCGCCGCGTACGCCCCGGACGCCGACCCCGAGGGGCATGAAGCCCTGCTGCGGTTCTACGTCGACGATCTCGGGCCCTGGCTGGCCGAGGAGTACGCGCGCGTGCACGGCGTCAAGGCACCCCGTCCGGACGACGGGTGAGGTGCCGGCCGAGGAGCCGAGCGAGGAGCTGATGACCGACGGGTTCCCGCGGCTCGGTCGCCCCCACGGGTCCCAGTGGCCTCGTCGGCCCTCCTGAGCCCCTCAGCCTCGCTCTTACCCCCAGAGGCCCCGTCAGGCCTCCTGGGGCCCCTCAGGCCCCTGCCGCACCTCCGGTGGCATCCGGCGGCCTCCGGCGCGCTTCCGGGCCGCAGCGGGCCGCTCATGCCGCCGGGAGGCCGTCCGGGCCCGCGCTCTCAGATCAGGCCATGATCGGTCAGGTACTCCATCTGCGCGCGTACCGACAGTTCCGCGGCCGGCCAGAGGGAGCGGTCGACGTCGGCGTAAACGTGGGCGACCACCTCGCCGGGCGTGCCGTAGCCGTCCTCGACCGCCGTCTCGACCTGGGCCAGTCGGTGGGCGCGGTGGGCGAGGTAGTACTCGACGACCCCCTGGGCGTCGTCGAGGACGGGGCCGTGGCCGGGCAGGACGGTGTGGACGCCGTCGTCCACCGTGAGGGACCTGAGGCGCCGGAGGGAGTCGAGGTAGTCGCCGAGACGGCCGTCGGGGTGGGCCACGACCGTCGTACCGCGGCCGAGGACGGTGTCGCCCGTCAGGACGGCCCGGTCGGCCGGGAGGTGGAAGCAGAGGGAGTCGGCGGTGTGGCCGGGCGTGGGGACGACGCGCAGTTCCAGGCCGTCGACGCTCACCACGTCGCCCGCGCCGAGTCCCTCGTCGCCGAGCCTCAGGGCCGGGTCGAGGGCCCGTACGTTCGTCCGGGTCAGCTCGGCGAAGCGCGCGGCGCCCTCCGCGTGGTCGGGGTGGCCGTGCGTGAGCAGGGTCAGCGCGACGCGCTTGCCGGCCCTCTCCGCCGTCTCGACGACCTTGCGCAGGTGCCCGTCGTCCAGGGGGCCGGGGTCGATCACGACCGCCAGGTCGGAGTCGGGCTCGGAGACGATCCAGGTGTTGGTTCCGTCGAGGGTCATCGCGGACGCGTTGGGCGCGAGGACGTTCACCGCGCGCGTGGTGGCGGGCCCCGAGAGGACGCCGCCCCTCGGCTGTCCGGGGAGGGCTGCTGCGTCGGTCATGCGGGGCCTCCGCCGGACGGAATGCGTTTGGTGAACTCGTCGTGGCCGGGCCAGGAGAGGATCACTTCGTCGTTCTCCAGACGGGCGCGGGCGAGCACCGGGGTCAGATCGCGGCCGGGTGCCGCGGCGAGCGCACCGGCGGCCGAGTCGTACGCCGTGAGCTGACGCAGGGTCGCGATGGTGGGCGGCATCATCAGCAGCTCGCCCTTGTCGTAGCCCTCGGCGGCCTCGCGGGGGCGGATCCACACGGTGCGGTCGGCCTCCGTGGAGGCGTTGCGGGTGCGCTGGCCCTGCGGGAGGGCCGCCACGAAGAACCAGGTGTCGTAGCGGCGGGCCTCGAACTCGGGGGTGATCCAGCGGGTCCAGGCGCCGAGCAGGTCCGAGCGCAGGACCAGGCCCCGGCGGTCCAGGAACTCCGCGAAGGACAGGTCCCGGGCGGCCACGGCGGCGCGGTCCGCCTCCCAGTCGTCGCCGGTGGTGTCCCCGACCACCGTGTCGGGGGTGGGGCCGGCGAGCAGGACCCCGGCCTCCTCGTACGTCTCGCGGACAGCCGCGCAGACGATCGCCTGGGCGCCGGCCTCGTCGACACCGAGCCGGTCGGCCCACCACGCGCGCGTGGGGCCCGCCCAGCGGATCCGGTGGTCGTCGTCGCGCGGGTCGACCCCGCCGCCCGGATACGCGTACGCGCCCCCGGCGAAGGCCATGGAGGCGCGTCTGCGCAGCATGTGCACGACCGGGGTGTCGGCCGTGTCCTTGAGCAGCATGACGGTGGCGGCCCGCCTGGGGGTCACCGGTGTCAGCGTGCCGGCCGCGAGCCGGCGGATGCGATCCGGCCACTCGGGTGGGTACCACTGCCCGTTTGCCATGGGCGGAGGCTAACCCGTGACGGCCGGATGTTCGAGTGAGCCCCCGCGATCTTGTGGCTGCCGAGGGGGCACGGGGGTGGTCACGCCGACGTGAGCTCCACCTGGATCTCCACCTCGACCGGCGCGTCCAGCGGCAGCACGGCCACACCGACCGCGCTGCGCGCGTGCACGCCCTTGTCGCCGAGGACGGCGCCGAGGAGCTCGCTCGCGCCGTTGAGCACGGCGGGCTGGCCGGTGAAGTCCGCGGCCGAGGCGACGAAGCCGACGACCTTCACGACGCGGGCCACGCGGTCGAGGTCGCCCGCGACCGACTTCACGGCGGCGAGGGCGTTCAGGGCGCAGGTGCGGGCGAGGTCCTTGGCCTCCTCGGGGGTGACCTCCGCGCCGACCTTGCCGGTGACGGGCAGCTTGCCGTCCACCATCGGGAGCTGACCGGCGGTGTACACGTACACCCCGGACTGCACGGCCGGCTGGTACGCGGCGAGCGGCGGGACCACCTCGGGCAGGCTCAGCCCGAGTTCCGCGAGCTTGGCCTCGACGGCGCTCATGCCGACTTCTCGCGCTTCAGGTAGGCGACGAGCTGCTCGGGGTTGTTCGGCCCGGGCACGACCTGGACGAGCTCCCAGCCGTCCTCGCCCCAGGTGTCCAGGATCTGCTTCGTGGCATGGACGAGCAGCGGCACGGTCGCGTATTCCCACTTCTTGGTCATGCGGCCGACTTTAGCCCCTGGCCGGCACCGGTTCCGCCGCTGCCCCGGGGAGGTCCGGACGGCCATGTGGGGCGGAGTTGTCCACAGCCTCCCGCGTATGCCGCGCGCGGACTGGTTAGGCTCGAATACGTGAGCAGGCTCCAGGTCGTCAGCGGCAAGGGCGGGACCGGAAAGACCACGGTCGCCGCCGCACTCGCGCTCGCCCTCGCGACCGAGGGGAAGCGCACCCTCCTGGTCGAGGTCGAGGGCAGACAGGGCATCGCACAGCTCTTCGAGACGGAAGCCCTTCCGTACGAGGAGCGGAAGATCGCGGTGGCTCCCGGGGGCGGGGAGGTGTACGCGCTGGCCATCGACCCCGAACTGGCCCTGTTGGACTACCTCCAGATGTTCTACAAGCTCGGCGGTGCGGGCCGGGCCCTGAAGAAGCTCGGCGCGATCGACTTCGCCACCACGATCGCGCCCGGCCTCAGGGACGTCCTCCTGACCGGCAAGGCGTGCGAGGCGGTGCGCCGCAAGGAGAAGAGCGGGCGGTACACCTACGACTACGTGGTGATGGACGCCCCGCCCACCGGCCGGATCACGCGCTTCCTGAACGTGAACGACGAGGTGGCGGGGCTCGCGAAGATCGGCCCGATACACAATCAGGCCCAGGCGGTCATGCGGGTGCTGAAGTCGCCGGAGACGGCGGTGCACCTGGTGACGCTGCTGGAGGAGATGCCCGTCCAGGAGACGGCCGACGGGATCGCCGAACTGCGGGCGGCGAAGCTGCCGGTGGGGCGGATCATCGTCAACATGGTGCGGCCCGAGCTGCTGGACTTCGACGAGCTGGAGCTGGCGCGCGCGGTGCCGCGTACGGCCGTCGCCAAGTCGCTGTCCACGGCCGGCCTCGGCGGCGCCCGGCGCGGCGGCAACGCCGAGCGTCTGGTGGAGCCACTGCTCGCGCAGGCCGAGGAGTACGCCGAGCGGTACACGCTGGAGCACGAGCAGCGGGGTGTCCTCGGCGAGCTGGGCCTGCCGCTGCACGAACTGCCGCTGCTCGCCGAGGGCATGGACCTGGCGGGACTGTACGAACTGGCCACGGAACTGCGTCAGCAAGGGATCTCATGACTTCGGACCCGGCCGCCGCCCCGCACGAATCGGCCCACGCCCCTGACGGACACCGGGCGATCAACTCGATCCGCCCCCTCGCGATCGACCCGCTGCTCGACGACCCCGAGACCCGCATCGTGGTGTGCTGCGGCGCGGGCGGTGTCGGCAAGACGACCACGGCGGCGGCCCTGGGGCTGCGGGCCGCGGAGCGCGGTCGGAAGGTGGTCGTGCTGACCATCGACCCGGCCCGGCGGCTCGCCCAGTCGATGGGCATCGACTCGCTGGACAACACCCCGCGCCGGGTGAAGGGCATAGAGGACCGGCGAGAGGTCTCGCCCAACGGCTCGGCCGAGGACGGTGGGCGACGGGCGGGCGGCGAACTGCACGCCATGATGCTCGACATGAAGCGCACGTTCGACGAGATCGTCGAGGCGCACGCGGACCCCGACCGGGCGTCGGCGATCCTGAGCAACCCCTTCTACCAGTCGCTCTCCGCCGGCTTCGCGGGCACGCAGGAGTACATGGCGATGGAGAAGCTGGGCCAGTTGCGGTCCCGCGACGAGTGGGACCTGATCATCGTCGACACCCCGCCGTCCCGTTCGGCGCTGGACTTCCTGGACGCACCTAAGCGGCTCGGCTCGTTCCTGGACGGCAAGCTGATCCGGGTGCTGCTGGCGCCCGCGAAGGTCGGCGGACGGGCCGGGATGAAGTTCCTGAACGTCGGCATGTCGATGATGACGGGCGCCCTGGGCAAGCTCCTCGGCGGTCAACTGCTCAAGGACGTACAGACGTTCGTGGCCGCGATGGATTCCATGTTCGGCGGTTTCCGTACCCGCGCGGACGCCACGTACAAGCTGCTCCAGGCGCCCGGTACGGCGTTCCTGGTGGTGGCCGCGCCGGAGCGGGACGCGTTGCGGGAGGCGGCGTACTTCGTGGAGCGGCTGGCCGCCGAGGACATGCCGCTGGCCGGTCTGGTGCTCAACCGCGTCCACGGCAGCGGCGCGGCCCAGCTGTCCGCCGAGCGCGCGCTCGCCGCCGCGGAAAATCTTGACGAGCCCCGCATTGTGGATCAGATGGACGGGAAAGCAGTTCGTAACTCTCCCGACACGTCCGGCAGTTCAGAATCTCCCGCATCCACCGGCGCCCAGGACGGCTCCCCCGCCCCGGACCGCGCCGTCGAGACGCTGACCGCAGGTCTGCTCAGGCTGCACGCCGAGCGGATGCGGCTGCTCTCCCGCGAGCAGCGCACGCGTGACCGGTTCACCGCGCTGCATCCCGAGGTGGCGGTGGCCGAAGTGGCCGCGCTGCCCGGCGATGTCCACGACCTGGCTGGCCTGCGGGACATCGGGGACCGACTCGCGACCGTACGGCCGGAACTGCCCACCACGGACGACTGACCGACGAACGATCAGCATCCCTACGGCTGAACGGTGTCTCGGGGCACCCGAGAGCCGGCACACCTGCCCGACGCGCCGACACCTCAAGGGCGCCCTGGACGGACGGGACCCGCAAGGGGTCTCGTCCTCTAGCTCACCGCCGCGTAGTTCTCGTACATCTCGTCATCGTCGAGCGGCAGGATCCCCGCGCCACGCTCGTACTCCGTGCGCGCGGTCTCGAGGAGACGGCGCCACGAGGTGACAGTCGGTCGCCTGCGCAGCAGTGCGCGGCGCTCGCGCTCCGTCATTCCTCCCCACACGCCGAATTCGACGCGGTTGTCCAGCGCGTCCGCCAGGCACTCCGTCCGCACCGGGCATCCGGTGCACACCGCCTTGGCCCTGTTCTGCGCTGCTCCTTGAACGAACAGTTCATCCGGATCGGTAGTGCGACAGGCAGCCTGCGCACTCCAGTCGGTTACCCAGCCCATACCGGCGCCGTCCTCTCCCGAATCGAGGCTCCCCCACGGCGGCAGCGGCATATTCACCGCCGCCAGTTGAGGACGTTACGGAAGGAGGGCACAGCGCAACACCCCCTTCGGGCCCAATCTTGAATGGCCCGAACGGACTATGCGTAAGCGGCAGATCACCCGCGGGAGTGACCCGAGGGCATACGTGACTATCCCGACAGATCGGGACAGTTGACATACGCCACAACGGACACCGAATGACACACAAGGCGAATTCGGACGCAGCCCTGGAAAAAAATCGGAAGAACGTCGGAACGATTCGGGCTCGCCGGACGTACTTGATACAAGGGCCAACGGTTGTGACAGTTGAGAGCAGCTTAGGCCAAGGCCTATACGTGTGTCCGGCGAATGAGAACGTAGGCTGCCTCCATGCCAAACAAGCGCTCGGGCGGTGGTCTGTCCTCCACGCAGCAGGCCGCCAAGTTCCTCGGTGTCAGCGTGCTCGCGGGCGCCGTCATGGCGGGCATCGCGCTGCCCGCCGTCGGTGCCCTGGGGCTGGCCGCCAAGGGGTCGGTCGAGGGATTCGACGAGCTCCCGACCAACCTCAAGCAGCCCCCGCTGAGCCAGCGCACCACGATCCTGGACAGCAAGGGCGACCAGATCGCCAGCGTCTACTCCCGCGACCGTACGGTGGTCGATCTCAAGAAGATCTCGCCGTACATGCAGAAGGCGATCGTCGCCATCGAGGACGCGCGGTTCTACCAGCACGGCGCGATCGACCTGAAGGGCGTGCTGCGCGCACTCAACCGGAACGCGCAGGACGGCGGCGTCACCCAGGGCGCGTCCACGTTGACGCAGCAATTGGTGAAGAACGTGGCGGTGGAGGAGGCCGGTGATGACCCGACGAAGGTCGCCGAGGCCACCCAGCAGACCCTCGGCCGCAAGATCCGCGAGCTGAAGTACGCGATCCAGCTCGAGGAAGAGCTCGGCAAGAAGAAGATCCTCGAGAACTACCTCAACATCACGTTCTTCGGTCAGCAGGCCTACGGCGTCGAGGCGGCCTCCCGCCGCTACTTCTCCAAGTCGGCCAAGGACCTGGATGTCCAGGAGGCCGCCCTCCTCGCCGGCATCGTGCAGTCACCGAGCCGCTACGACCCGGTGAACGACCCGCAGGAGGCCACCAAGCGGCGCAATGTCGTGCTGCAGCGCATGGCCGAGGTGGGCGACATCTCCCAGTCGGAGGCCGACAAGGCCAAGGAGAAGCCGCTCGGCCTGGACGTCAGCAAGCCGAAGAACGGCTGCATCACGGCCGTCAAGGGCGCGGGCTTCTTCTGCGACTACGTCCGTGAGGTCTTCCTGAACGATCCGGTCTTCGGCAAGACGAAGAAGGACCGGGCCAAGACCTGGAACCAGGGCGGCCTCACGATCCGGACGACGATGGACCCGAAGGCCCAGAAGTCCACCCAGCGGTCCATCAAGGACCACGTCTACCAGAAGGACGAGGTGGCGACCGCGGCCACCGTCGTGGAGCCCGGCACCGGCAAGATCCTCGCGATGGGCCAGTCCCGGCCGTACGGCATGGACGTCAAGCAGAACGAGACGACGATAAATCTCTCGGTCGACAAGAGCATGGGCGGCGGCGCGGGCTACCAGCCCGGTTCGACGTTCAAGCCGATCGTGGCCGCGGCGGCCCTGGAGGGCGGCATGTCCCCGGGCAAGTCGTACTCCGCGCCGTACGAGATGGAGTATCCGAGCCCGATCTCGGTGTGCGGCGGCAAGAACTGGGTGAACACGGACGGCACCAAGCTCACCAACGAGAACACGGCCGAGGTCGGCCCGTACTCGCTGCGGAAGGCGACCGCGCTCTCGGTCAACACCTACTTCGTCCAGATGATCGCGGACATCGGCATCTGTCCTGTGACGGAGATGGCCGGGAAGATGGGCGTCGACCGGGCCGACGGCGCGAAGATGGGCCAGAACCCGTCGATCGCGCTGGGCACCCAGGAGATGTCCCCGCTGACCATGGCCAACGCGTACGCGACGTTCGCCGCGCGCGGTATGTACTGCACGCCGATCGCCATCGAGTCGATCACCCAGCGGGTCGGCGAGAAGTCGAAGTCGCTGGAGGTCCCGAAGTCGACGTGCTCCCGCGCGATGTCGGAGAACACCGCCGACACCATCAACACCCTGCTGAAGGGCGTGGTCGAGGACGGTACGGGTACGGAGGCGGGTCTTGGCCCGAGCCGCCCGAGCGCCGGTAAGACCGGTACGACGGACGGCCGTTACGCGGCCTGGTTCGTGGGCTACACCCCGAACATGGCGGGCGCGGTCTGGGTCGGCGACCCGGCCCACGAGCGCCGCATGGTGAACATCACCATCGGCGGTGTCGGCTACGGCAAGGTCTTCGGTGGCAAGGTCCCGGGCCCGATCTGGCGCGACATGATGGCCGGCGCGCTGGCCGGCGAGCCCGCCCCCGGCTTCACCACCGTCCCGCTCCCCGAGGACCGTCCGCGCGAACGCGATCGCGACCGCGACGACGACAACGACGGGAACGGCAACGGCGGTGGGAACGGCAACGGAGGCGGAGGCGACGACGGCTTCATCGGCGGCACCGACGGCGGTACCTTCCCGACCCCCGAGTTCACCATCCCCGAGGGCTGGATCCAGGGCCAGACGAACGGCGGGAACAGGGGCAACGGGAACGGCGGCGGAGGCTTCGGCGGCTGAGTTCCTCCGCCGGGGCCGACGGGCCCGGGCACCTGTGGATACGGCGGTGGGGCGCCCCTTCTGGGAAGGGGCGCCCCACCGCCGTACGGCTGGCGTGACCGCAGGCTCCGTCGCTCGGAGGAACAGCCGCGCCGGGCCCGGACAGCCCGGGGCCCGGAGCACCGGAGGGCTCACCGCTCTAGGCCTGGAGGACTGAGGCCGGGCTCGGAGACACAGCCACTCGGGGGCCGGAGGCCCCGAAGGGCCAGGGGCTGGGCTCAAAAGCCCAATCGCTCGAGCGGCTCGAGCGCTCCTGGTCAGCCCGCGAGCTGCTGCTTGACGATCGCGGCGACGCGGCCACCCTCGGCGAGACCGGCGACCTTCGGGTTGACGATCTTCATGACCTGACCCATCGCGCGGGGGCCCTCGGCGCCGGCCGCCTTCGCCTCCTCGACGGCCTGGACGACGATCTGCTTCAGCTCCTCGTCGGAGAGCTGCTTGGGCAGGTACTCGGCGAGGATCTCGCCCTCGGCCTTCTCCCGCTCCGCAGACTCGGCGCGACCACCCTGGGCGAACGCGTCCGCGGCCTCGCGGCGCTTCTTGGCCTCCTTGGTGATCACCTTGAGGACCTCGTCGTCGGAGAGCTCGCGCTTCTCCTTACCGGCGACCTCCTCCTTGGTGATCGCGGCGAGCGTCAGCCGGAGCGTCGAGGAGCGGAGCTCGTCGCGCTCCTTGATCGCGGCGTTGAGGTCTTCCTGCAGCTTCGACTTGAGCGTGGTCATGCGGTTGATTGTCGCAGGTGTGGTGCGGGAGGCGCGCCTTGATTTCGCTGGTGTGTGCGGAACGGGGGCGGTTCGGGAGGGCGGGCCCGGAGTCGGTTGTCCACAGGCCGAGTTGGCGTCGGTGCTACCGCGGCACGGTTGTCCACAGGCTGCGCGGCGCCTCGCCGGGGTCTGACACGATGGACGCATGCGAGCGCGTTACGGAGTACCTCTGGGGATCGCGGCGGCCGGTGCCGCCGGTGTGTTGTACGCGGCGGGTTTCGAGGCCCGTTCGTTCCGGCTGCGGCGGGTGACGGTGCCGGTGCTGCCACCGGGCATGCGACCGCTGCGCATACTCCAGGTCTCCGACATCCACATGGTGAGCGGCCAGCGCAAGAAGCAGCGCTGGCTGCGTTCCCTGGCCGGGCTGCGCCCCGACTTCGTGATCAACACCGGGGACAACCTGTCGGACACCGAGGGCGTCCCGGAGGTGCTGGACGCGCTGGGCCCGCTGATGGAGTTCCCGGGCGCGTATGTCTTCGGGTCGAACGACTACTACGGCCCCAAGCTGCGCAACCCCGCGCGGTACCTGATGGAGAAGGCGCAGGGCCGCCACGGCCTGAACGGCAACAAGCCGGCGGTCGGCGCGATCCACAACCCGTGGGAGGACCTGCGGGACGGCTTCGACGGCGCGGGCTGGCTCAACCTCACGAACACCCGCGGCACGCTGAAGATCGAGGGCATGTCGGTGGAGCTCGCCGGCCTGGACGACCCGCACATCAAGCGGGACCGCTACGACCGGGTCGCCGGCGGCCCCTCCGAGTCGGCCGACCTCTCCCTCGGCGTGGTCCACGCGCCGTACCTGCGGTCGCTGGACGCGTTCACCGCCGACGGCTACCCCTTGATCCTGGCCGGCCACACCCACGGCGGACAGCTGTGCATCCCCTTCTACGGGGCGCTCGTCACCAACTGCGACCTCGACACGGACCGCGTCAAGGGCCTCTCCACGCACACGGTCGGCGACCACACGGCCTACATGCACGTCTCCGCGGGCTGCGGCACCAACCGCTACACCCCGGTCCGCTTCGCCTGCCCGCCGGAGGCGTCGCTGCTTACGTTGGTGGAGAGGGACGGGTAGGGCG
>NZ_LIRK01000578.1 GCF_001419765.1 Streptomyces torulosus
CCCCCAGGCGCCCCACTCCCTCGCCTCCGCCGACCCCGCCGACCCCGTCGAGGCCGCCCTCCTCACCCGCGTGCTCAGCGCCCTCCTCCGCGAGAACGTCGTCGGGCTGCGGGAGGACAGCACCCTCGTCGAGCGGCCGGACGGCCCCTGGCTGCGTCTGCCCGTCGGCGACGACGCCCTGCTGCTCCCCGTCACCGAGGACGGCTTCCAGCAGGTGTACGCCGCCAGGCTGCCGCTGCTCCTCCGGGAGTCGGACGGCACCGCGTACCCGACCTGCGCGAGTGCCCTCGCCCAACTGCGCGCCCTGGCCGACCCCGTCGACCACGGCGGCTTCGACGCCTTCGCCGAGGAGTGCCGCCAGACCCTCGTGGCGACACGGCTGCACCACGACACCGCCGAGGAGGTCGCCGACGGGCTCGGCGAGCTGTACGGCACCGACCTCGCCGAATGGACCGGGCTGCGCGGCCAGCTGGCGTACGAGACCCTCGCCGCCCGACTCGACCACCCCGTCTACCCGACCGCACGGGGTCGCGCGGGCCTCGACGAGCGGCAACTCCTCGCATACGCACCCGAGTTCCACCCCGAGTTCCGACTCCAGTGGCTCGCCCTGCCCCGCGAGTCGGTCACCGTCGCCGGGCAGCTCCCGGACGGATGGCCCACCCCCTCCGCCCTCGGTCTCGCCGACCTCGACCGCACCCATGTCGCCCTGCCCGTCCACCCGTCGACCGTCGGCGCGCCCCTCGACGCCGCGCTGCGCGAGACCGGACTCGCGGGCCGGGCCGTACTCGCCGACTGGCCGTACCTCGATGTCGTCCCCACCCTGTCGATGCGCACGGTCGCCCCGACCGCCGCTCCCTCCCTGCACCTCAAACTCCCGCTGGCGACCTCGACCCTGGGCCTGCGCAACAAGCGTTCCGTCAAGCCCGGCACCCTCGTCGACGGCGCCGCCGGCCAGCGGCTGCTGGAGGCGGTGATCGACCGCGAACCCCGTTTCCGGGGCAGGGTGCTGCACGCCGACGAGACGGTGTACGCGCACGCCGGGCACGAACTGCTCGCCGTCCTGTGCCGCCGCTACCCGGGGGACCTCGACGACTCCGCCGTCGTCCCGATGGCCGCCCTCCTCGCCGAGGCGCCCGGCGGCGGCCTGGTCGTCGACCATCTCGCCGCACGCCACCACGGCGGTGATGTGACAGCCCTGCTCGACGCGGTGCTCACCCTGCTGTTCGACTGGCAGACGACCCTCTTCGGGTACGGCATAGCGCTGGAGTCCCATCAGCAGAACATCTCCCTGGTGTTCGGCCCCGCCCCCGGTGAACTGCGGCTGCTGCTGAAGGACAACGACGGCCCCCGCGTCAACAGCACCCGGCTGACCGCCACACTCGGCGGCGGTACCTGGGGCTTCGACGACGACCGGACCTTCGCCCCCGGCGACCGGGCGGTGGCCGACGTGTTCACCACGATCACCGTGCACCTCTGCGCGGGCGCCTACGCGTTCGCCCTCGCCCGCCACGGTCGCGCCCCGCTCCCGGTGCTGCTGGACCTCGTACGGGACCGGCTCACCGAGGCCGTCGACCGGCTCGGCGGCGACGCGGCCACCGCACTGCGGGAGCGGGTGCTCAACGCCCCCGAACTGCCGGTGAAGGCGATGGTGACCGCGGGGACCCTGCTCAGCAAGGAGCGCTCGGGTGCCGCCGACATCAACAAGCACTACACGACCGGCCCCAACTACCTCCTCCGAGGCGGAGGTCCGGCGTGACGGCCGACGCACGACCGACGATGCATCCGGCGAAGCCGGCGATGCG
>NZ_LIRK01000579.1 GCF_001419765.1 Streptomyces torulosus
ACGGGGGGCGATGGGGGCGGCCGGTGAAGCCGCCCCCATCGCCCCCCGTAAGGGTGCCGGGCCGCGCCGGGTCATCGCGCGGCTCCCGCCGCTGTCGGGGTGGCCGTCTCGGTCGTCGTCGTGGCCGCCGCCACCTTCGTCGCCATGCCCTCGACCGTCGGGTTCTCGTACAGCTCGTGCGTGCTGAGGCGGACGGCGAGTTCGGTGTCGACTCGGGCCAGCAGGCGGGTCGCGCGCAGGGAGTTGCCGCCGAGGTCGAAGAAGGACTCGTCGCGGCCGACGGTCTTCTGCCCGAGCACATCGGACCAGATCGCGGCGATCCGCTGCTCCAGCTCCCCCTCCGGCGGGGTCTGCGTCCGTCGGCCGAGGGCCGCCCGGCGCGGCGCCATGTCGAGCAGCAGCTGGGTCGTGTCGACGGCCCCGCTGCCGTCCTTGGGGATACGGCTGACTTCGAGGAGCCGTACCGGCACCGGCAGTTCGGCGAGCGCGGGCGCGAGCGCCGCGTGCACGGCGGCCGGGTCGGCGCCGTCCTCCGTGTCGGTGGTGTACGCCACGAGCACTTCCCGCACGCTCAGTTCGTCCGGCGCCAGCTCGCCCACGACGAAGGGGTTCCGCGCGTCGAGCCCGATGAGCTGGTAGTGGTACGGCAGCGCCGTCGCGGTGAGGAAGCAGCGCAGGCCCCGCTCGGGGTCGATCGCCCGGAAGCCGCGCCGGCGCGCGGGCGCCGTGGACTGGCCCTGGCTCATGCCGACGTCGTCCCACATGCTCCAGGCGAGGCAGCGCACGTCCCGGCCGCGCTCGTGGTGCCAGTGGTCGGCGAAGCCCACGAGGAACGCGTTGGCGGCGGAGTACGCGCCGAAGGAGTGCCCGCCGAACTCGCCGTTCACCGAGCCGAAGAGGACCAGGGAGGCCTCCGGGCGGCTCTCCAGGACGTCGGCGAGGGCGAGCGTGCCGGCGACCTTGGCCGCGTACTGGGCGCGGAAGCCGTCCTCGGACTCGCGGGCCAGGGTGTGCCGTTCGAGGTTCTGCCACTGGTCGGAGACATCGGCGGCGGCCAGGTGCAGGACGCCGTCGAGGGGGCGTCCCCAGCGCTGCTCGGCGGCGGCCACCGCGGCGTTCAGCTGCTCGGGGTCGGTGATGTCGGCCTGCCGGTAGGTGACCTCGCCGAGGTCGGTGAGGTCCCGCAGCCGGGCCGCCTTCGCGCCCTCGGCGGGCGACCGGCCCACCAGCAGCAGCCGGGCACCGTAGGCGGCCAGCAGGTAGCCGGCGAGGTCGCTGGCGATCCCGCCGAGACCGCCGGTGACCAGGTACAGCCCGCCCGGCACCAGCGGCGGTGCGACCTCGGCCTCGGTCTCGTCGTCGACGGGGCGCAGCCGCGGCTGCCAGCGCAGTCCCTCGCGGGCGGCGACCACCCCGGTGTGGGTGGGGTCGGCGAGTTCGGTGCGCACGGCGCGGGCCCACTGGGCGCGGTCGGCGGGCAGGTCGAGCTGCCGCACGGTGATCAGCGGGTTCTCGGCGGCGGCCGTGCGGATCAGGCCCGGCAGGGCGCACACGCCGAGGTCGACGCGGTCGCCGGGCCGTACGTGGGCGGCGCCCTCGGTGAGGACGAGCAGCAGCGGGGCGCCGAACTCGTCGAGCACGCCCATCAGCGCGGTGAGCTGGGTGCTGACGGCGGTGACCCGGGTGGCGGGCTCGTCGTCCTTGCCGTCGAGCGGCCAGGCGAACACCACCGAGTCGATGGGCCCGTAGTGCGCGGTGACGTCGGTGAGCACCCGGCGCAGGTCCTCGGGGTCGCCGGGCGCGACCCGGTAGCGGTCGAGGTCGACCTCGGCGAAGGAGCGGCCCCGGCCGACGACCACGGCGGGTTCGTCGTCCAGGCCGAGCGCGGCGAGCTGCTCCTCCTCGGCGAACACGACCCGTGTGCCGCAGTCGGCGGAGAACACCAGCCGGGAGGAGCCGCTGTCGGCGGGGGCCTGCGCGGCGGGCAGCCGCGACCACTGTCGGCGGAAGAACCACGTACCGGAGTCCTCGGTGTCCTGCTCCTCGTCGGCGATGCGGTCGGCGAACCGTCCGGCCCGCAGGTCGGCGACGAGCGCGGCCCGCTGGATCTTGCCGCTCGCGGTCTTCGGGAACTCGGCGTCCGTGACGGGCACGACCACGTCGGGGGCGATCCCCGCCTCCCGGACCAGCGCGGCCCGTACGTCCTGGAAGGTGCGGGCGAGCGACTCGGCGTCCCAGCGCACCGGCACGAAGAAGATCACCAGCCGGTCGGAGCCCTCGCCGGGCTCGCGGACCCCGGCCGCCGCCGAGAACGTGACGCGTACGCCCTCGACCTGTTCGACGACGCTCTCCAGTTCGTGCGCGACGAAGTTGGCGCCCCGCACGATGATCTGGTCCTTCTTCCGCCCGGCGATGACGAGCGATCCGTCCCGCACGAAGGCGAGGTCCCCGGTGCGGAACCAGCCGTCGTCGGTGAACGCGTCCCGGTTGGCCTCGGCGTTGCCGTGGTAGTGCCGCAGCATCGTCACACCGCGGATCTGGAGTTCGCCGACCCGGTCCTGGGGCAGCGTCCGCCCCTGGTCGTCGACGACGCGGACGGTGACACCGGGGATGGGCCCGCCGACCTCGGTGAACGCGACCGCGTCGGCGCCCTTGCCGTCGACCGACTGGTAGACGAGGTCGCCGTCGAGGGACGCCTGCGAGACGACGACCGTCCCCAGCTCCCGGTCGTCGCGGCTCTGCCGGGTGTAGGTGACGCCGGAGCAGGTCTCGGACATCCCCCAGCACGGCACCATGGCGTCCGCGCGCAGCCCGTGCGGGGCGAGGAGTTCGAGGAAGCGGTGGCTGGTGGCGGCGACCACGGGCTCGCCCGCGTTGACGAACTCCCGCATCCGCGACAGGTCCCAGCTCCGCCGGCCGATCTCGTCGGCGCACTCGTTGACCAGGTTGTACGCGAAGTTCGGCGCCCAGGTGTTGGTGACGCCGTACCGGTCGATCCAGTCCAGCCAGAGCAGCGGGTCGCCGAGGACGTCGTCGATGCGCCCGTTGACGTGCCGGCACCGCAGGAACATGTCGCGGACGTTGTAGTAGACCATCGTCACGTGGTCGAGCGGCATCCAGATGAGGCTGACGTCCTCGCCGGTGTAACCGCGTGCCTGGATCACCGCCCACTCGCGCGCGGCGACGGAGGCGTTGGTGTGCTGCACGCACTTGGGGACGCCGGTGCTGCCCGAGGTGAGCAGGTTGATCACCGGCGAGTCCGGGGTCGTCGCGAACCAGTCGGAGTCCCGTTCCTGGCCGAGGAGTTCACCGACCCGGAGGATCCGCAGGTCCGGCTCGCCCCACAGCGTGTGCAGCGCGCCGAGCGCCGGCGCGGTCGCCTGGTCCGTGAGGATCACGGGCCGGTCGAGCAGCTGCCAGGCGTTGTGCAGCTTGCGGGTGGTCTCGTTGTGGCTCTCGTACGTCGTCGCCACGGCCACCGGCGTCGGCACGAACCCGCCGAGCACACAGGCCCAGAAGGCGGTCATGTACGCCCGGTGGTCCCCGAACTGGAAGAGGGCCGCGTCACCGGGGGCGAGCCCGGCCGCCCGCAGCCCGGCGAGCACCCGCTCGGCCTCGACGAGCAGCTCGGCGTACGTCTGGAGGTCGGGTTCGCTGCCCTTGCGCAGATACAGGGTCCCCTGCTCGGGCGCGAGTTCGGCGGCCTGCCGCAGCCCCTCCTGAAGGGTGGTGGGCGCCCCCTCGGGGATGCGCAGCTCACCGCCGAAGGTCTCGGAGGAGGGCCGGTCGGAGAGCGACGCCTGCGACGCCGGCTGTGCGGATGACGCCTGCGGTGCCGGTGACGTCTGCGGTGCCGGCGATGCCTGAGGCGTCCGCGGCGTCCGCGGCGTTTGCGGAGCGCCCTCCCCCTCCCCTCCGGTGTCGACGGTCCGTGCCCCCTGCCGTACGACGACGGCGGCGTCGCGCACACCCGGTATCGCCCGGGTGGCGGTGGCGAGGCGGGCGGCGACGGCGGGGTCGAGGCCCGGGGTGAGGTCGGGTGTGTGGGTCATCGCGCGCTCCCCGCGAGTTCGGGTGCCGGCCGGGAGGACCCGGCGTGGGACGGGCCGGTCGGGGCCTGGCCGGTGAGGACCTGGCTGAGGTGGGCGACCAGTTCGGTCGGGTCGTGGAGGAAGTAGAAGTGGCCGCCGGGATAGAACCGGGTGTGGAAGGCGCCGGTGGTGTGCGCTGCCCAGCCGTAGAGGGTGTCCTTGGGCGCCCTCGGGTCCGCGTCGCCGCTGAGCACGGTGATCGGGGTGTCCAGCGGCTCCCCCGGTTCCACCCGGTGCCGCTCCCAGAGGGTGAAGTCGGCGCGCAGCGTGGGCAGCAGGCCCTCCATGACCTCCTCGTCCTCGGCGATCTCGGGCTCGATCCCGCCCAGCCGGACGACCTCGGCGCCGAGTTCCTCGTCGGAGAGGGTGTGCATCACCGGGATCCGGCCGACGGTGCCGGGCGCGGGCTGCGCGGACAGGAACAGCCGGCTGGGCCGGGGTCCGCCCTTCTCCCGCAGCGCCTTGGCGACCTCGTACGCGAGCGCCGCGCCGCCGGAGTGCCCGAAGAAGGCGAAGTCCCCGTCGAGGAAGGGCCGCAGCGCCTGCGTCAGCACCTTCACCAGGGGGCCCACCTCGGTCACCGGGTCCTCGGCGATCCGGTTCTGCCGCCCCGGCAGCTGCACGGCGGCCAGCTCCACCTCCGCCGGCAGCAACCGCGCCCACTCCCCGTACGCCCCGGCCCCGGCCCCGGCATGCGGAAAACAGATGAGCCGCGTCCGGGCCCGGGGCCGCCGGGCCCGCCAGATCCAGGGGGTCTCGACGAGAAGATCGGGACTGTGATCAGCCATGGGGATTTCCTCCATAAGAATTCCGAGTCCTAGAAACCGCGCTCCACCGAAGCCGCGCCCGAAGGGGCGTGGGGCGCTGACACCGTGCGGCTCCGCCGCGTGGGCGCGACCAGCCACGAACAACCCGCACCCGCCACCGCGAAAGAACCGCCACGGCGGCCAGGCGCGAAGACCTCAACCCCGCCGCATCTCCAATTCATTGGCCAGCCGCAGCCAGTGGTCGGCACAACGCCGCGCCGCCTGCGCCAGCACCGGCGCCCGATGCCCCGGCACACTCCGCGCCAGCCGCTGCCACTTCGCCTCGTCGCCGATCGAGTGGACGCTGAGCATCTGCAGCAGCATCCGCCCCGCCTCCGTCCGCAGCGACGGGTCCTTGCAGATGTTCGGCAGGATCAGCCCGATCGCCGCCGCCGACAGATGCGCCGTTCCGCGACCGCCACCGGCGGCCGGCACGGCCCCGCGCCCCGGCTCGTCCCGCGTGGCGACCCGCCTGGCGGGCGGCGCCTGCGGCACCGGGTCCTGACCGCGGCGGATCCGGTCCCGTACGTCCTTCGCCGTGGCGGTGGCGATCCCGGCCCGCTCGGCGATCTCGCGGAGCGACGCCGTGGGGTTCGCGGCGATGACCTGGCTGGCCCGCAGCCGCCCCTCGGTGGCCTGCAGCGGCCGTACCCGGCCGTCCCGGCCGACGCGGGGCGCGTTCAACTGGTCGGTTCGGCTCGTTGAACGGCGCCGGATCGCCGCGACCGTGCTCGGCGCGAGCCCCGCGTTGGAGGCGATACGGCGGTCGGACCAGTACGGGTGGGTCGTGAGGATGCGCTCGGCGGCCGCCGCGCGGTCGGCCTGGGACAGGGGCAGGCCGTGCGCGATGTTCAGCTCGACGGACAGGGCGAAGACCTCGTCCTCGTCGCCGTCGAAGTACTCGACCTCGATGGTCGTGGCGCCGCGCAGCCGGGCCGCGGCGAGCCGGTGCATCCCGTCGATGACCCGCATCGTCGGGTGGTGGACCAGGATCGGCGGCAGCGGTTCCTGCTGTTCGGCGAGGGCCCGCACATGGTCGCGGTTCTCGCCGCCGAGCCGGGGGGAGTCGGACGCGCGGAGCGCGTCGACGTCCACGACGCCCGTCCGCCGCGCCCGGCCCCCTCGGTCGCCGGCCGGTCCCCCGCGGTCCCCGGCGGGGGCGGCGGCGGGCTGCGGCACCCCGGCGCCCGCCGCGACGGCCAGGCGCAGGCCCGGCCTGGGCCCTTCCCGGCGGTCAGTGGTTTCGACGTGAGCGCCTGAGACGTTCATGACGTGTTCGCTCCTCCCCGTACGGGCGGGCCACAGCTCTGCTTTCCCCCGTGGCCCTCTCAACCGTCCCGAGAAACATACCAGGGGCGCGGATTTTTTTGCCCCCCTCGTGGCCGGTTTCCTCACGACCACGCGCCCCGCACGCTCGGCTCAGAAGCCGCCAAACGGGGACGAAAACGGCCCGCAGCCGCGCCTCGGGGGATGTAGGCACGGCTGCGGGAGTCTGTTTCAGCGCGGAAACGGGCGATTTCCCCGGGGGGTCACCCCAAGCCCGTCGCTTCCTTTCGATAAAAACATACCGGGGTGCTGGTTTGCAATATCTCGAGGCGCCCCATCCCTCCGGCCGCAGCTGAATGCACGCTTCCGTCGATGCGCACCGCGCCAGGGTGCCGCAGTTGTCGGAATCAGACCGATAAGGTGAGGTAGAAAAGAAACCGCATGGTTGGTTTTATAGATGGGTGGTCAGGTCCCCGACCCTGCCCACGACCGCGACAAGGCCACCGGAGGAGCCCGCCGTGCTGAAACAGGAACGCGCCCTGCACACCCGACACGCCCTCGTGCGCTCGGCCGCGGAGGTCTTCGAGCGGCACGGGTACGTCCGGGCGAAGCTGGCCGAGATCAGCGCCGGCGCCGGGGTGAGCCCCGGAGCGCTGCACTTCCACTTCGAGAACAAGGCGGCCGTGGCCGCGACCGTTCAGGCGGTGGCCGCGGAGAACCTGCGGCGGGCGGCCCGCACCGCGACGCGGCGGCCCGGCCTCGACCCCCTGCAACGCCTCACCGACGCCTCGTACGTCCTGGCCGAGCGGCTCCGCCAGGACGT
>NZ_LIRK01000058.1 GCF_001419765.1 Streptomyces torulosus
TGCGGGCGGCCGCCCGCAACGCGGCCGACACGCTCGCCACCGGCGGCGACGACATCGACGTGGCGGTGGCCGTCGCCCAGGCGTTCGCCGCGCCCGTGGCCGTCCACGCGGCCGAGGAGGCGCTGCAACTCCACGGCGGCATCGGCATGACCTGGGAGCACCCGGTCCACCTGTACCTCAAGCGGGCCAAGGCCGACGCGATCGCGTACGGCACCGCGGGCGCCCACCGGGAGGCACTGGCCGAACTGGTCGACCTGCGCGCACCCTGAGCCACCGGCAGCCAGCCACCCTCAGCCGCCGTCAGCCATCGACGGAAGGCGCCAAGGAAGCACGCGGCGGCACGCGGCAGCGTGCGGAGAGCCCGTCCCACCTGGGGCGGGCTTTTCCGCGCGCCCCGCGCGGACGGGGTGAACGCACGACGGCGGTCCGGCCAACTCCTGCCCCGTACATGCTCGTTGCGCGGTACGGCACCCCATACTCGCTGGGGTCCCGTACGCCACCTCAGGGGAGGCAGAGCATGGCCCTCACCACCCGCCGCAGAGCCCTCACCACCCTCGGCGCCGCCCTCGCCGGCCCGCTCGCCCTGCCCGCCGCCGAGGCCCTGGCGGCGCAGGACCGCGGGCACCGCCCCCGACCGCTGTGGCGGGCCCACGCGCACAACGACTACGAGCACCCGCGCCCCCTCCTCGACGCCCTCGACCACCGCTTCGGCAGCGTCGAGGCCGACATCTTCCTCGTCGGTGGCCAACTCCTCGTCGCCCACGACCCCGAGGACCTCGACCCGACCCGCACCCTGGAATCCCTCTACCTGGCGCCGCTCGCCGCCCGCGTCCGCGCCCACCACGGCTCCGTGTACCGGGGACACCGAAGGCCGCTGCAACTCCTCATCGACATCAAGACCGAGGGCGCCGCGACCTACCTCGAACTCGACCGGCAACTGCGCCGCTACGGCCCTCTCTTCTCGACGTACGCTCACGGCCGGGTGCGCCCCGGACCGGTGACGGCCGTGATCTCCGGGGACCGGGCCGCCCGCGTCCCCATGGAGGCGCAGACCGTGCGGCACGCCTTCTACGACGGGCGGCTCGCCGACCTGGTGAGCGCGACACCCGCGCCCGCCTCCTTCATCCCGCTGATCTCCGACAACTGGTCGCTGAACTTCACCTGGCGGGGCGCCGGTTCGTTCCCGGAGGCCGAGCGGGCCAAGCTGCGTGCCGTCGTCTCCACGGCGCACGGGCGCGGACAGCGGGTCCGGTTCTGGGCCACGCCGGACGTCGCGGGTCCGGACCGGGACGCGGTCTGGGGTGAACTCCTCGCCGCGGGCGTGGACCACCTCAACACCGACGACCTCGCGGGCCTCGAAGCCTTCCTCGACGCCCACCGGGCGCGCTAGTGCTGTGACCGGAAGGGTTCACCGGCTCGCGACGCCCGGCACGGCACTAGCGACACCACCGACACCACACGTTCGGCGGACACGTCAGCCGCACGGACCAACCCCCCGCTACGCCACACTTGCGGCCGAATGCCGCGAAGTGGGCGTGGCGGAGGAGGTTGACGATGGCCATTTCCATCTCTGTGGTGCTGCTGCTCGTGATCCTGGCGGTGGTCTTCATGCGCAACGGCGCGCTGAAGCTCTCGCACGCCGCCGTCTGTGTGCTGCTCGGGTTCTCCATGGCGAGCACGAGCCTGGCGCCGACCATCCACAACGGCCTCACGGCCACGGCGGACATCGTCAGCAGCCTCAAACCATGAGCCGGGTCCCCGCCCGTCGCTCTGCCGTCACGGCTTGGTGAACACCCCGATCCCGTTCGGCACGGGGCGTTCCTCGCCCGCGCTGGGGTGGTTCCGTACGGTCACGGCGCTCTCGCCGGCGGCACGGGCGACCAGGGTGGAGGAGCCGCCGCCGTCCAGGCTGAACGCGTCGTCCGAGCCCAGTCCCCGCATCACCTCCGCGGCCTCGGCGACGGTGAGGCCGGACCGGTGGGCGGGGGCGCCGTCCAGGGCGAGCAGCAGCAGCCGGTGGCCGTCCTCGGCGACACCGGCGGCCGTGCGCACCGCCGAGACCGTGTCGTCGAGGCCCGGCAGCGGCCGGCCCGACCGCAGGACCGGGTAGCCGCCGAGCGCGAAGGCGTAGGCGGTGCGGGCCGTCGCCGCCACCAGGCGGTGCCGTACCTGGACCGGGTCGCCGGGGGAGAGCTTGCGCAGCCACTGGGCGCCCGCCTCACGGCCGACCAGGACCGTGGCGCCGGGCGCGACGGCACCGCTGCCGGGCGCGGACGCGACGGAGACCACCCGGCCGCCGGCGACCAGCACCTCGTGGACGTCGGTGCTGCACGGTGCCGCCCGGTCGGTGTCGGTGCCGCACACGGCCCGCGTCCGGGAGACGGTGCCCCAGTCGGAGGTGAACGCGCCGACGGAACCGACCGGCAGGGCGTACTGGTTGAGGCCGCCGAGCGGAAGGTCGCCCCCGGCGGTGGTGACGGAACCGTCGAGGGCGAGGCTGTCGAGGCGGGCCACGCCGTCGGCCGTGACGCCGAGTACGTCCTTGGTGCTGGTGCCGGGCGGCAGGGCAGGGCCGAAGCGCTGGCCGTCCGGCACGGCGGCCTTGAGGGCGTGCCCGCGGGCGATCGCCGGGCCCACGGAGGCGCCCGTGGCGGTGACACCCGGGTGCTGGACCTCGGTGATGTTGAAGAAGTCGCCGTTCACCCCGGCCACGGCGCCCGCGGCGGTCGCCATCCGGGACACGGTCTGCCGCGCGGCCACCGCCCCCGGGTACAGCAGGCCGACACCCACCCGGCGATCCCGCAGATCGACGCTCAGCACATGGGCGTGCGCCACACCCTGCGCGCCCGTCACGTCGAACTCGGAGTACGCGACGCCCGGCGCGAGGTCGGCGGCCCGGGGCGCGCCGGTGGCCGGCGCCGCCCCCACGAGGGCCGCGCCGGTGAGCACACTCCATGCCGCGAGAACCGTCAGTACCGTCCTGAACCGTCCGCCACGACGTGTCACGGTGCCCCCTGATGTCTCGTCAACTGTCCCAGGACCCAAAGGAAGTGCACCAGACGACTACCGGCCGGGCGGCGGCTCCGGGCCGACGACGCGGGAACGGATCAGGAAACGCACTCCTTCGGGTGCCTCCAGGGAGAAGCCGCTGCCCCGGCCGGGGACGACGTCGACGATGAGCCGGGTGTGGCTCCACACCTCGTACTGGCCGCGGGACATCCAGAAGCCCACCGCCTCGTCGACCCCGTCGACCTCCAGTTCCGCGAGGAGGACGTCCGAGTCGCCCGTACGGAACTCGCCGTCCGGGTAGCACATGGGGGCGCTGCCGTCGCAGCAGCCGCCCGACTGGTGGAACATCAGCGGGCCGTGGGCCGCCCGCAGCCGCCGGAGCAGGTCGGCGGCCGCGGGGGTCAGCTCTACACGCGGGACCACATCCATGGCCGCAGTCAACGCCCCGTCAGGTTGCGAGGACGTTGCGCGCGGCCCCGTCACTCCTCGGACGGACCGCCGGAGCGGTCGCGGCGCCGCAGCAGGAGCAGACCGCCGGCGAGGGCCGCGACACCGCCGGCCACGGTCCAGGCCGGGACGTCGGAGAGGCCGGTCGCGGCCAGGTCCGCGCCGCGTCCGCCCTGGGCGCCCGCCGACGAGGGGGGCGAGGAGGACGGGGAGGACCCCGAGGACCCGGAGGTGCCGCCCCGCTTCGCCGATGAGCCGGATCCCGTTGCGGAACCCGTGTCCGCCGTGCCGCCCGGCGCCGACGGGGGCGCCGCCGCCTCGGCGGGGGTGGCCCGGTCCCGGGTGAAGGCCAGGGTGCCGAAGCCGAGCTGGTCGTAGCCGCCGCTGTTGGGGCCGTAGTCGCCGCCACCGCCCTCGGGTGCCGACCGGGCCGCGACCCGGGTGAGGTACGGGGCGTCGAGGCCGCGGCGCCGGGTGTAGTGGTTGGCGATCATGGCCCAGACGGGGCGTGTCATGTTCGGGTCGACGGCGGCCGCCTCGGACGCGGTCTCCCTGCCGGACCAGCCGTCGACGGCGCCCTTCGCACGGGTGTTGGCCGTGTAGGCGACCTTGCCGCCCATAGTCCACTTCGCCACGTACTGGGCGCCCTTGAGGAAGCGGTTGTCGTCGTAGCCGTACAGGTCGATGCCCTGGTTCCAGGCCATCTCGCAGAAGGTGCCCATGAGGCCGACGCCCAGCAGGGCGTGGCCCTGGTCGCGGCCCGCCTCCAGCCACTCGCCGAGGCCGTCGTCGTGGACGACCGGGATGGCCTTCCTGACGGCGCCGAGACCCTCGCCGTGCTGGAAGTAGTCCACGGCGCGCTCGACCCGGGCCCGGTCGTCGCAGAAGATGCCGGTGGCCAGGACGCAGGCCATGGCGCACAGGTCCCAGTTGGTCCAGTAGTTGGTGATGACGGCACCGTTGTGGTGGCGCAGGAAGTCCTCACTGAGCCGGGCGAAGACGCCGGTCAGCATCTCCTGGAAGCGGTCCAGCTCGAAGCCGTCGTGGTCGCGGACGAGTTCGGCGGCGTTGGCGATCTGATAGCCGTACAGGCCCGCCGCGAGGAACCGGTCGGCGCTTCCCTCGACGGCGGTCAGCTTCGCCGACCAGGCGTTGAGGATCGCGACGGCGGTGTCGGCGTGCGCGGTGTCGCCGCCGACGTGGTAGCGCAGTCCGTTCTGGTAGGCGGCGTGCACGTCGTTGTAGAGGATCCCGTAGTTCTGCGGGCCGCCGGCGCCGCGCGTGACGACGGACTGCGGGTTGGCCCGCCAGTCGCTCCCGGAGTGCCGGTTGGCGGTGAGTCTCGCGAAGCCGGCGGTGTGGGGCCGGGCACCCGCCTTCACCTCGGCGGCCATCCGCCGCAGATCGGCCGTGGTGTGGAGCAGACCGGGGTGCGCGAAGGCGCCGCCCACCGCCGAGGCCGGCGTCGCCGCCGCTCCCGTGCCGATGCCCACCGCGCCCGCGGTGGTTCCGGCGACCTTGAGCAGGGTCCGGCGACTGATCTGTGCTGTCACGTGGGGGTCCTCGGGGCTCGGGTACGGTTCACGGCTCGCTCTGCGCGCGGTGTGCGCCGTGTGCGCGGGCCACGAACGGGAGACGCACCGGCCCCGGCGCGATAACAGAAACCGGGGGCGGTGCGTCCGCGGGGCCGGGGCTCCTCGGCCGGGCGTCAGGCGCCGGGCGTCCAGCCGGCCAGCCAGTCCGCGACCTCCTGGTCGGCGGCCTGCGCGTCGGTCAGATGCGGGCGGTCACCGCTCGCGCCGCCCGCGCCGGGGCCCTTGTTCCTGTACTCGGCGAAGCGGTCGTCCTTCCAGGAGAAGCCGCTCATGTCGGTCCACGGCGTGGTCTTCACGGCGGCGCTGAGAGTGGTGTTGCGGACCGTCGTCTGCGGGTCGAGGGAGGCGTCGCCGCCCGCGTGCCAGGGGCGCCCGAGGTAGAAGCTCCGGTCGGAGACGTCGCCGTTGACGGTGGAGTTGGCGATGAGGATGCCCTTGCGGCCCGCGGCCGTGCTCGGGGCGGTGACGTAACCGGCCGAGGTGCCGTTCCAGCGCTTCTTGAGGGTGATGACCGACCGGTCGATGACGGCCGTGGCCCTGCCGAAGATGAAGTCGACGTTGCCGATGACGTAGGAGTTCGAGACGTAGACGCGGCCGAGCCTGTCCTTCGACGCCGTGTCGAGCAGCAGGGTGTCCTGGTCGCCGGTGACGATGACGCCGTCGAGGACGACCTTGTCGGCGGCGGTGCGCAGGGCGACCGCCTGGTGGCCGTCGAGGGACTGGTGGGTGGCCTCGTCGAAGTCGTTGGAGATCGTCAGGTTGCGGGCCTGGAAGTCGTCGGCCTCGACGGCGACGGTGGCGCTGCCGCCGGTGCCGTAGGTGCCGCCGCCCGGCTTGGGCGTACCGGACGCGTTGTTGTAGACGATCACCGTGTCCTTGCGGCTGGCGCCCGAGCCCTGGATGGTGATGTGCGGCTTGTTGGACGGGACCTTCACAAGCTCCCGGTAGGTGCCCGGCTTGACCGAGATGATGACCCGCGAGGCGTTGTTCGCGGGCACCGCGTCGACGGCCTTCTGCACGCTGGTGAACTGGCCGCTGCCGTCCTTGGCGACGGTCAGCGTGGTCGCCGCGGAGGCCTTCGTCGTGGCCGTCGAACCGATCGAACTCCGTGGCCCGGTAACGGACTTGAGGAGAGCGGGCACATCAGCGGCCTTGTCGAGGGTGTAGGGGTAGTACGCCTTCGGGTCGAAGGCGGTGCCGCCGCTCTCGTTGCGGCCGGAGGTGCCCGAGAAGACGTTGCCGCGCTGGACCAGGGACGCCGTCGCGTCCTTCGTCACCGGGTTGCGCATGCCCTGGAAGTAGCTGTTCTCCAGGACCATCCTGGTGTTGCCGCGCGCGTAGTTGCCGTACGACGAGGCGATGTCCGTGCCGGAGACGTCCTCCAGGAAGTTGTTGTACAGGTGCGCGTGGGCCACGTTGTCGGTGGACGGGTTGCGCTGCTCGGTCTCACGGAACCAGTTGTGGTGGATCGTCAGATCGGCGGTGGTGTTCGTGGTCCAGCCGATGCCGAACGTCTTGTTGTTCTGGCTCAGCTTGTTCCAGGACACCGTGACGTAGGTGGTGTCCTTGCGGCTGTCGATCAGGCCGTCCGCCATGTGCCGCAGGTCGTTGTGGTCGATCCACACATGGTGGGCGCCGTCCATCTGGATCGCGTCGAAGTCGTGGTCCTTGTCGTTCCAGGTGCCCTGGTAGGAGTCCCGGATCGTCAGATTGCGGATGATGACGTTGTGCACGCCGGAGCCCAGGAAGAAGCCGCCTCCGACGATGTGCCCCGACGTTCCCGAGCCCACGATCGTCTTGTCCGAGGCGACCTTGATCTCCTTGCCCACCGGGTTCACGGCGATCGTCCCGGCGACCACGATGACGTAGGGCTCGGCGGCCGTCGCGTACTTCTCCAGGTCCGCGAGGGTTTTCACGGTGACCGTTCTGCCGTTCCGGCCACCGTAGGTGCCCTTCTGGCCGAGGGCGTCGACCGAGGCGAAGCCGTCGGCGGCCTCCGTGGCCCATGTGGGGCCGGCCGCCGCGGCGAGCGGCCGGGCGTCCTCGCCGAACGCTCCGAAGACGGAGCCGTACGCCATGGTTCCGGCGGCGGTCAGAGCCAGGGGGAGGCCGACCACGAGCGCCGTCCTCCTCCTGCGGTGGCGAGCCTTGCTTCGGGTCTCAGTCACGAGTCGCTTCCGTTCCGTGCGGGGGATGGCCGGTCAGCCGAGCAGTCGCCGCCGCACGGGAAGAGGTTGCCGCCCTTCCGGGCGGGTTCAGGCCATCCAGGAAGGGCCCGACAGGACGGGGGAGTTGGCCGGATCCGAGCGATGCCGGATTTGCGGAATTCCCGGTGGGTGACACGTGTGCGCCGGTCGCGTCCGACCTGTCACAGCAGTACATCGATTTCGATGGTCACTTGACTACCGGGCGTCACACGCGATTGGCTCCGCCCAGCGAAAGTCAGCCAGTCGCCGCACGTCAGCGCGGTATCGCGGTGTTTTCGCCTCTCCCGACGTCCCGCCTTGGTCGCACAGCGAGGTGCCGCACCCTCATGAACCCAGCCTCCGCCGCCCGTCGTTCCTCCCTCCTGTTCCGCGCCGCGGCCCTCGCCGCCGCCGTCTGTCTCACCGTCGCCGGCTGCTCCGTCCTCACGGGCGCCGACTCCGACGCGGGTGACGGAGCGTCGGGCGGGTCGGGCGGAAGCGGGATGAAGGTCGCCCTCATCGCCCACGGGGCGGAGGGGGACGTCTTCTGGGACCGGGTGCGCAAGGGAGCGGAGGCCGCGGCGGCCAAGGACGGCATCGACCTGACGTTCGTCAGCGACCCCGACGCCGCGGGCCAGGCGAAGCTGGTGCGGAACGCGATAGCCGACAAGGTCGACGGCATCGCGGTGACCCTCGCCAAGCCCCGGGCCATGCGCGGCGCGGTCGCCGAGGCCCGCGCGGCCGGCATACCCGTCGTCGCCCTCAACTCCGGTATCGACGCCTGGCGGGCACAGGGCCTGCTGGGCTTCTACGGCCAGGACGAGTCCGTCGCCGGACGGGCGCTCGGCAAGAAACTGGACGCCCGCGGCGCCCGGCACGCCGTCTGCGTCATCCACGAACGCGGCAACGTCGCCCTGGAGGCCCGCTGCGCCGGCGTCCGCAAGACCTTCGGCGGACAGACCCAGAACCTCTACGTCGACGGCGCCGACATGGACCAGGTGACCGGTGTGATCGCCGCGAAGCTCCGTCAGGACCCCTCCATCGACGAGGTCGTGACCCTCGGGGCGCAGTTCGCGCTCGCCGCCGTCGAGTCCGTCAAGGACGCGGGGGACCGGGCCGAGGTCGCCACCTTCGACCTCAACGCGGACATGGTGAAGGCCGTCAGGAGCGGCGCCGTGCAGTTCGCCGTGGACCAGCAGCCGTACCTCCAGGGCTATCTCGCGGTCGACGGGCTGTGGCTCTACCGCACCAACGGCAACATCAGCGGCGGCGGTGTGGAACCGGTGCTCACCGGTCCCGCGTTCGTGACCAAGAAGAACATCGCCGGGATCGAGAAGTTCGCCGCCAACGGCACCCGTTGACGCGATGCCGACGCCCGGCGTGGACACGATGCGAACGGCACGCCCGCACACCGGGCGCACAGCCCTCACGCATCCGCCGCGAACACCAAACGGAACCCTCCGTTCGGACACGGGTTCACCACGGATCCCAACCATCCGGAACGGTCCGGTAACGGCGGCACCAAGCTTTGGGCCTCCCCGGACGCACGCGTTCACTTGTGCCGATAGCATCCTGCGCATCCCCTGTGCACCGTACTGACGGGTGACCACCCACCACCCGCGGCCGCCGAAGCCCCGCCCCTCGAAACCCTTCCGCTCCCCGCAACCGCCCAAGGACGACGATGCCCTCAAGGACCGGCGCCCGGCGCCGTCTCGGCTCCATACGTCTCTCGCTGATCCTGCTGGCTCTCATCCCCAGCGTCACGCTCACCGCGAGCTGGGCCATGACGACGACGCAGATGTTCTCCGAGGGGCTGCGGCTGCGGGCGCAGACGGGGCTGAGCAAGTCCACCGGCGCCATGGGCACCGAGGCCACCCTGGCCCTCCAGCGGGAGCGGGCCCTCTCCGCCGCCCACATGGCCGCCCCCGGCAGCTCCACGGCGGCCCTGGAGGATCAGCGCAGGAAGACGGACGCGGCGGTCGCCCGGCTCGCCGAGAAGGCGGACGCCATCGAGGACGCCCCCGACCGTATCGGCGAGCGGCTGTACTCGGTGATGGCCGGCTCCGGCAGCCTGGAGTACTACCGGGACCAGGTGGACGACCCCACCGACATCACCCCCGAGCAGATCCTGGACCAGTACACCGAGATCATCGACGGCCAGATCCACGCCTTCCAGGAGCTGTCCCAGGTCGACGACGGCGACCTCACCTCCCAGGCCGGCCCCCTCGTCACCCTCGAACAGGCCGCGGAGCTGGTCTCCCAGGAGGACGCCCTCCTCACCCTGCACTGGCCCGCCGGGCAACTCGACGACGCCTCCCGTCAGCGTTTCGCGCAGGTGGTCAACGCCCGGCGCTGGCTCGTCGACAACCAGCTCGTGCCCTCCCTCGAAGGGGAGGTGAAGAGCGAGGTCGAGCGCATCGTCCAGGACAAGGACTGGCAGAACCTCCAGGCGGTGGAGGACCAGGTCCTCTCGGCCCACGCCACCGGCACCGGCAAGAACCGCAGGACCGCCCTGCCCGACTCCCAGGACCGCTGGGACACCGCCATGACCAGCCTCTCCATCCAGTACGAGAAGCTGATCCGGGAGCAGACCCGCGCCCTGCTGGACCGCAGTGGCGAGGAGGCCCGCGGACTGCTCATCAAGGCCGGCTCGCTCAGCGCCGCGGGGCTCGCCGCGCTGCTGCTGTGCGTCGTGATGTCCTGGCGCATCACCCGCTCCCTGTCGCTGCGGCTGAGGGGCCTGAGGACCGCCACCCTGAGCCTCGCCCAGGAGCGGCTGCCCGACGTCGTCGCCCGCCTGGAGCGCGGCGAGAAGGTCGACGTCGACACGGCGGCGGCCCCGCTGGACTACGGCACCGACGAACTCGGCCAGGTCGCCAAGGCGTTCAACGCAGCCCAGCGCACCGCCGTGCACACCGCCGTCGAACTCGCCGACACCCGGCGCGGCTTCCAGCGCGTCATCCTCGGCATCGCCCGGCAGAGCCAGAACCTGGTCAACCTCCAACTCACCAAGCTCGACAAGCTGGAGCGCCAGCACCAGGACCCGGAGATCCTCAAGGGCCTGTACGAGCTGGACTCCACCGCGAGCCAGCTGCGCCGCTACGAGGAGAACCTCGTCATCATCAGCGGCGAGCGGCCCGGCCGTACCTGGACCGAGCCGGTCGCGCTGATCGACATCCTGCGCAGCGCCGTCGGCGAGGTCGCCCAGTACCAGCGCGTCGAGGTGCACACCGAGGACGACGTGTGGATCGCCCCGCCGGCCGTGGCCGACGTGATCCACCTTCTCGCCGAGCTGATCGACAACGCCACCTCGTACTCGCCGGCCCCCAGCCCCGTGAGCGTGCGCGCCGCGATCGTGGCGAAGGGCCTCGCCCTGGAGGTCGAGGACCGTGGGCTCGGCATGTCCGAGGAGGACTACGAGGCGTTCAACGCCCAGCTGGCGGTGCCCCCGCAGTTCGACGTGGTGGCCCTCGCCGACGACCTCCGGCTCGGCATGTTCGTCATCGCCCGGCTCGCCACCCGGCACGGCATCGCCGTCACCCTGCGGGCCTCGCCGTACGGGGGCACCACCGCGATCGTGCTGATCCCGCACGACATCGTCGTCCACGAGGCACCTGAGCCCGAGTCGGACGCCACCGACGAGGACGAGCCGCCCGTGCGGTCCTCCCTCGTGGCCCGGCGGGTCGCCGCCGCCGAGCCCGAACCCGTACGGGCCGAGCCCGAGCCCGAGCCGGAGGAGCGGCCCGCCGCGTCCACCCGGACCCCCGGGACCCCGGCCGCGAACGGCACCGGGAGCGCGGCCCGCAAGTCCTCGGCCCGGACGAACGGCGGCCCGATCCCGCTGCCCCGGCGGGTGCCGCAGACCAGCCTGGCGGCCGAGCTGAAGGAGGAGGCGGCGCCCTGCCCCGACGGGGACGACGATGACTTCACGGCCGAGCGAGCCGCCTCCTCGCTCGCCGGTTTCCAGCGCGGAACACTTCAGGCACGTGACGACGAGGCGGAACCCGAGTACGTACTGGGGGAGGAATCCGCTTCCGTCGACCCGGGAGACCGGATCCCCGCCTCCGGCACCTGACGTCCCCATCGACTCCCCCGCCGCAGCCCGCTCATGAAGGACACACAGATGACACGCCCCATCCCCGCCACCCACAGCCAGCTCGACCAGCTGCTCACCGGACTGGTGGACCGGGTCGCCGAGGTCGACCACGCCGTCGTGCTCTCCGAGGACGGGCTGGTCGTCAGCAAGTCCACCGCGTTCCTGCGCGACGACGCCGAGCGGCTGGCGGCGACCGCGTCCGGGCTGATGAGCCTCAGCAAGGGCGTCAGCATGGACTTCCGCGGTGGTCCCGTGCGTCAGCTGCTCATAGAGATGGGCAACGCCTTCCTCATCCTCACCAACGCCGGGCCCGGTGCCAACCTCGCCGTGCTCACCCGGCAGGGCGCGGACGTCGGTGTGGTGGCGTACCAGATGAACATGCTGGTGAAGAAGATCGGCGAGCACCTCAGCGCGGCCCCGCGCGCCGGTGTGGTCGTCGCGGACAGCGGCGAGTGAGGTGAACGGAGGCGACGCGGCGGGCCGGCTGGTTCGCCCGTTCACCCTGACCGGCGGCCGGACCAGACCGAGTCGGAGCGACTTCACCCTCATCACCACGGTGACGGCGGTGGACCCGCAGCCCGTCGGCGGGGCCCGGCCGCAGCCCGAGCACACCCGGATCCTCAGACTCTGCGCCAAGCCGATCGTGGTGGCGGAGCTGGCCACCGGGCTCGACCTTCCGGTGAGCGTGGTGGCGATCATGCTCTGCGACCTGCTGGAGGCGGGCCGGATCACCGTACGGCAGCCGCGGCTGATCTCCCGCACTCCCGACCTGGACCTGCTGAAGAAAGTGAGGGACGGCCTTGGCCGCCTCTGACCCCACCCCTCAGAGGATGCCGGCTCCCGACGCGGTGAAGATACTCATCGCCGGCGGATTCGGCGTCGGCAAGACGACCATGGTCGGGTCGGTCAGCGAGATCGTCCCGCTGCGCACCGAGGAGCCCCTCACCACGGCGGGCCTCGGCGTCGACGACCTCGACGGCATCCCCGACAAGCACGCCACCACGGTCGCCCTCGACTTCGGGCGGATCAGCATCGGGGACGACCTCGTGCTGTACCTGTTCGGTACGCCCGGACAGCAGCGGTTCTGGTTCATGTGGAACGACCTGGCGCTCGGCGCGCTCGGCGCGGTGGTCCTCGTGGACGTCCGCAGACCGGAGTCGAGCTTCGCGGCGATCGACTTCTTCGAACGCCGGAAGATCCCTTTCGTCATCGGCGTCAACGGGTTCTACGGCGAGCACCCCTACGAACCGGACGAGATCCGCGAGGCGCTCGCCCTGCCCGAGCACACCCCGGTCCTCCTCTTCGACGCCCGCGAACGCGCCTCCTGCCGAGACGTGCTGATCGCGCTCCTCGACCAGCTGATCGCCACGTCGGCCCGCTGAGGGGGCAGGGCGCCCCCGGCGTCGCGGTTCTCAGGGGCGGGCCTCCTCGCGGACGAGGCCGGAGACGTGGTCGGTGATGGTGTCCAGGATGCTCGTCCAGGTCGTGTCGTCGCCCAGGACCAGGAAGTTGAGGGTGAGGCCGTCGGTCATGGCGGCCAGGTAGCGGGCCAGGACGGGGACGGGGACGGTCAGTTCGAAGTCCGTCGTGCGGCGCAGCTGGTCGATCAGTTCGGTGTACGTGTCGCAGTACATCTCGTACTGGCGCCGCGCCAGGTGCTCGAACCCCGGCTCCCGCAGGGCGTACTGGGTCAGCTCGTAGGTGAGCATGTGCTCACCCGGGTGGGCGGACACATGGTCCCAGTACGCCTGGAAACCGGCCCGGACGGTCTCCCTGAGCGTCTCCCGAGGGCGGATCGCCTCCCGCACCAGCGCCACGTAGTGGCCGGTGATGGTGGTGATGACGGACTCGATCAGCTCCTGCTTCGAGGCGAAGCAGTAGTGGAAGACGCTCAGGGACACGCCTGCCTCGGCCGCGATGGACCGGGTCGTCGTCCTGGGGACGCCGTCCCGGGTCATCGCGCGGATCGCCGCTTCGGTCAGCTGTCTGCGGCGTTCGGCCGACGGCAGGCGTGCCATGTGGTTCCCTTTCCCCCGTGCGTGCGGTCAGCCGCCGTAGACGCCGACCTCGTAGAGGGAGTAGCCCCAGTCCGTGCCGCGGTCGACCCCCTGCATCCGAACATAGCGGGCGGGGACCGCGGAGAACCCGGCCGTGTCGAGGCCACCGTCACCCGAGGTCGTGGACCACACGGTCTTCCAGTTCGAGCCGTCGGTGGAGACGTCGATCCGGTACGACCTGCCGTACGCGCGCTCCCAGTCGAGGGTGACACGCTTGACGGTGTGGGTGGAGCCGAGGTCCACCTTCCACCACTGGTCGTCGCTCCAGTCGCTCGCCCAGCGGGTGCCGCCGTCACCGTCCACGGCCCGGCCGGGCTGGTAGCTGGTGAAGGGGTTCGACTCGGACGCGCTCGCCGTGGCCGTGGCGCCCTTGGCGAGGTTCACGCCCGCCTTGTGCGACTCGGACGCGCCCCAGGTGTCGAGGTAGGACTCGGCGCCCCGGAAGAGATCGTCCACGACGCCCTTGCCGCCGACGAGCCGGATGTCCTCGATCCAGTCCGGGACCATGCCGACGTGGGCGGCGCCGTCGGTGTTGAAGTCGAAGGTGCGCTGACCGGTGGTCTGCTTGTCGATGGTCGAGCCGCCGTCGGCGCTCTTGAAGGGGTACTTCACGGGGTTCGACGTGTTCGCGCCGCGCGGGGCGGGGTGGTCGCCGATGCCGTTGAAGTCGGTGCCGAAGCCGTAGCCCACGTCGTACTTGGCCCGCAGGGCGTCCGTGCGCGCGGCCTCCTCGCTGAACTCCTTCGAGCCGTGCATGTACTGGGCGACGAAACCGCCGAGGGAGTAGACCCGCTCGGTCCAGTTCAGGTCCATCCAGCTGTGCGAGGACAGCACGCCCGGGTAGGACTCGGCCTCGAAGATGTCGAGGACGCGGCCGGTGGCCTTGACGCTCATGTGGTCGATCTCGACCATCATCTTGCGCTTCATCATGCCGCGCAGCGCGTACTCGCCGAGGTCGGTGAGCCCGCGCACGTTGCACTGCGCGTTCTCGTCGTACTCCGGGACCTCGGTGCCCGCGGGCAGGTCCGCCTCGGCCTTCGACGCGGCGTCGCCGATCGGGTTGTCCTTCTGCGGGCCCTTGCACTTCTCCGTCTGCCAGAACGTGCCGGTCGACAGGAACTGGCCGACGTTGATGGCGGTGCCGAGACCGTGCTCGTCGAAGCGGACGCCACACAGCGCGTTGTCGAACTTGTGGCACAGGAACATGCTGCGCACACCCAGGTCGTACAGTTCGTCGAGGCCCTTGTCGATGTCCGACTTGTCGCACTGCGGGATGTCGAGGATCTGCTTGCAGCCGAACGGCTCGGACGTCTCGACGCCCAGCACGACCGCCAGCTTGCCCTGCGCGACGACCTCACGGGCCTGCGCGCTGTCCGTGACGATCCGGAACCAGCCCTTGCCGGTGCCGCCGTACTGGGCGTCGATGTAGGCCTGGAGGTCGTACGTCAGCTTCGCCTGGAGCCGGATCGACGTCATCTCGTCGCAGCCGCGGTCCTTGAACGGGTAGACCGAGCAGATCATGCCGTTGGTGACGAGGTCGTTGACGAGGACGCGCTGACCGCCGCGCCAGGCGCGCTCGACCCAGGCGTAGTAGTTGGCCTGGTGGGTCATCGAGTCGTAGGCCGGCCAGTCCTTGAACGTCGGGTAGCCGACCGGGTCGTGCTTGCCGTCGCCGCCGTGGGTGATGTAGTCGAAGATCGCGAGGGTGCCGTCCGGGTAGTGCTCGGGGCAGTCCTTCAGCGCGTCGGCGATGCCGGCCGTCGAGAAGACCTTGCCGCAGATCAGCCGGCCGCCGAACGCCTCGTTGGAGAACAGGTGGTTGTGCGCGTCCACGAAACCGCGCACCTCGCCCGCCGCGTTCGTGCCCTTGAACGGCTCGCCCGTGACGTTGATCTGGGAGTCGGGCGTCGGCCGCGCGGTGGGCTGCCACCAGTCGCCGGTGGCGGCCGAGCTGGCCGACGGGCTGAGCAGCATGCCCATCGCGGTCAGGAACAGCGTCAGCACCATGAGGGGTCTGCGTCTGTGGTGGGCGCGTCGGGTCCGGGTCATCGTTCACGTCCTTGGTCGAGGGAAGCGTGGTCGATCGGCCAGACCCTGCGGGACGCGCGC
Organism: Streptomyces torulosus; assembly: GCF_001419765.1. Lineage (GTDB taxonomy): Bacteria > Actinomycetota > Actinomycetes > Streptomycetales > Streptomycetaceae > Streptomyces > Streptomyces torulosus. The sequence goes on from NZ_LIRK01000058.1 coordinate 15,500, forward strand.
ACACCACGACGCCATGGCCCGGTTGTCATGGCTGGCACAAGCGATGTGACGAGAATCGCCACTGTGGTGATGCGAGTCAATAGTCCGGGACGGATGACCTGATGGTGATCGCGTGGTAGGCGTCGAGATGACGTCTCGTCAAACACTGTGTCCGGCCCGCCATTAGGGGCTGTCCTCAGTTGTGATCAATGGGCTTCGTAAGAGGTCGCTGGTCAGGGGATTGGTCACGAGATCGCGATCAAGGACGGCTGCTCGGCGTCACCACCGACTACCGCCCGGACCCGTTGCGTTGGCGCACCCGCCGGGCGGCCACGACCGGCGTGGCCGACTACGGCGGGTGGCTCGACCGTGGGTCGGTTACGGGATGAAGCCGTAGTCCAACTGCTTGATGAGTTTGGTCTTGTTGCCCTTCAGGGACACCACGAGCGTGCGTGCCAGGGTGCCGCCGAAGCGCGTCCCGCCGTCGGCGGTCGGGACGGTGTCGATGAAGCTCTCCACCAGCCCGTTGGGCATCACGTAGTGGGAGTACTGCTGCGTCGGGGCTTCCTCCGGGTTGCCCAGGACCAGTGCACTGCCGTTGAGCGGCTTGTAGTCGCTGCGCAGGGACGCGCCGACGAACCCGTAGAGGCCGTCCCAGCCGCTCAGGCCCGGCGCGAACGTGAACTTGTGGCTGATGGTGAACAGGTAGTACTTGCCGTTACGGATGACCAGGTGGGGCCGTTCGGTCTGCTGGTTCACACAGTTGGCCGAGAGCAGCGGGGGCTTCAGCCGCCAGTTGGTCATGCTGTCGCTGTCAGCCGTGGCCAGCCCGATGTTGCCCGTGTAGTACTTCGCGTCTTCCGGCACCTCATGGCCGGCCGGGACGTCACCTATGTCGCGCTTGGTGCACCGGTACGTGCCGGCGACACCGGCCGTGTTGCCCTCGAACAAGATGTGGATCTTCCGGTCCCGGGGGTCTCGGAAGACGAACGGGTCGCGGAAGGCGTAGATGATCGGGCCCGCCTGGGACTGTTCCATGGTCTGGTACAGCTTGCCGTCGGCCTCGGCGATGATGCGGTGGTTCCGGAACCCGTCGAACCACACGTGGGTCTTGTCCGCGTGGATCCGACCGCTCGCCATCGCCAGGCGCTGCAGGGGATCGTTGGGGTCCACCCCACCGTTGTCGCGCCCGGAGGCGGTGTAGAAGGAGTACACCTTGTTCCCGACGAGGGCCGCCGAGCCGGCCCACTGACGTGAGCCGAACGCGGTGCCGGGCTGGAACAGGTCGCCGCCGTACTTCCAGCTCTTGGCGTCACGCGAGTAGTAGTAGCCGATCTTCGCGTACCAGTGCCGGTCACCGAAGGGGACCGAGCGCGGGGCCGTCAGCGCGAAGATGACATGCCAGCCCTTGTAGGTGGCGGTCTTCGTGTTGAGCTTGGTCAGCGGCCAGGTGTCCCACTGCCACACTCTGTCGCTGATCACGGGAAAGTCGGGAGAAACACGGGGGGCGGTGTTGGTCTTGTCCTGCCGGAGCTTCAACGCGTCCGCGCGGGACCAGACGGCGAAGTAGTCGTCGTCCGCGCTGTACTGCCGCGTTCCCGTCTGTGACGAGGCCGGTCTGTCGGCGGAAGCCGGTGTCGCCACACCGCCCAGCACCGCGAGGGCCATCAAGCCCGTGGCCAGCCGGAGCAGCACTTTTCGTGCTCTGCGCATGCGTCGTCCTTCCCAAGGGGGGTGATCGAAAGGAACAGAACTGGAGCGACTGCGATTCGCGACTACCCCCCTTCTCGCCTGACACACCCTCACCTTTCTTCACTGGCAACGCACTTCTGTAATCCGGGAGTTCAGGGCTCGACCAGGTCCACCGGTTCCACCCCTCGGGCGCTGTCTGGTTCGGGCGGGACGTCGCACGTGGCGAACAGCGACCGACAGGTTTCCGCGTGGGACCGACACGGCCGAGAGCCCCCGATCAGTGAGCCTCTTCAGCGCTGCCGGCTCCGGCGCGAGGATGGCCTTGGCGACTGACGTCATTAGATGCGGGCTGCGCCGGGACCTGCGGCCCGGCTGTCACCGCCCCGGTCGCAACCGGCGAGCGCCCCGTACAGCAGGACGTGAGCGGGATCCGTCTTCCGCAGGACCCGCAGCAGGCCGCGAGCCCGGCGGGACGGATGGCCGACGAGGGCGGTGACGTAGGTGTGGGAAGTGCCGACGGACATGCCTTGCGGGAGGCCACCCCGTCACCCAACCAATACCAACTCCGCACATGTTCACGGGACTTCTAGCCAGAGCGGTGCTCGGGCACGCGACGGGGAGTCGATGAGTATCGGCCGACAGATGCCGTTGCCTGCATCGAACGGCCAGCCGCTCAGGGACGGGGCTTCGGTCGTCCGGCATGCGACCTGAGGTGGACGACACCTACATCGCACAGCGTGAACGACCGCCGAAATGCTCAGCCCGGAAGCCGATGGCCTGGACGGCGCGAAGGCACAGGATGGATCCCGTCGAACACCGACTTTCAGAAGAGGGACGGGATCACCATGACATCTCCTTTACGCCGCAGGACCCTGGCCGTCCTGGCGGCACTCGCCACAGGTCTCACTCTGTCCAGCTCCGCCGTCGCTGCCTCCGGAGACCGGGAGGGGAAGCCGGCCCGCGCGAGCGTCGTCGGAAGCGCCGAGTTCGTGCTGCCCTACTACAAGGACGACGACATCCGCTCGTTCACCTTCGACGCTCATGGTGCCCCGTACAGCCGCCCGCTGCCCGCGATCCCCACGGGCCTGCCCACCGACGCACAGGGGACGATTCTCATATCCCACTACTCGGCCGAGCGGAACATCACGTACACGTCGAAAGGGAGTGTGGACTGCTTGGTCACGGGACCACGAACCGCGACGGTGACAGCGGTCATCACCGAGGTGAGTCCTGGCGGGTGGCCCCCCGTCGGGCAGCGCGTCGGCCTGAGCGTCTACGACGGGGGCAGAGACAAGGGCCGTTCGGCCGACCGCGTGGGCTTCTCCTGGAACGGTCTGAACCTGCGGCCGGAAGACGACGCCGATCCCGAGGACGCCCCGGTCGGCACCTGTATGGCGCCCGCTCCGTTCGCGCCGGTGACCAGGGGCGGGTACACGGTCACGCATGCCGAGCTGCCGCCGATGCCGTCGACATCCGACTAGGGGTGGAACGCACGGTCCCTGCCAGACCGTCTACGAGCGTCGCCGCTGGTCGGTCGACGGCACCTGGACGGGGATCGGGCAGATCGTCGCCGCCATGGATGCCCTCATGAACCAGGCACATCAGGAGCGCACCGCGGTGATGTGCAGCGAAGCGGCGTGGTGGCGATGCCACCGGCGCCTGATCGCCGACTTCGCCGTCCTGTCCGGCGGAATGCCCGTCCGCCACTTGATGCGCGATGGACGCCTCACAGCGCACCGTCCGACGCCAGGGGTGCGCCTTCGCGACGACCGCCTGCTTGTGTACGACGACGCCTGACGTCTGGAGTCCGTCGACCTCATCGACCGCAAGACCGAGTAGTCCGGACCTGGTGGCCGTCCGGCTCGCGCGCAAGGAATCGCATGAGCGCTCGCTTCTCGATCTGAGAAGCGGCGACGTCGACCGCTGCGAGCTGTCCGCGAACAACCCGCGGACGATCACCCGGGCCTTGGGAGTGCGGGTGCCGACTCTTGCTCGGTGTCCCGGTGACTTCTCGTCCCATCGTCCGTGCGGTGGCCGGAACGGCGCCGGAAAGTGATACGGCATCAAGTCAAAGTCATCGAAGTGCCCTCGGTCGTCTTCCGGGACGGTGGCCTCGCCCATATCCTCGTGCGGCCGATGTTACCGATGGTAAGGGATGGCGATGAGCGGCACGACGCGCAGAGGGTTCCTGGGTACGGCCGCGGCCGCCGGTGGCGGGATCGCCCTCGGCGCCCCTCAGCCGGCTTCGGCCGAGAACGGCGCAAGAGCGCAGACCGTGGCCGTGCTGGGTGGGGGCGTCGCCGGGCTCACGGCCGCGCACGAACTCGCCGAGCGTGGCTTCCGGGTCACGGTCTACGAACGCAAGGCGCTGGGCGGCAAGGCCCGCAGCATGGACGTACCGGACAGCGGCACGGGCGGCCGCAGCCCCCTGCCAGGGGAACACGGCTTCCGCTTCATCCCCGGCATCTACCACAATCTGCCCGACACCATGCGGCGCATCCCGCTCCCCGGCAACGCAGGCAGTGTCCACGACAACCTCGTCGCGCCCAAGGAGATGCTGTTCGCCCGGTCCGGCGGTCGCGAGGACATCCGGATCCCGCTGCCCTGGCCCGGCAACACCCCGGTCGAACTCACCCCCGACGAGCTCCGCCGCGCCATCACCTCGGTCCTGGACACGGCCTTCAACCTCCCCCTCCACGAGGCCCTCTACTTCGCCAACCGCTTTCTGGTCTTCCTCACCAGCTGCGACGAGCGCCGCGACGACGTATGGGAGCGGACGCCGTGGTGGGAGTTCGTCCGGGCCGGACGGATGTCCTACGACTACCAGCGGATCCTCGCCGTCGGCATCACCCGCAACATCGTGGCCACCAAGGCGGAGGAGGCCAGCACCCGTACGGTCGCCACCCTGCTGGAGGCCTTCGCCTTCAACCTTCTGGGGCGAGGCGCGGACGGACCACTGGACCGGATCCTCAACGCGCCCACCAACGAGGCATGGATCGACCCCTGGGTGACGTACCTGAGGTCACTCGGGGTCGAGTTCCGCGTCGGCTGGACCGTACGGGACCTGGCGCTGGACGCCGGGGTGATCGCCGGAGCCGTCGTGGAGGACCCGGCAGGCGCACGCCGGACCATCACCGCCGACCACTACATCTCGGCGATGCCGGTCGAGCACGCCCGCCGCACATGGAACTCCGCCGTACGCGCCGCCGATCCCCAACTGGCCGAGTGCGACCGACTGGAGACGGACTGGATGACCGGCATACAGTTCTATCTGACCGAGCGTACGCCGATCCTGCACGGTCACCTCGACCTCATCGACTCCCCGTGGTCGCTGACCGCGATCGCCCAAGCCCAGCACTGGCCGGGCCACGACTTCCGCGCCGACTTCGGCGACGGCACGGTCGCGGACTGCCTGTCCGTGGACGTCTCCGAGTGGGACCGACCGGGCATCCTGTACGGCAAGACGGCCAAGCAATGCACCCGTACCGAAGTCGCCCGCGAGGTGTGGGCGCAGTTGAAGGCGGCTCTCAACGACAGCGGCCGCACGGTTCTCAAAGACTCCGTGCTGCACTCCTGGTTCCTCGATCCGGCTGTGGACGGACTCGGCACGCCCACCCCGGTCAACGAGGAACAGCTGCTCATCCATCCGGTGGGGACCTTCCACCATCGCCCGCGGTCGGCCACGAAAATCCCCAACCTCTTCCTGGCAGGCGACTACGTGGCCGTTCCCATCGATCTCGCCACCATGGAGGGCGCCAACTCTTCGGCTCGGCAGGCCGTCAACGCCCTGCTGGAACGGACCGCCTCGACCGCCGAGCGGTGCACCGTGACCCCCTTGTACCGGCCCCCCGAGTTGGAGGCGCTCAAGCGGCACGACCGTACCCGCTACCTCCTTCGACTGCCGAACGTCTTCGACTTCGGCTGACAGCCGCTGCCGTGCACGCGTTCCGAGGGACAGCTTGTGATCGGACCGCCTCGCATTGCCGATGAGAAGGGCCGGCCCGCCAAAGCGACGCCGCGCGGAGGTCACGGCGACGGTGAACGCGGCGGCGATGAACGTCGGCCCGCCCGCCGGCCTGCACACGTAGTGGGCAACGTGGCGCCGACGTCGGCGGTCCCGGCTTGAGGGCCGCTCGCGCGGGCGGTCCCGCGGCGGGCTGACCAGCAAGCTCCACCTGCCCGTCGGCCGGCGCTGCCGGCCGACCGTCATCCCGGAGAGGCAAGACCGAGCCACCAGCCGCCGAAAGAAAGGCAGTCGGGGCGGCAGGCCGGTCACCCACGACATCGACCTGTACCGCGACCGCGGCACCGTTGAACGGGCCACCAACGTCCACGATGAGGACGGCGTCCTTGGCGAACCGCTTGCGGGGGCTGGAGAGCGAACAACGGCCCGAGGTGATTGATGATGCGGTCCGCCGCAGACTTTGACACCCCGAACAGCGGCGCGAGCTGCCGCATCGTGAGGTTCGTGCGCCAGTACGCCGCGACCAGCAGAGCTATCCAGGACGGCTCCGACGCCGTGATCACACCAGCCACACCAAGATCATCCCAGGCCGGTTAGGGTGCCTTCGTCGAGCCGACGGACTGAAGACGGATGATGGAGCAGGACGAAGCCCTGCAACTCGCGGTGGCGTTTCTCGCGCACAGCCAGCGCGATGACGAGACGCCTCTCGCCGTCGAGGCAGAGCGGGTCCGTGAGAACAACGGACTCCTGATCGTGCCCTACAACTCCGTGCAGTACCTCGCCTCGCGTGATGTGAGAGAGCAGCTGCTGGACTGCTGGCCCATCCTCGTCGACCTTGCGTGCGGAGACGTGCGATTCGGGACCCTGGACGAGCGGCATCTGTGGAGGATGTCCTTTGACAGCGAAGTGAGTCGGGCCGAAGTCGCTGAACTTCGCGGACCAACTTCGCTGTCAACGCAGTCGCGTGACGCTTCTTTCGGCCCGGACCCCCTGGCCGCCTGCGCCGACTGGGTTGGATGGCAAGGAGCGCCATGTGGAAGGCCAACCTCTTGCGGTGAACCTGCGTCGGCCGCCCGCGGGCCGGTGTGGGCCTTCCCCTTTTGCCGGGGCGACGTACCTCCCGGCAGCGGTAGTTCCGCGCGATAGCGGGCTCACACGGCGCTACGAGGTTCACGGCGCCGGTACGGCACCGATCTGCTGCATCACCCCGAGGAGATCGGGCTGGCCCCGTTCGCCGACGATCCGGCCGTCGGCCAGGTAGTAGAAGTTCATGGCCTGCACCGAGATCTTGCTGCCGCTCGCCGGGATCCCGAAGAATTCACCGTCGTGGGTTCCCCGCATGGTGAACCGCGCGGCCACGGTGTCGCCTTCGGTGACCGTCTCCTCCAGCGTCCACTGGACGTCGGGGAAGGCGCCGCGCATCATCCCGATGACTTCCATGTACCCATCGGGCCCTCGCAGTGGTTCCGGGTGGCTTGGCGCGTGGAACACCGCGTCCGGAGAAATGACCTCGCGGCCGAGATCCTCGTTGCCCGCGTTGATGAACTCGACGAAACGGTTCATCACTGACTCGGTGGACTGCGATGGCATCTTGCTGTGCCTCTCCAGAGACGTTTGGGCGGATACCTGGGAGCGTAACATCGATTCGATGTTCACATCGAATCGATGTTCGCGTGCGAAGATGGACTCATGCTGGAACTCGCGATACTCGGCTTCCTCGCCGAGGGACCCCTGCCTGGACACGAGCTGCGCCGCCGCGTCTCACAGCTGACCGGTTACACGCGGCCGGTCAGTGACGGCAGCCTGTATCCGGCGATCAATCGCCTGACCAGGGCGGGCTTGATCGAGCGGCACGCCGACCCGGCCGCGGGGGCGGCCCGGTACGTGCTCAGCCTGACTGCGGCCGGGCGGGCCGAGATGCTTCAGCGTCTACGAAAGCCCGCCGACCACGAGATCACCGACTTCACCCGGTTCTACGTCGTCCTGGCATTCCTCTCCCACCTGCCCGAGGTGGCCGAACAGCACGCGGTGCTGCGCAGACGGCTGGAGTTCCTGGAAGAACCGGCGAGTTTCTTCTACGACAACGAGCGGCCCCTGCGTGCCGAGGAGATCGCCGACCCCTACCGGCGGGGCATGCTGCTCACCGCCCGCGCCACCAGCCGCGCCGAACGGACCTGGCTGCGCGAGACCCTCGGGGAGGAACCGCCCGTATTCGACACCGGATACACCGACAGCGATCCGCATGCGCCCGCTGCTCCCGCAAGCTGACTGTCCACGGAGGTACCCCCATGCTTGCTTCCTGGTACGACGCCCAGGGCCCCGCCGCCGACGTCCTGCACGTCGGTGAACTCCCTGATCCCGTCCCCGGCCCCGGCGAGGTCCGCGTCCGCGTCACCGTCTCGGGCGTCAACCCCGGCGACACCAAGAAACGGCGCGGCTGGCTCGGCTCGTCCATGCCCTTCCCGCGGGTGATCCCGCACAGCGACGCCGCCGGAGTCATCGACGCCGTGGGCACCGGAGTCGACGTCCACCGCGTCGGACAACGGGTCTGGGTACACGGCGCCCAGTCCTACCGCCCCTTCGGCACCGCCGCCCAGTACACCGTCGTACCCGACCGCCAAGCCCCACCCCTGCCCGCCCACCTCAGTGACGAGCTGGGCGCGAGCCTCGGCATCCCCGGCATCACCGCCCACCGCACCGTCTTCGCCGACGGCCCGGTCGACGGCCAACTGGTCCTGGTCCACGGAGTCCTTGGCGGCGTCGGCTCCCTGGCCGCCCAGCTTGCCCACTGGGCCGGTGCCACCGTGATCGCCACCGTCCGCCGCACCGCGGACCTCGACCGCGTCGATCCGGCCGTCGCCCACGCCGTCGCCCTGGATACCGGCGACCCCGCCGCTGCCATCCGCTCGTACGCCCCACGGGGCGTCGACCGGATCATCGAGGTCGCGCTGTCGGACAACGCCGATCTCGACAACGCCGTCGCCGCCAACAATGCCGTCATCGCCGCCTATGCCACCCGCTCAGACCGCACCGAAATCCCTTTCTGGCCGCTGCTGTTCAACAACGTCACCCTGCGGCTGCTCGGCAGCGACGACTTCCCCGCCGAGGCCAAGCGCCAGGCCGCCCGCGACCTCACCGCCGCCGCCGTCGGCGCCCTCACCGTCGACGTCCGCGACCGCTACCCGCTGGACCAAATCACCAAGGCCCACGACCACGTCGACACCGGCGGTGTCCACGGCCGCATACTGGTCACCCTCCCCCAATAGCGCAGACTCGGAACACCGGCCGGTCACCAGCAACCCCCTTCTCATTGACGGCTACTGGATCGCTCACCTCACACGACTGAGTTCACTGTCAAAGAAGCCGAAACGACTGGGTTCGCTGTCAAACGACTCAATCGGATGTCAAGGGACAGAGGAACCCGAGCACCTGACGGCTGTCCGCACTTACCCGTCTCAACGATCTTTGACGGCGTCTCAACGAAGTGTGCCCGGCTTGGTCGGCTCTCGGGTTCAGCTGTCGGAGTCGACGGCGTCGCGGGCGGCCCGACAACCCGCTTGCCGCGCTCTACTCACCGGCCCGCACCGTCGCCATGCGCCGCGACTTGCTCGCCGCCTGGCGCGACCCGGAACACGCCGGTACCCAGGACCACGAAAGCCACAGCATCGACTGGTCGCTGCGGGTCCTCGCAGCAACCGCCTACTCCGATCGCCCGGGATACCGCGAAGAGTGGGCCCCTGCCGACGACGAGCCGGCCTGACACCGTCGACTCCGCCAGCTGAACCCGAGGGCTGACCCAAGCCGGTCAAACGTCGTTGAGACTCGTCAAGTTCGTCGAGACGGGTCACGCACCACAGTTACGGGACAGCCCCTAGCAGCGACCTCTGACAAACCGGACCCGTGGAGGTCAGTTTCGGTCGACCCGGCGGTCATCCCGCGTCGAGGGTGACCGGAGGCCTCAGGGGTTTCGGCCGGGTCCGGCCGCTCCTCGCCCTCGCACAGTGACATGTGTGCGCTTTCAAGGAATTGGCCGGAAAATATGGTCGGCGCCCCTTTCCGGTGACACTCGTGAGCACGATTCCCGGCAGGCAGCGCGGACGCACGCCGGTTCAGCGAGGGGGCACGGCCATCACCAGCATGCAAGGCAGCGGTACGGGCGCGGGGTTCGGGAACGCGATCACCGCCCTGACCCGACGGCGGATCGAGATCTACGACGGCGCGGGCGACGACTGGCGGTTCGCCGAGAGCCTGAAGTCCGTGAGCGGGGACACCGCCAAGGAGTACGAGGGCCGCACCCTCCTGGAACTCATCCAGAACGGCCACGACGCGCTGGCCGCGGGCAGCACCGGCAGGATCGCCGTCCTGGCGATCCGCCACGAGGGCGGCGGCGTCCTGTACGTCGCCAACGAAGGCACCGGGTTCACCGAGGAGAACTTCCGGGCCATCACCGAACTGGCCCTCTCCAGCAAGGGAGCGGGGGAGGGCATCGGCAACAAGGGGCTCGGCTTCCGCAGCGTCCTCCAGCTCACCGAGTGGCCCGAGATCTACTCCAAGGCCTCGCCCGGCTCCGAAACGTTCGACGGCTACTGCTTCCGCTTCGCCCGGCCGGACGACCTCCATGCCCTCCTCGACGACCCGGACCTCGCCGCCAGGGCGGCCAGGGACATCTCCCCGCTGCACCTGCCCGTGCCGATCGAGGTCACCGACCCCGTGCTCAAGGAACTCGCCGCCGAGGGCTACTCGACCGTCGTACGGTTGCCGCTGAGCGACGACCACGCCTGGGACCTGGTGCTCGCGCAGACCGCGAACGTGGTGGACGACGAGGCACCGCTGCTGCTCTTCCTCGACCGGGTCGGGGAACTGGTCGTCGAGATCCGCGACGAGGAGGACACGGGGGAGGCCCAGGAGGACGCGGGGGCGGCCGACAAGGCCACCAGCGGGGGTGGCGCACGGCACGTGCTGTCGCGTACCCGGCGCGTCTGCGAACTCGTCGGGTCCCGGCCGGAGGACTGGGTCAGCGAGGTCGACCTCGGCGACGCCGGGCGCTATCTGCTGGCCCGCCGGAGCCTCGACGCCGAGGCCCTGCGCGCGGCGATCGAGCGCAGCGTCCAGGTCCACGGGATCGACGAGAAGTGGCTGGACTGGCAGGGCGAGGCATGGGTCGGCGTCGCGCTCCGCCAGGACCGGCCGATGTCCGGGAGCGGCCGGATGTACACCTTCATCCCCATGGGCGAGGCGTCCCCCGCGCCGTTCGCCGCCCATGTCCACGCCCCCTTCTTCACCAGGCTCGCCCGTCTGGAGATCAGCGAGGCGGTGCCCCTCAACGACCTGCTCCTCGACCAGGTGGCCCTGCTCTGCGTCGAGTTGGGGCGACGGCTGCGCACGGAGGCACCGCACGGCAACGCCGGCGACCTCGTCCTCGACCTCATGTGCTGGGACACGCCGACGCGCCTGGACAAGGCCGTGCGGGGGCGGCTCGCGGACGAGCCGTTCCTCCCCCTGGAGGGCGGGGAGGACTGGGGAGCCCTGCGCGACACCTACGCCTGGCCCGACGGCAGACGCCCCTGGCGCGTGCTCACCGCCGAGGCGCTCGCCGGGGCGGGAGCCCCGCTGCTGGCCACCTCCGTGGGCCAGGCCCGCCACACCCGCGTCGACCGGCTCGCCAAGCAGGTCGTCACCCGGGCCATGCGGCCCCCGCTGGTCCGCACCGCCGGATGGGCCGAGGCCGTGGCCGAGAAACTCAGGGACGAGGGCCCCACGGCGGTCGGCCCGCGCTGGGCCGACTTCTACAACGACCTCTCCCACGCGTTCACCGGCCAACCCACCCTGCTGCGGGGCCGACGGATCGTCCTCGACCAGGACGGCGACCTGCGCCCGGCGCTCGGCGGCGCGGCGGACCCCGGCAGAAGGGAGAAGAAGGAAGGCACCGTCTTCTTCCACCCGGGCGACGAACACGGCGACGCCGTCACCCGCGTCCCCGGCGACCTCAAGGCGCTGCGCCGCCGTATCTGCTTCACCCACCCGGACATCCCCTGGGAGGGCCCCGGACGGGACTTCCTGCTGCGGGGCGGCCTGGTGCGCTCCTACCAGCTGGACCAGGTCGTCGACGCGCTCGACGACCTGCTCCGGGCACGGCCCTCCGACGCCCTCAGCCGTGACGCCCTCACCTTCGCACTGCGGCAGTTCCCCCTGCTCACCCGGGTCCAGCGCGAGCGGCTGTCGAGGATCGCCTTCCGGGTGCCGCTCGCCGACGGCGGCTGGGCGCGAGCGGCACAGTGCTCGTTCTCACCGGGCTGGGGCACCGAGGGCGCGAGACGACTGGAGCGGTTCCTCGAAGCGGGCGGCTCCCGGGTGCCGGAACTGGCGGCCCAGCGGGGGCGCTGGATCAGCGGACCCGACGACTGGCCGGCGCCGGTACGGGACCGCGACGCGTACCTGGAGTTCCTCACGGCCGTCGGCGTGGTCGACGGACTGCGACTGTCCACCGTCGGCGACCGGCTCGGGGTCCACGACGGCAACGACCTCGCACCCCGTGCCCTGGCCCTGCGGTTCGGGCTCGGCGACCTCGGTCCGGCATGGGTGGCGGACGTGCAGTCGGGGTGGAGCAGGTTCGCGCACCCGTGGACGCCGTACGTGTTCGCCCGGCCGCCCGCCCATCTGCCCGGCGCGACCGAGGTGGCGGGCCTCGGACCCGCGGCCCGGCGGGAGTTCGCGGAACTGCTCCTGCTGGGCCTGCGCACCTGGGCCGACGAGGCGTTCCAGGTCACCCTGTACCGGCCCCAGCACCCGCAGAAGAGGGACGAGCACATCTGGCCCACCCCCTTCGCGTCCTTCCTCCGCCGTACGCCCTGGCTCCCCGTGGAGGACGCCGGCGGCGACGGCCCGGCCTTCGTCACCCCCGGCGGGGCCTGGTACAGCACGGAGGGGGAACTGCCGGGATTCGTCCCGTCGTTGCCGCTCCACACCCGGCGGCTCCTCACCGACGGGAAGGCCGTCGCACGGCTGCGCCAGTGCGGACTGCGCGCCTGGGAGGACCCCCGGCACGCCGGAGCGGCCGTCAGACACCTCGCCCAGATCCTCCACCGGGGCGACGTGCCGTCGTACCTCACCGTCTCCTTCAGGAAGCACTACGCGCGGGCGTGGTCGGACCTCGCACAGCGCGACCGCTGGCCGTGGGCCCCGGCGAGGAGGTACGGCTCGTGGTCAGCCGCGGCAACGCCCTCGGCACCTTCGTACCGCAGGCCGAGAACGTGCCCCTCCATGTCTGCGACGAACAGGCGCCGTTGAAGGAGGCGCTCGTCGAACTGGCGGGCCACCCCGTGCTGGTCGCCGGACCCGACAGCGGCGACGCCGTCGTGGAGCTGGCCGACCGGCACGGCATCCGCACCCTGCGCACCTCCACGACCGATGTCCAGGTCCGCCACCGCGACGGCGAACCGATCACCCCCGGCCGGGACGCCGACACCCTCGTCGCCGGCCGGGAATGGCTCGTCACGGTCGTTGCCCTGGCCGTGGAGCTGAAGTCCGGGGCGTTCGCCCGCCGCAGCGAGCGCGGTGTGCGGGCCCTGCTGGAGCGGCTGCGCACCGTGCGGCTCGTCCGCGCCGACGAGGTGGAGGTCGTCGTCTCGGGTGTGCTCACCGCGCCGCCGCCCACCACACGCGCCCTGCCGCTGCCCGACCCCGACCACCCGACCGTCGTCGTCTGGCGCGGCGAGGAGGGCTGGGACGAACTGCAGGCGTGCACCTCCGCGCTCGCCCAACTCCTGGACAGGCCGGCCCTCCAGGACGCCCTGGAGCTGATCCTCGTCAAACTCGAACGGCACTTCGGCGCCCACGACCCCGAGCACATCGACGACCGGACGCTGGCCATGGCGCTCGACACGACCGAGGCCAAGGTCGCCGAGATCCGGCGCAATCTCACCGGAGACGTCCACGACACGGTACGGCTGCTGCGCCCCGCCCTGTGCTGCCTCCTCGGCCCCGCCTGGGACGAGGACGCGGCGCGGGCGCTCGGCCGGGCGGCCGGCGAGGACGAGCTGGTCCGGATCGTCGACGGTCACGCCGCCGCGCTGCCCGTACCGGCCGCCGACCTCGTCGCCCTCGCCCGCTCCTGCACCACTCCCGCCGAACTCCGCGACGAACTCGGCCTGGACTTCCGGCGGTTCAACGAGGCGCTCGCCACCCTCGGCCCCGGCTACGCCCCCTACTCCCACCCCGACCTGCACGAGCAGACCTTCGGCGACTTCGTCCGCACCCATGCCGGCACCCTGGTGGACAGGCTGCGGGAACGCCATACGGAAGCGGCCCGCGAGGGCGGCGACCTCTCCGTGTACGCGGCGGCCCGCCGACTCCACGACCTGCTGCCGGACCCCGCCTGGCTGCCCCGGTTCGTCACCCCGCCCGAGGAGGAGATGCGGGTCAGGGTCCAGGACTGGCTGCGTGCGCACGGCGCCGACGACGACCTCGACCGGCCCACCGAACTCCCGCCCGTCGACCTGCTCCGCGAACGCAACACCGCCGCACTGGACTCCCTGGTCCCCGCGCTGTCCCCCTTGGTGTCCGCATGGTGCCGCCGGCACGGGGCCGCCGTCCCGCACGGCTGGCTGGGCGCGCCCCTGCTGGAGGCGCGGACCTTCCTCGACGGCTCCGGCCTGGGCGACCTGCTGGAGCTGACCGAGGAGCGGCTGCTCGACACGGTGCGCAGCGCGGTGGGATGGCCGACCGGGATGCCTCTCACCGCCGACGCCGGGCTCCTCGGTCTCACCCCCGCCGACCTGGCACCCCGGCCCGGCCCGGCGCCGGGCACCGCCGGGTCGCGTGCGGCGGGGCCGGCCACGATCACCATCGGGGAGAAGGAGATCGCCGTCGGACGCGACCATTTCTCCGCCATCGCCGACCTCGCCTCCAGGACCGTCGACGAGGCGTTCCTCGCCCAGTCGGGGAAGGTGCGCCTCGACCCGGTCGCCCCGGCCACCGGGTCCGGGCGGGGCGGGGGCTCCGGCACCTCGCGGGTCGTCGTGGCCCGGCTGCACCAGGTGAGCGAGGACCAGCGGTCCGCCATCGGCCTGGTCGGCGAGGTCGCCGCACGGGCGTGGCTCCAGCGGCACTACACGGAGGTGCGCTGGCGGTCGGGGTACGCCGCCGTCATCAACGGCGACCGGGAGGCGTCGGACGGCCTCGGGTACGACTTCGAGGTCGTCCTGCGCTCCACCACGACCCGGCTGTACGAGGTGAAGGCGCTCAGCGAACGCGCCGGTGAGCGCGTGGAGTTCGAGCTCGGGCCGTCCGAGGTGGAGGCCGCCCGCAGTCACGCCCGCGGCGGCCGCTACCGGATCCTGCTGGTCACCTCCGCGCTGGACCCGGAGCACCGTCAGGTGTTCGACCTGCCCAACCCGTTCTCGGCGGCCGGCCGCGAGCGGTTCCGGATCGTGGGCAAGGGCCTGCGCTACCAGTGCCGACCGCAGCCGAACTCCCTGAGGCCGTGACCGCGGCGCGGCGACCCCGTGACCGGAGCGCCGCGTCGGGCCGTGACCGGAGCCCCGGGTTCCCGTGGCCGGAGCCTCACCGGGGCCGCGGCCACCACGCCGGCACCCGGTGGTTCAGGACGACGAGTCGGCCGTGGAGACCGCGGCCGTGCCGGTGGCGGCCGGTGCGGTCGTGGTCGACGTGGCGGGCTCGGGCAGGTCGGCCGTCCGAGGGCCCCGGCGGCCGGCCATACGGCAGCCGAGGCAGCCCGGGTGACCGCCGCGGACGGAGCGGTCGCGGGCGCCGAGAGCCCACTGGTCCCTCGGCCGCGGCCCCGGCGGCTTGCCCCAGCCCGCGAGGTGCAGGACCCAGGTGACCAGGAGCGCGGCGACCGAGACGGCGATGCCCAACGGGAGGCCCGGAGCCCAGCCGCAGACGCCCATGCCGAGCGCCACGGAACCGGCCGTGCCGATCGCGGTGCCCGTCCAGCCGGCCACGGTGTGGCCCTCGTCGTAGAGACTCATGTGTCTGCTCCCCTCGCGCGCCGGGGCGCGCCACGGCATGCCGTGGCCACGCCTACGGCGCCGGACTGTAATATCTTAGTAGCTAAGGAATCTAGCCTGTCCCGGAGGCACATTTCAATGGAGGCCGAGCGCCACCCCACCGTCCCGGACGCCATCGGCGCCATGGACCGCATGATCGCGACGATGATCGTGGGACAGCAGGAGTTCGCGCGCCGGTTCGGCCTGAGCGTCACCGACCTGGTCTGCTTCGCCTACGTCCTGGAGGCAGGGGAGACCCCGGTCACCGCCGGTGACCTGGCCACTCGTGCGCATGTCACGACCGGTGCGATCACCGGCGTCCTCAACCGCCTGGAAGGCCGCGGCTTCGTCGCCCGCAAGCCGGACCCGGCCGACCGGCGTCGCGTCCTGGTGGTCGCCCAGCCGACCGCCGCCGAGCAGGCGATGACCCTCTACGGCCCGTTCTACGAGCGTCTAGCGGAACTCTTCGGCGGCTACACCCCCGACGAACTCGCCGTGCTCACCGACTGGTTCACCCGCGCCGGCGACGTGGCCCGCACCTTCCTGGAGGAGTCCCGCTAGTGCTGTGACCGGAAAGGTTTGCCGGAAAGCTCGCGGCGTCCGGTGCGGTGCCGCGCAAGGCGGAGCATGACCCGCGTACTGGATGTACTCGGGTCATGCGACAACGCCGCGAGGTGCCGTGCCGGGCGTCGCGAGCCGGTGAACCTTTCCGGTCACAGCACTAGGCGCTGCCGTCACCTTCCCCCGTCGCCCACGAGGGGACGGGGGAGGGTGACGAGCGGTCCGGTCGAGCTGCGGCCCCTTGCGGGGGCGGGCCTCAGCGGCGTACGAGGTCGATCCGGTACCTGCGGGTCCGGGAACCGTCCTCGGAGGTCACCGTGACGACGGCCGATGTCCGGTCGCCCGTGCCCGTGCGGTCCACGGTGACGGTCGCGTACGGGTCGCGGGCCGTGGCGGTGACGGCGGCCCGGCGCGGGTGGCCCGTGGTGACGCGGTAGGTCGTCGTGTCCGGGTCGAAGGACGCGATCGGCTCGCCCGCCACCTCGATCGAGGCCGCGGCGGGGTCCGTGGAGCGGCCGGGGGCCTTGGCGTACACCTCGATCTCGCTCATCGTGATGTAGCCGCCCTGGCGGGCCGTCATGACCACACGGACGGCGATGGCCGGTCCTGTCTGCAGGGGCACGTCGATCACCGGTGTGCCCTCGGTGCCGACCGGGACGGAGTCGCTCGCGTCGGTCCAGGGTCCGTCGGCGGTGGCGCGTACCTGGACCTTGAGGTTCTCCGGGAAGGAGACGTTGCCGCCGTCGCGGTGGAAGTGGGTGACGACGCGCGTCAGGTCGCGGGCCCTCGGCAGGGTGAAGGTGAGGGTGTCGGAGGGGTTCTTGGTGCCCGATCTC
This sequence comes from Streptomyces torulosus, assembly GCF_001419765.1. Lineage (GTDB taxonomy): Bacteria > Actinomycetota > Actinomycetes > Streptomycetales > Streptomycetaceae > Streptomyces > Streptomyces torulosus. The sequence goes on from NZ_LIRK01000058.1 coordinate 32,539, forward strand.
CAGTTGGACCAGGCCTTCTCGGACCGGTCGCCGTTGCGCAGCCGCTCCGCCGAGTAGCCGCTCTCGGTGAACGTGGCGTCGACGGAGACCTCCGGGTCGGGGGCGATGTTGGTCTGCGTGGCCTCGGTGACCTGGACGCGCACGGTGGCGTCGACCTCGTCGCCGCCGACGACACGGGCGGTACCGGAGAGCTTCACCACGCCGGCCTTGTCGTAGGCCCCGGCGGGGGCCGCCTCCCAGGTCACGGGAAGGTCGGTGCGGCCGCCGTGCCGGCCGACGCCGATCACCGTGGCCGGGAGTTCCGGCGCGCCGCCGGCATGGGTCTTGGCGCGGCCCGGCAGTGTAGAGGCGATCGTGTCGACGGTGACGAGCGCCTTCGCCCGGAGCTTGCGGCCCAGGGCGTCGGTCGCCTCGCCCTCGACGCGCACCGTGCCGGGCCTCTTCCAGCGCCGGTCCGAGGGCAGGTCCCACACCACCGGCAGGGAGCCGCGGGCACCGTCCCGGAACACCGGCGTCACCGTCTCCGGCATCGTCGGCCGCAGCCCCGGCACGGTGAACACCTCGGCCCGCTCCGTGCGCAGCACCGTCTCGTCGGTCACGGCCCAGCGCTGGTTGGCCGCCGAGGTCGGTGTGTACGTCGACACCTTGGCGCCGTCGGCGGACGACTGACCCGTGACGTCGATCAGACGGCCGGTCGCGGCGTTGACGAAGGTCCAGGTGCCGTCGCCGGTCGTCGACATGAGCCACTGAGCGGCGTCGGGGACCTCGCCGGCCGCCGCGCCCTCCAGGACGGCCTGATTGTCGCGCACCGCGAGGCGCGTGCCGGTGGCGGCGTTGACGAGGGCGTACCGTTCACGGTTGCCGGTGCCGGGCGTCAGCTGCCGCACCGACCACAACTGCCGGGCGCTGCCGGGGTCGTTCGTGCGCTGGACGACGCCGGTGCCGTCCTCCGACGGGGCCAGCGACCTGCCGCTCTGGGCGCCCTGGAGCCGGTAGACATGACCGGGCCGCACCAGGGCGGCGTCCTTCGCCACCCCGCCGACGCCCTTGACCAGGAACGTGGTGACCGACTTGGCGGGGACGTCGAGCGTCGCCGAACGGTCGGTCACCCGGACCGGGGTGCCGCGCACGAGAGCGCCGTCGGCGCTGGTCACCACGGGCGTGACGGTGGCTCCGGGGGAGACCGTGCCGAAGCGCGAGAGGTCGAGGGTGACGGAGCGGCCGGTGGCGCCGCTGTTGACGTGGACCACGGTCGCCGCACGGCCGGACTTCTTCACCGCGGCGACGCTCGACGGGTCGTCGACCTTGACGAACCTGTCGCCGGGGCGGATGTGATGGGTGAAGTTGCGGATGGTGTGGAACTTGGAGTTCGCCCGGATCGGGCAGGTCTCCAGGGTGTCGTCGGCGGTGCAGTTGAACGGGACGTGGATGCTGCCCCAGTTCTTGCCCGCCGCGGCCTGCGGGATCGAGTCCTCGATCGGCTGCCAGAACACCCAGGCGGACGGCTCCAGTTCCCGCATGTCGTCGACCATGCGTGAGGCGATGCCCAGCCCCGGCTCCATGCCCGTGAAGTCGGTGCCCGTGCCCCAGGTGCCCTCGACCTCGCTCATCCAGAGCTTTTTGTCGGCGCCCTTGGCGATGTCGCGGGCGCTGGTGCGCATCCCGGTGCCGTAGGTGTGCACGTTCAGCTGGGGGAGGGCCGCCCGCGCGGAGGCGTCGTAGGCGTTCCAGTTCTGGGTGAAGATCGTGGGGTTGGTCTCGTCCATCGCCGAGATCTCGGCGTCGGTCCTCGCCCCGTCGAGCGCCTTGTCGAGCGCGCGGACGACCTTCTGCTGGAGCGCCGGGCCCGCGTGCGCGCCCTCCTGGCGGCCTCCGGTGGGCTGGCCGTTCGCGCCGATCTGGGTGCCCCAGTAGTTGGTGTTGGGCTCGTTGAGGGGTGCGATCGTGTCGAAGTCGATGCCGTGCGCCTTCTCCAGTTCCTCGGTGACGCGCACGAGATAGGTGGCGAACTGATCGACGCGGTCCGCGCGGATCTGGTCCGTGTTCGCGTCGAAGCCGCCGGAGACATAGCCGCTGACGGTCTGGAACCAGGGCGGGGAGTTGCTGAACGCCTCCCACTTGGTGACCTTGTCCTTGACCTGGTCCACCCACCAGCGCTGGCCGGCGTCGGCGTCCCAGTTCCAGTGGTCGGGGTTGTCGGGGTCCCACCACTCCATGTCCTGCCGGGTGGTTCCCTCTGGGGCCTTCCAGAAGCCCTCCATGGTCGCGCCCGTCTTCATGTAGTCCTTGCGGACGTCCGGGGCGTTGCCGCCGCCGATGTTGTAGCGCGCGATGTTGAGGGCGAGTCCGTCGTCGTCGAACAGCATGTCCACGAGTCGTCTTCGGATGGGCTCCGGGTAGCGGCCCGTCGCGTTGGCGAACCAGACGAGGCTCGTGCCCCAGCCCTCGAACTCCTGCTGCCGGTACGAGGGATCGATCCGTACCGTGACTCCGCTCCGCGCCGCCGGGGCCGGTGTGTCGGCGACCGCCGGGGGCGCGGCCACCAGGCCCGCGCCCAGCACCAGGGGAACCATGGGCGCCAAGGCCCGGACGATGCGATGCCGTTGGAACACGGCACTCCCTTCCACAACACAGAGCTGAGCAGAACCGATCAGAAGGAATCGCGCTCTGGGCATGCTTGATGACGGAAATGAACACGTCAAGACGGAGGGCGGCTTCTTCGGTCGCGCTTCGACCGGCGGTCGGACGGACCGCCCCTTGTCGAGTTCATTGACATGTCCAAAACACCTCCTTAGCATGCGTGAAGAATGGAAAGCGCTTTCTCGCTGTGCGTCAACGGCCCGTCACTCCGACGGCGACGGCAGCCGTCCGGGCGCTCGCGGCCGCCTCTTGCTCCACCGTCGCCACCCCCGGGCGACGGATCCCCCCACAGGAGGACCCCTCATGCGTTCACCCCGTAGGAAGGCGGTCGTCGGTGTGCTGGCCGCCGTGCTGCTGGCCGGTACCGGTGTCGCCCAGGCCGCCCCGCCGCCCGTGCCCGTCGCGCAGGAGAGGGCCGCCGCGGCGACCATCACCTGGACCCTGCAACGGGCGAGCAACCCGACGCAGGACCAGCGGACGGCGTACGCCCTGATCACCTCGGCCATGAACGCCGCGGTGGCCCGCTACAACAACCTCAGCGACCTGGGGAAGAACATCACCGTCCGCTACGACCCCGGCGTGCCCACCGCCGACGGCAACATCAACGGCACCATTCGCTTCGGCAACCGCGGCTATATGAACGAGCGGACGGCCCTGCACGAGATCGCGCACACCATCGGCGTCGGCACCAGCTCGGGCTGGTCGCGGCTGGGCGGAGGCGGAACCTGGACCGGCGGACAGGCCACGGCGCTGGTGCGGCAGTTCGACGGGGCGAGCGCCAGGATCTCCACCGGCGGCGGCCACTTCTGGCCCTACGGGCTGAACTACGACAACGAGTTCTCCGGCACGGCGGCCAACCGGCACGTCCAGATCGTCGCCGCCATGGTGCGCGACGGACTGTGATCGGCGCGGACGCGCCGACAGTTGGTGCCTGATGACAAAGGCGCCACCGGCCGCTGCGTTCTTGTGAGCATGGGCGGGGCGGGCGGTCCTCGCGGTCCTACCGTCCCACCCATGAACACGAGTCGCAGCAGGAAGAGAACGTGGCGAAGCGCCGCGCTGGCGGTGCTGCTGACCACCGGAGCGCTCACCGGGGCCGCCCCGGACGCCCGGGGCGCGACCGCGCGGACCGAGACCCCGGTGACGTCGTCGGGTCCGGCCGACGGGGTCACCGAGACGGTCGTACGGGTGAGGGCGCCGCTCCCGGCCTCCTTCGGGGCACGGCCGGCGGCGTGCGACTGGCTGTCGTACCTGCGCTACCGGGCCACCGGCGGACCGGCGGACTCCGCCGACGCCGACCGGATCCTCGTCGCCCAGCCCGGCATCCTGGAGGGAGCCGGAGCCTTCGACAGCGTCGCCCGCACCACCGTGGCCCGCGCCGCCGCACAGGGGACGCACATCGAGTTCTGGGCCCTCGACCGGCGCTCCAACTGCCTGGAGGACCACGCCGGCATCGCCTCCGGCGACCAGCACACGGCCGTCGACTACTACTACCGGGGCAAGCCGGTCGACGGCCGCACCTTCCCCGGATACGTCGAGAACAGCCGCCTCGGGTGGATGGCACGCCTCGGCATCGAACGCACCGTACGGGACCAGTACGACCTGCTCACCGCCGAACTGCCCGACCAGCGGCTGCGCGATCGGAAGGTGCTGTGCGGCGGGCACTCGCTGGGCGGCGTCATCACCGGGTACTTCGCGACCGCCGACTTCGACGGGAACCCGGCCACCACCGCCGACGCCGGACACCGCCAGTGCGCCGGCTACTTCGCCCTCGACACCACCGTCTCCACCTCGCTCGCCGACCTCCAGGGCAGCATCCCCGACGACACCAACCTGCCAGACATCGGGCTCGGCCACGGTGTGATCCAGGCCGGGCTCGACAGCGGCGTCCTCTCCCGCACCCTGTCGGCGCCGGTGCTGCTGAACCCCGAGACCATGACCCTGCTCGCCATCGCGGGACTCGGCGCCCTGCGGGACCCCGGCGGCGAGGCCGACCTTCCGCACTATCTGCCCCGCAACGCCAACATCGAGGCGACCAACCGCTTCCTGTTCTCCGAGGACACCGCGGCCTTCCTCACCGGCACGCCCGCCGTGCGGGACTTCCGGCTCACCAACCAGGCGGTCCTCGGCGCCCTCATGGACGACCACTCCGTACCGCTCGCCTTCCTCCAGAGCAGCGTCGGCTTCTTCGACGGCGGCCCCGTCGTCGACAAGAGCTTCCCCGTCGCCAACGGCGGAGAGAGCCGACCCGGCCTGTTCGGCGGCGAGTACAAGGCCATCCCCGACCGGCCCGGTGGGCCCCTCTACACCTGGCGCGCCTACGACCGGGTCGGCGACCCCGACGACCCCGGATACCGGTCGGCCGACGGAACCCCGTTCACCGACGCCGGCAAGGAGGTCACCGACATCCAGGAACTCGCCCGCAGCCTGGCCGAGCAGCCGCTGGACTTCACCGAGCAGTACTTCCCCACCAAGCTGGTCACCGACCTCCAGTTGTCCGGCTCGCCCCAGGTGAAGCGGCTGATCGTCCACCCCGACGGTCTCACCGCCGACCCGACCCTCACCGTCCTCGCCGGCGACGGACTCCTCGCGGGCCGCGTCCCCGCCGACCTGAACCCCGTCATCGCGCCCGGCTACCAGCACCTCGACGTCCTGACCGCCGCGCCCGTCCAGAACGACGGGCGGCCCGAACCCGTCTCCACGAGCCTCACGGAGTTCGCCCGCGACCCCGAGTAACCATCGCCCCCAAGGAAGAAGGGCCCGGGAGGAAACCCCTCCCGGGCCCTTCGCCCTGTCACCGGCCTGTACGGCCGCCGTCCGGCCCGGACACGGGGAACCGGGCCGGAGGCGGACTCAGACCTTGCCCGCGGCGAAGGCGGCCGCCGCGTCGGCGTCGTCCCGATAGCTGAGGTGTGCGCCCACGTCACCGCCGCCGCTCTCGCAGATCGGGTCACCGGCGGCGCAGAAGTCGATGGTGCGGCTCTGGTAGACGCCGGTGACGCTCTTGCCGATGGCCCGGATGGGGTTGCCGAACAGCAGCACCGCCGCCACCCTCGGTTCGAGCGCGGCCGGGATGGTGGCCACGATGGGACTTCCGACGACCGCGCCGGCACTGCTGATCCCGATCGAGTTGTCGACGACGTTCGCGCCCTGCGAATAGCCGACGAGAACGAAACGCTGATTCGGGCAGGAGGCGGCCTGACTCCTCACATGGTTCACCAGATCGGCGTTGCCCTGCGCGGCCGACGTGGGGGAAAGGTCGGCGGGATAGTTCACCTTGTAGCTGGAGAGGGTTTTGCCGCTGATTTTCTGCCGCAGCGCGGAATACACCGGGTCGCCGACGATGAAGCCGAGCGTGCCCGGCTCGAACGTGCCGCGCGCCGACACGACATCGAGGTCCGTGCAGGCCGCGGCCGTCGCCGCGGGCGCCGAGAGGGTGGCGAGTCCGGCCCCGCCGACGAGTGAGAGCGCGGCGAGACACAAGCGGATACGCATGGGGATCCTTTGCGGGTGGGGCGCGTTGCGCGCCGTGGAAAGGACGTCCCCGAACGTATTCGCTCTGCCAGTTCCTTTGTTATGGCCGGGAATTCAGAATTTCCCCGCCTTTTTGTGGCACGGTGAGTGCGGTCGCATACGAGCGCGGGCCGCGGGCGTCGCCGCGGTCATGGCGCGGCTGCGGCGTCCTGGTCGCCCAGCGACTCGGCGCGCAGGGCCAGGATGAGATCCAGCCGCGCGTCGGGGTCGTGCAGGGCGTCACCGAAGAGTTTCTCCAGCTGCCGCAGGCGGTAGCGGACCGTCTGCGGGTGGATGTGGAGTCGGGCGGCGACCTCGGGCACGTTGCTGCCGCCGAGCAGCCATGCGAGCAGCGTCTCCGCGAGCCGTGAGCGCTGCCCCTCCGACACCGTGTCGAGCGGGGCCAGCGCCCGAGCCCGCAGGTGCCCGAGCATCGCCTCGTCGCCGTACAGCAGCAGCGTCGACAGATGGTCGGCGCAGCGCACCACGCCCTGCCGGGGCAGGATGCCGCGCCCCATCAGACCGAGGGCCCGGGTCGCGCAGCGCAGCGAACGGGCGGCCTCCGTCACGGGCACCGTCGGGCCGATCGCCGCCGGCCGGCCGCGCAACGCCAGGGTGAACGCCCGCCCGCCGAAACGCCCGGAGCCGTCCGGGTCGGGCACCAGCATGCGGGGCGGCCGGGAATCCATGTCCACCAGCGCCCCGGCCGCCGCCAGCGGACGGTCCGCCTCCCGCTGGTCCGGAGTCGCCGCGAGCGCCACCACTGCGACCTGCCGAGGCACCGACCAGCGGGCCCCGTGCGCCAGGTCCTGCACGGCCTCCGGCGACACCGGGCCCTCGCCCAGCAGCAGATCGAGCAGCCGCTTGCGGCGCCGCTCCACCTCCTCCGCGCTGTGCGGCCGGGCCTCCGCGTAACCGGCGGCGGCCGCCTCGGCGACCTCGTGCACGGTCCGGAACGCCAGCTCGCCCAGCGCCGCCACGACCCCCGAGTCCAGGCCCAGGTCCTCCGCCGTACGGCCCATCAGGCGCCACGCGTGCAGACCGCCGACCCGCAGCGCGGACTGCAACGCCTCCAGACCGCGGCCCTCCAGCGCCTCGCCGCGCCCCAGTTCGTAGTACGTCGCGGTGATCGCCGCGCCCTGGCCGAGGGGATCGGCGATGTGGTCGACGAACAGGGTCAGCGCCTGCACGACACCCGCCCTGAGGTGCGCGCGGTACGTCCCGTCCGCCGGCCGGGCGTACTCCGGGACCTGTCGGCGCACCTCCTCCTCCACCTCGTCGGCGACGGCCTCCAGCTGGTCGCGCAGCAGTGTGGCCAGATCGGGGGGTACGGGGGTGGCGCCGAGGCCGTCCGGTACGGCGTGCGGCGGGGTGGGGGCAGCCACGGCCGGCCCTCCTTTCACCCGGAAGCGGCTCACCCTCGGGCCGGTGCCCGTGGGGCGAGGGACAAGTCCCGGGTTGGACGGATGTCCCCCGCGCTCCGTTCCGTGCCCCGACGGCACCGCCCTCACGCCGGCACCCCCAGCGCACCCGCGAGCATCGGCCACGACGCGGTGAACTCCCGCTTCCAGTAGGCCCAGCTGTGCCCTCCTCCCGCGTAGAAGTGGGTCGTCACCGGGACCCTGAGCAGGGCGAGCGTGTCCGTGAAGGCGTGCGCGGACGGCCACAGCGCGCTCTCCAGGGCCTCCGGCAGCCAGTCGCCGACGCCGCCGACCACCCCGCTGCCGCTCGACACGTACAGGGCGGTGCCCCGCAGGCCCGCCGCACGGGAGCGCGGGTTGAAGTCCCGCCAGGTCAGCGCGTTCAGGAAGGGGTTGCCCCACAGGGACAGGGGCGCCAGGTTCTCGCGGGCCACGATGGCGTCCATCAGCGTCGGCACACCGGGGGCCGTCGTGTCGAGGATGCCGCTGTAGGAGGCCGCCGCGGTGAACATCCCCGGGTGCCGGGCCGCGTGCGCCATCGCCCCGTAACCGCCGGTCGAGACCCCGGCGACGACACGGACACCGGAGGCCCGGTAGTCACGGGCCAGCAGCGCGGGCACCTCGGTCAGCTGGAACTTCTCGTAGTCGGCGCCGCTGCGCCAGACCGTCGGGATGCCGGTGGGCCCTGCGTCCGGCATCGCCACGATCAGCTCCCGGCCCGCCGTGAACGCCTCGATGTCCGTCTCCCGGGTCCACGACGTGTAGTCGTCGTGGGCGCCGTGGAGGAGGTACAGCACGGGGTACGTCCGGTCGGGCCGCGTACCGAACGAGGACGGCAGGATCAGTCGCACCGGTGCGCTGCGGCCGAGCGCGGCGGAGGGCAGCGAGACGTCGAGGGTGCGGGGGCCGAGGCGGGTGGCGGCGGCTCCGGAGG
>NZ_LIRK01000580.1 GCF_001419765.1 Streptomyces torulosus
TCGTCGGGCCCGACGACGTCCGGGACGAGCTGTGGGTCGTGGACGGCCGGGTCTCCTACGACCGTCCCGCCGCCGCGCGGGACGTGCGGACGGTGGAGGGGTGGGCGCTCCCCGGTCTCGTCGACGCCCACTGCCATGTCGGCCTCGGCGCGCACGGGCCGGTCGACGCCGGCACCGCGGAGAAGCAGGCCCTGACCGACCGCGACGCCGGCACCCTCCTGATCCGCGACGCGGGCTCCCCGTCCGACACCCGCTGGGTCGACGACCGCGACGACCTCCCGAAGATCATCCGCGCCGGCCGGCACATCGCCCGTACCCGCCGCTACATCCGTGGCTACGCCCACGAGATCGAGCCGGACGACCTCGTCGCGTACGTCGGCCGGGAGGCCCGGCGCGGTGACGGCTGGGTGAAGCTGGTCGGCGACTGGATCGACCGCGAGGTGGGCGACCTGGCGGCGTGCTGGCCGCGCGGCGCCGTCGAGGCGGCGATCGCCGAGGCCCACCGCCTGGGTGCCCGCGTCACGGCCCACTGCTTCGCCGAGTCCTCGCTGCGCGACCTCGTCGAGGCGGGCATCGACTGCGTCGAACACGCCACGGGCCTCACCGACGACCTGATCCCGCTGTTCGCCTCCCGCGGCGTCGCGATCGTCCCCACCCTGGTCAACATCGCCACGTTCCCGAAGCTCGCCGAGGGCGGCGAGGCCCGGTTCCCCGTCTGGTCCGCCCACATGAGGAACCTGTACGACCGCCGCTACGACACCGTCCGCAACGCCTACGACGCCGGTATCCCGGTCTTCGTCGGCACCGACGCCGGCGGCAGCCTCCCGCACGGCCTGGTCGCCGACGAGGTGGCCGAACTGGTCAAGGCCGGCATCCCCCCGCTCCGGGCCCTCGCCGCGACCACCTGGGACGCCCGGACCTGGCTCGGCCGCCCCGGCCTGGAGGAGGGCGCCCCGGCGGACCTGGTCGTCTACGCCGAGGACCCCCGCGACGACGTCCGCGCCCTGGCGGCGCCCCTGCGGGTCGTGCTGAACGGCACGATCACCGCCTGACACACGCTTCCCCCGGGAACGCCGGTCCGCCCGGCGGCGACGGCGGTCGGGCGGGCGTGCGCGGGACAGGACCAGGACCTCAAGGGCAGTGGCCGAAGGGACAATTTCCGGGAACTCGCCCGCTCCCTAGGTTGGTTGCGCACCGCACGCCCGTCCCGAATGTTCCGTCCAGCACCAGGGAGGCTTCCGTGCCCAACCATTCCCCTCTTCTCCGCAGACTGTCGAACCTGGCGGTCGCGGGGGCCGCCATGCTCGCCGTCCTCGCCCCCGCCGGCGCCGCGTCCGCCCACAGTGGCGCCCCGGTCGCCAAGAAGGCCGAGACGACGGCCGCCCAGCAGGACACGACGGCCGCGGCCGCCGTCAAGCTCCGCAAGCTCTACGACTGGCGCCTCCACGTCAAGCCCAACAACGCCAAGTACATCGGGCGGCCCTGGAAGCCCAGCGAGGCCATCCAGGAACTCAAGAAGTGCTTCAACTGCACGTTCCCGGTCAAGAACGCGCCGAAGAAGTACCCCAAGGAAGGCCAGCTGATCAAGCTGAAGGCCTGCGCGGCAGGTCCCTTCGGCTGCAAGAACGCGCCCGTCAAGTTCTACTCGAAGGGCGTGGCGAACGGCTGGTACTTCGTCGCGCAGAAGGGCCACTTCGACGGCGCCGGCTCCAAGGTGTACTTCCAGTTCTACAACGAGAAGAACACCGGGTACCTGATGCTCCACGTCTGGGCCTACGTCGCCAAGCCGAGCGTGCCCGACGGCGTCAACAAGTCCTTCGCCCGCGGCAAGTGGCAGGACTTCAGCCACAAGATGGGCGTGAAGCTCCACTGCAAGCACAGCTCGCAGTGCTGACCCGGTAGCACCCGCCCCGCAGGATCCGCCGGCGGACCGTCGAGCCCCCTCCGCTCAACGGTCCGCCAGCGTCATCGCCTGGTCCAGCGCCTGGAGGAAGCTGTTGACCGTCGTACGGTCACGGACCGCCAGCCGCAGCCAGTTCTCGTCCAGGCCGGGGAAGGTGTCGCCCCGGCGCACCGCGAAACCCAGGGTCCGCAGATGGCGGCGCACGGCCGGCGCGCGATCCAGGCTGACGAGGACGAACGGCCCCTCGGCGGGCTCGGCGACGGTCAGGCCGTCCGGGGCGAACTCCTTGAGCCCCGCCACCAGATGGGCCCGGTCGGCGGCGACGCGACAGGCCGCGTCGGCCGCCTCCGCCAGCGCCCGCTCGGACACGCACGCCTCGGCCGCCGCGAGCGCCGGCGTGGACACCGGCCACAGCGGCTGCGCCCGCTCCAGCTCCTCGATCGTCTCCGGTGCGGCGAGGACATAGCCGATCCGCAACCCTGCCAGGCCCCACGTCTTGGTGAGGCTGCGCAGCACCACCAGACCGGGCACGTCCGTCCGCCCGGCCAGCGCCTCCCGCTCGCCCGGCACCGCGTCCATGAACGCCTCGTCCACCACCAGCGTCCGCCCGGGGCGGGCCAGCCGTGTGATCGCCCCCGCCGGGTGCAGCACCGACGTCGGGTTGGTGGGGTTGCCGACGACGACCAGGTCCGCGTCCTCGGGCACGGCCTCCGGGTCCAGCCGGAAGCCGTCCGACGCCCGCAGCAGCACCCGGTCCACGCTGTGCCCGGCGTCCCGCAGCGCCGCCTCCGGCTCCGTGAACTGCGGGTGCACCACGACCGGCCGACGGACCCTCAGCGCCCGCGCCAGCAGCACGAACGCCTCGGCGGCGCCCGCCGTGAGCAGCACCCGCTCGGCGGGCAGCCCGTGCCGGGCGGCCACCGCCGCCCGGGCGGACCGACCGTCGGGGTAGGCGGCCAGCCCGGTCAGCGACCCGGCGATCCGCTCCCGCAGCCAGGCGGGCGGCGTGCCGGCCCGCACGTTCACGGCGAGGTCGGTGAGCCCGGCCCCGTCGTCCCGCACCTCGGCGTCACCGTGATGCCGCAGGTCGTGTCCCGCACGCCGGGAACCGCTCCGGTGTTCAGTGTGCATGGGAGTGCGTGTGTCCCCCGTGATGGTGGTGGCCGTGGTGGTGCCCGTCGTCGTCCGGGTGGAAGTGCGGCTGCTGCGGCATCCCCACCTTGTCCTCGAACCCGGGCAGCGCGATCCGGTAGACGCAGGAGTCGCAGTTCATCCGCAGATCGCCCTCCAGGGCCTCCCGGTAGCGCTCCATGACCAGATCGAGCAACTCCGGTTCCGGACCGATGACATCGGCCGACCGTACCTCGATCTCCGGGTGCGCGGCAGCCCAGCCCTCGGTCTGCTGCCGTACCCGGTCCGGCAGGATGCCGGTGAACAGGAAGTACGGCAGCACCACGATCCGCTTGGCGCCCAGCCGCACGCACCGGTCGAGACCGCTCGGCACGTCCGGCGCCGCCAGCGACACGAACGCCGTCTCCACGCCCGCGTAGCCGCGTCCCTCCCACAGCAGCCGGGCCGCCTTGAACACCTCGGCGTTGGCGTCCGGGTCGGTCGAGCCGCGCCCCACCAGCAGCACCGTCACATCGGCACGGTCCTCGGGGCTGCGGCCCGCACCCCCGAGCGCCTCGTCCAGCCGCCGCTCCAGCACGCTCAGCAGCGCCGGGTGCGGGCCGAGCGGACGGCCGTAGGTGTACGAGATCCCCGGGTGCCGCTCCTTCTCGCGGGCCAGCGCCGCCGGGATGTCACCCTTGGCGTGCCCGGCGGACACCAGCATCAGCGGGACGGCGGCGAACCGCCGCACACCCCGCTCCACCAGGTCGGCCACGGCCTCGCCCAGCGGCGGCGGGGACAGCTCGATGAAGCCGCCCGCGACGGGCAGTTCGGGGTGGCGGCGCCCCAGTTCCCGGACGAAGTCGCGGAACGCCTCGGCTCCGGCATCGTCCCGGGTGCCATGACCGGCGATGAGCAGGGCGGGCGGCGGGGTGGTCACGATTTCTCCTCGGAGTCTGGAACGGGGTGGTACTGCGGGGCGACGGGCGCGGCGACCGGCGCCGGTCCGCCCGTCACGGTCGCCTCGGTGTACGAGGCGGGCCGGTGGGCGGCCGGTCGCCGAAACGGCTCGGTCGGGTGGAGCACCTGGTTCACTCGGCGCCCTCCGGGTTCTCCTGCCAGCGGTAGCCGCGCGGCGTCACCATGCGGCCCGCGATCTCACGGGTCGCCGTGTTGCCCACGGTCACCACGGTCATCATGTCGACCGTCGCCGGGTCGAGCGCGGCCAGGGTCGTCAACCGGTGCGACCCGTCCGGCCTCGAGGCGTTCCGTACGACGCCGACGGGCGTCGTCGGCTCACGGTGGCCGGCCAGGATGGCGAGGGCCTTCGGCAGCTGCCAGTCGCGGCCCCGGCTGCGCGGGTTGTAGAACGTCACCACGATGTCGGCCTCGGCCGCCGCCCGCACCCGCCGCTCGATGACCTCCCACGGCGTGTGCAGGTCGGACAGGCTGATCGACACATGGTCGTGCCCGAGCGGCGCCCCGAGGAGCGCGGCGGCCGCGAGCGCGGCGGTCACCCCGGGCACGCCGATCACGTCGATGTCGTCGGACGCCTCGGCGAGCGCGGGCGAGGCCATGGCGTACACACCGGCGTCGCCGCTCCCGATCAGCGCCACGGCCTGCCCCCGGCGGGCCTCGGCGACCGCGGTCCGCGCCCGCTCCTCCTCCGCGCCCAGCCCGGACTCCAGGATCCGGGTGCCGGGCCGGAGCAGGTCCCGGATCTGGTCGACGTACTGGTCCAGCCCCACGAGCACGGAGGCCCGCCGCAGTTCGGCCTTCGCGCGCGGCGTCAGCAGGTCCCGGGCGCCCGGTCCGAGCCCCACCACCGCGAGCCGCCCCCGCGCCGGCCGCCGTACGACGGCACAGGTCGCCATCGCGGGCTTGCCGTCCGCCCGCTCCGACTTCCGCTTGGGGACGAGGAGTTCACCTCCGCCGACGAGTGCGGCGGCCTCCGCGACGGAGGGGGTGCCCACGGCGGCGAGCGGCGCGTCCGACGGGTTGGGCACCTCGACCGCGGCCAACTCCTCGGCGGAGTGCGTGACCAGCGGGACACCGAGACGCGCGGCGGCCTCGACGAGACCGGGTTCGTCGGCCTTGGCGTCGACGGTGGCGAGCTCGGCGAGGGACCGGGGGGAGAGGCCGGCGTCGTGCAGGGCGCTCTCGATCAGCCCGAGCACCTCGTCGGTGGGGGCGCCCCTGGACGCCCCGACACCCACCACGAGGGACGGCGGACGGAGCACCACGCGCGCGTCACCGGCGCCGCGGTGAGGGAGGGCGCCGAGCGGTTCGCCCGCGCCTCGGGGGCGGCCGGCCGTGAGCGTCTCCTCCGTCCGGCCCGCCCGGTCGGCGCCGAGCGTCTCCTCGGGCCCGCTCACCCGTCCACCGGCCGGCACGCGGTCGGTCACGACGATCGCCGGTCCTCCGCGCTCGGTCGTCGCGTCCGGTGCCGGGCGCCGTACGTTCGGCGGGAGCGCGGGCAGGGGCCAGGGGATCTCCAGGTCCAGCTCCACGTTCTCCCCGTCGAGCAGGGCCCGGGAGACCCCGGCCACGTCCCCCTCGACCGGCATCCCGAGCGTGTCCAGGCCGGGCACCCCGACCGCGTCGGTGGCCGTGGTCACGACGGGCTCGGCGCCGAGTACCTCGCCCACCTCGACGGCGAGCGCGTTGGCGCCCCCCGCGTGCCCGCCGACCAGCGACACGGCGAACCGCCCGGCCTCGTCGACGCACACGACACCCGGATCGGTGCCCTTGTCACCCAGCAGCGGCGCGATCAGCCGCACCACGGCCCCCGTGGCGAGGAAGCACACCACCTGCTCGCACTCGCCGAACGCGCGCCCCACGGCGTCCCGTACGGGCCCCTCGTACACACGGGTCCGCTCGGGCCACGCCGAGGCGAGCCGCTGGGCGGCAACGGCCCCCGCGGCGGTCGCGGAGATCAGGCCGATCACCGGTCAACTCCTTCACAGTGCGCCGGGGGCCTCACGCCCCACAGCAGGAAAACGGGATTGGTCGCCGCGAGCCGGGTCACGTCCCCCGGCAGCGGCGCGAGCCGGGACGCCTGCAGCAGGACGCCGTCACAGGTCAGCCCGGCCGCGACGAGCGCCTCGCGGGCCGCGGGGACCCGGTCGAGCGCGGCCATGGCGACCACCACGGTCCGCCGGGCCCGCCGCGCGCACGCGCTGACGATCGCGGGCAGTTCGCGCCCCCCGCCGCCGATGAACACGGAGTCGGGGTCGTCCGGAAGCCCGGCCAGCGCGTCCGGCGCGGCCCCCTGCACCACGTGCACGTCGACGCCGTGCGCGGCGGCGTTGGCGCGGACCCGCTCGACGCCGTCCGCCGTCCGCTCGACGGCGGTGACGGCCGCGCCGAGCCGCGCGCACTCCACGGCCACCGAGCCGGAGCCCGCGCCGACGTCCCACACCAGGTCGCCGAGCCGGGGGCCGAGGCGGGCCAGCGCGAGGGCCCGCACCTCGAACTTGGTGATCATCGAGTCGCGGTGCGCGAACGCGTCCTCGTCCAGCGCCCACCGCTCCGGAGCGGCCGGCGCCCCGGCGACGGTCCGCACGGCGGACACGGTGTGTGCCTCGTCCAGGCACAGCACGACGCTGACCTCGGCACCCCAGTCGCGCGCGGCGGCCTCGGCCGGTGTCACCCGCTCCACCCGCTCACGCTCAGGGTCGCCCAGCGCGGACGCCACCACGAGGGTCCGCCGGCTGTCCAGCAGCCCCGCCCCCAGTTCGGCGGGCCCGCTGCCGGGTCCGGTCAGCACCGCCGTCTTCGGCCGGGCCCGGCACACGTTCAGCGCGGTGCGCAGCGCTCGCCCGTGGGCGCTCACCACGACCGCGTCGTCCCAGGGCAGCCCCAGCCGGGAGAACGCGGTGGCCACCGAGGACACCCCCGGCCGGACGTCCAGCTCCCCGGCGCCGAAGCGTTCGGCGAGCGCCCGCACGATCCCGAAGAACCCCGGGTCGCCGGAGGCCAGAACGACGACCCGCCGGTCCCGGTACTTGTCGATCACCTGGAGGGCGGGCGCCAGCGGCCCGAGGACGACCTGCTCGGCCGTCGCCGGGAGCGGGGCAGCCGCCAGATGCCGGCGTCCGCCCACGACGAGCGCCGCCTCGGCCAGGACGGCCGCGGCGTCCGGGGGGAGGGGCGCCCCCGTGCCCGTACCGATGACGGTGATCACGGCGTGCCGCCCCGGCCGCGCGCCTCCCGCAGCGCCTTGCGCGCCTCGGGGTCGGCCTTGCGGTACCCGTGGAAGTGGCCGGGGTGGTACAGGTGCGAGCGGGTGCCCTGCGCGTCGAGGGCCGGGCCCACCAGGAACAGGGTGTGCTTCCAGAGCTTGTGCTCCTTGACGGTCTCCTCCAGTGTCTCGACGGTGCACCGCACGACCAGCTCCTCCGGCCAGGTCGCCTGGTAGGCGATGACCACCGGGGTACCGGTCGGATAGCCGCCCTCCAGCAGCTCCCGCACCAGCTGACCGCTGCGCGCGGCCGACAGGAAGATCGCCATCGTCGTGCCGTGCCGCGCGAACTCCCGTACCTCCTCGCCCGGCGGCATGGGTGTCTTGCCCCCGCCGAGCCGGGTCAGGATCACCGACTGCGCGACCTCCGGGATCGTCAGCTCCCGCTGGGCGAGCGCGGCGACGGCGGAGAACGACGACACGCCCGGTACGACCTCGGTCGCGATGCCCAGCGCACGGCACCGGTCGAGTTGCTCCTGGGTGCCGCCCCACAGCGCCGGGTCACCGGAGTGGATCCGGGCGACCTTCAACCCCTCAGCGAGGGCCCGCTCGTACACGGCGACGACGTCCTCCAGGGACATGGCGGCCGAGTCGAGGATCTCCGCCTCCGCGCGGGCGTGGTCCAGCACCTCGGCCTGCACCAGGCTGGCCGCCCAGATCACGACGTCCGCCTCCGCGATCGCCCGGGCGGCCCGGAACGTCAGCAGATCGGCGGCGCCGGGTCCGGCACCGACGAAGGTCACCTTGCCGGTGGGGGCATCGGCCATGGAAGTCATCGTTCCTCTCTCAAAGGCTGTACGGCGCGCGAAGGCGGTACGGGGCGCAACCGCTGTGCGGGGCGCGACCGGTCTGCGGAGCGCAACCGATGTAGGCGGCGCGAAGGCCGTGCGGGACGGTGCCCCTTCCGGTCGCGCCTCGCGGGGCCGGGGTCGGTCCGCTCCGGAACTCGGCCGCCGTCACGGGGTGCCGCGGGGTGGCGGCCCGGCTCTTCCGGTAGCAAGGACCCATGGCGGTGTTCGTGGCGCTCGGCGCGTTCCTCATGACGCTCATCGGCGGCTGGACGGCCGGGCGGGTCACCGACCGCCGTCACCTGGTGCTGGGTCTGGCCGGCGGACTGATGCTGGGCGTGGTCGGCCTCGACCTGCTGCCGGAGGCGCTGGAGGCCGCCGGGGACGAGGTGTTCGGCGTACCGGCGGCGCTGCTGCTGTTCGTCGCCGGGTTCCTCGCGGCCCACCTGGTGGAACGCCTGCTGGCGGCCCGTCAGGCGGCGCACGGCGCGGAGGAGCACGACGGGCGCACCCCGCAGGTCGGTCTCACGGCGGCCGCCGCGATGGTCGGCCACAGCGCCATGGACGGCGTCGCCATCGGCGCCGCCTTCCAGGTCGGCGAGGGCATGGGCCTCGCCGTGGCGCTCGCGGTGATCGCCCACGACTTCGCGGACGGCTTCAACACGTACACACTGACGAGCGTGTACGGCAACGCCCGCCGCCGGGCGATCACCATGCTCGTCGCGGACGCGGTGGCGCCGGTCCTGGGCGCCGCCTCCACGCTGCTGTTCACGATCCCCGAGGGCCCGCTCGGCTGCTACCTCGGCTTCTTCGGCGGCGCTCTGCTGTACCTGGCGGCCGCCGAGATCCTCCCCGAGGCCCATCACGCGCATCCGGCGCGCTCCACACTGCTGTGCACGATCGCCGGGGCGGCGTTCATCTGGCTGGTGGTGGGCGTGGCCGAGTGAGCGTCCCGACCCGAGGGCTCCGCTCACAGCTTGCCGCCGCGGCCGCCGTCGCGCGGGGCGGGCGCGATCAGCGTGGACAGGTACGGCAGGGGGCCGCCGTCGAGCGCGTCGGCGGCCTGGATGGACTCCTCGGGAAGGCCCAGCGCGGACCCCCACACGGCGTCCTGGAGCCGCCCCGTCTCCCGCAGTGCCTCGACGACGGCCTGCGCCTGCCGCCCGAACTTGTAGGCCACCACGGTCCCCGGCCCGCCGAGGGCGTCCTTCAGCACGGCCGACCCCGCCGTCACGGGCACCAGCGTGAGCGGCTCCGTCCCCTCCGTCAGCACGGCACCGGAGCGCGCGGCGAGGTCCTGCATCGCGGTGATCCCGGGCACCGTCTCGATGTCGGTCCCCGGCACCAGTTCGCCGATGGTGTGGGCGAGATAGGTGAACGTCGAGTACACGTTGGGGTCACCGATGGTGGCGAACGCGACGGCGGAGTGGGCCTTCAGCAGCTCGGCGACCCGCTCACCGGCGGCGTCCCAGGCGGCCTCGCGCCGCCCCCGGTCGGTCCGCTCGTTGAGCGCGAACACGACCCGGACGATCTTCTCCGCGGCCACGTAGTGCAGCACGGTCGCCTCGGCGCGCCCCCGCTCCCCGGTGTCCATGACGGGTACGACGACGACGTCGGCGTCCCGTAGAGCGTTGACGCCCTTGACGGTCACCAGCTCCGGGTCGCCGGGGCCGACCCCCACTCCGATCAGCCTGCTGCTCATGACGTCCGGCACCTCTCCACGAACCGACGGGCGACACCGGGCTCGGACGCCCAGTGCGTGTGCAGATAGCTCGCGTGCACACCGCGCTGTACAAAACCTTCGACCCGCCGTTGAGCGCCGCGGATCCCCCATGCGGGAGCGGCCCCGGCGCCCGGTTCGACGACCGTCCGGTGGAACTCGTGCCCCCGCATCCGCGTCCCCACGGGCGCCAGCACGCTGTCGCCGAGGGCCACGGCGTCCCGGTACCCGAGTGTCAGCCGCGCGTCCATCCGGGCCGTGGCGTCGAGCACCCCGCACATGGGCCGCCCGTCCAGCTCCCGGCACAGATACAGCAGCCCCGCGCATTCGGCCGCCACGGGCGCCCCGCCCAGCGCCAGCTCGGCGACCTCCTTGCGCAGCGCCTCGTTGGCGGACAGCTCGGCGCCGTACACCTCGGGGAACCCGCCCCCGACGACCAGCCCCCGGGTCCCCTCGGGCAGCCGCTCGTCCCGCAGCGGGTCGAAGGTCACGACCTCGGCCCCGGCGGCGGTGAGCAGCTCGGCGTGTTCGGCGTAGGAGAAGGTGAAGGCTGGCCCGCCGGCGACGGCGACGACCGGCGCGCTGCCTTCCGGCGTCCCGCTTTCCTGCGCCTCACCCGCCTGCGCCCCGCCTTCCTGCGCCCGACCCTCCGGCGCCCCGCTTTCCCGCGCCCCGCCCTCCGGCGACGGCCCGAGGGCCCCGGCCGGGTCCCACGCCGGGCCCGGCAGCGCCCCCGCGCTCCGCGCCAACGCCACCAACGCCTCCAGGTCGCATCCGGCGGCCACCTGCGCGGCCATCGCCGCGACCGCCTCCACGGCCTCCGCCCGCCGCTCGGCGACCGGCACCAGCCCCAGATGGCGGGACGGCGTGTCCACCCGGGCCACCCGCCGCAGCACACCGAGCACCGGCACGCCGGCCGAGTCGAGCGCCTCCCGCAGCAGTTCCTCGTGCCGGTCGGAGGCGACCTTGTTGAGGATCACGCCCCCGACCCGCACCTCGGGGTCCCAGGACGCGAAGCCGTGCACCAGCGCCGCCACCGACCTCGACTGCGACGACGCGTCGACGACCAGCACCACCGGCGCCCGCAGCAGCTTGGCCACGTGCGCGGTGGACGCCAGCTCGCCCTCGCCGGCGGCCCCGTCGTACATCCCCATCACACCCTCGACGACGGCCAGGTCGCACCCCCGCGCCCCGTGGGCGAACAGCGGCGCGATCAGTTCCGGCCCGCACAGGTACGCGTCGAGGTTGCGCCCCACCCGCCCGCTGGCGAGCGCGTGGTACCCGGGGTCGATGTAGTCCGGCCCCACCTTGTGCGGGGACACGGCGAGCCCCCGCGCGGTGAGCGCGGCCATCAACCCTGTGGCGACGGTGGTCTTGCCGCTGCCGGAGGAGGGCGCGGCGACGACCAGCCGGGGGACGGACGACGAGGAGTTCACGACGACATCACCACTCGATGCCCCGCTGGCCCTTCTGGCCCGCGTCCATGGGGTGCTTCACCTTCGACATGTCGGTCACGAGGTCCGCGAAGTCGATCAGCTTCTCCGGCGCGTTCCGCCCGGTGATGACCACGTGCTGGGTCCCCGGCCGGTCGCGCAGCACGTCGATGACCTCGTCGGTGTCGACCCACCCCCAGTGCATGGGGTACGCGAACTCGTCGAGGACATACAGCTTGTACGTCTCGGCCGCCAGGTCCCGCTTGACCTGCTCCCAGCCCTCGCGGGCCTTCTCCTCGTTGTCCATCTGCGCGTCGCGCTGGACCCAGGACCAGCCCTCGCCCATCTTGTGCCAGTCGACGGAGCCGCCCTCACCGCTGGCGCCCAGCACCCGCAGCGCGTTCTCCTCGCCGACCTTCCACTTCGCCGACTTGACGAACTGGAACACCCCGATCGGCCAGCCCTGGTTCCAGGCCCGCAGCGCCAGCCCGAACGCGGCGGTGGACTTGCCCTTCCCGATGCCGGTGTGCACGACGACCAGCGGCCGGTTGCGCCGCTGCCGTGTCGTCAGCCCGTCGTCCGGCACCACACTCGGCTGTCCCTGCGGCATTACGCGGCCCTCCTCGAAGTCCCCTGCACATCCCTGACCAGCCCGGCGATGGAGTCCGCCCGCAGCTCGTCCAGCGTCACGGCCGTACCGCCCAGCTCACCCGCGAGCTGCCCGGCGAGCCCCAGCCGCACCGGCCCCGACTCACAGTCCACCACCACGGAGGCGACACCCCCGGCCGCGAACAGCCGGGCCGCCCGCCCCGCCAGCGCCACCGGCTCCGGCCCGCCCGTGGCGCGCCCGTCGGTCACCACGACGACCAGCGCGCGCCGTGCCGGGTCCCGCAGCCGCTCCACCCGCAGCACCTCGTGGGCCCGCAGCAACCCGGCGGCCAGCGGCGTCCGCCCGCCCGTGGGCAGCGACTCCAGCCGGGCCGCGGCCGCGTCCACCGACGACGTCGGAGGCAGCGCCACATCCGCCGCCGACCCCCGGAACGTCACCAGACCCACCTTGTCCCGCCGCTGGTAGGCGTCCAGCAGCAGCGACAGCACGGCGCCCTTCACGGCGCTCATCCGCTGCCGCGCCGCCATCGACCCGGACGCGTCGACGACGAACAGCACGAGGTTCCCCTCACGCCCCTCCCGCGTCGCCTGCCGCAGATCGTCCCGCCGTACGACGAGCCCCGGACCGGACCGCCCCCGCGCCCGCTGGTGCGGCGCCGCGGCCTGGACCGTGGCCGCCAGGTGCAGCTTGGTCAGCGTGCCGCGCGGACGGCGCGCCCCGGTGGTGCGCCCGTGCTCGGTCCTGGCCCGCGAACGCCGCCCGGCGGCGCCCTCACCGAGGCCCGGCACGCTCAGCACCTTCGTCCGGAAGGGTTCGGCGGCCCGCACGGCGGACTGCTCGCCCGCACCCGCGCCGGAGGGCTGCGGCTCCCCGCCCTCCCCGGCCTCGGGCCGCGCGCCGGTGTCCCCGCCCTGCGGCCCCTCCGGGTCCGACGACGGCGGCTGCCCGCCACCGCCGGGCCCGTCCGGACCGGGGTCGGGGTCCTCGTCCTCGGACGACCCGCCGAACTCCTCCAGCGTCTCGTCGAGCTTGTCCTCGTCGAGGCCCGGCGCGTCGAACGGGTTGCGGCGCCGCCGGTGCGGCAGCGCCAGCAGCGCCGCCTGCCGTACGTCCTCCGCGAGCACGTCGGTCCGTCCGGCCCACGCCGCCAGTGCGGTCGCCGTCCGGGCCATGACGATGTCGGCCCGCATGCCGTCCACCTCGAAGGCCGCGCAGGTCGCCGCGATCTGCCGCAGCGCCCCGTCGCCCAGCCGCACCGACGGCAGCAACTCCCGTGCCGCGACGATGCGTTGACGCACCGCGGCCTCCTCGTCCGCCCAGCGGGCGGCGAACCCGGCCGGGTCGTCGTCGTAGGCGAGCCGTCGCCGGACGACCTCCACCCGCTGGTCGGGCTCCCGCGAGGCGGCCACCTCGACGGTCAGCCCGAACCGGTCGAGGAGCTGCGGTCGCAGCTCGCCCTCCTCCGGGTTCATGGTCCCGACGAGCAGGAAACGCGCCGCGTGCCGTACGGAGACACCCTCGCGCTCCACGTACGAGGCACCCATCGCCGCCGCGTCCAGCAGCAGGTCGACGAGGTGGTCGTGGAGGAGGTTGACCTCGTCGACGTAGAGGATGCCGCGGTGGGCGTCGGCGAGGAGGCCCGGCTCGAACGCCTTCACGCCCTCGGCGAGCGCCCGTTCGATGTCGAGGGCGCCGACGAGCCGGTCCTCGGACGCGCCGACGGGCAGCTCGACCATCCGGGAGGGACGGGTGGTGCCCGGCCCCGGCTCGTGCGGCCCGTCCGGGCACGCCGCGTCCGGCTTCGCGGGGTCGCACGAGAAACGGCACCCGGCGACGACGTCCACCCCGGGCAGCAGCGCCGACAGCGCCCGCACGGCGGTGCTCTTCGCGGTGCCCTTCTCGCCGCGCACCAGCACCCCGCCGACGGCCGGGGACACGGCGTTCAGCAACAGTGCGAGCCGCAGGTCGTCCTGACCGACGACGGCCGTGAACGGAAACGGAACACTCACTTGTCGTCGCCCTCCAGGTCGCCTTCCAGCTCCAGGTAGGTGGCCCGCAGCCGTTCCAGCGTGTCGGCGTCGGGCTCGGCCCACAGACCGCGGTCGGCGGCCTCGAGCAGCCGCTCGGTGATCCCGCGCAGGGCCCACGGGTTGGACTTCTTCATGAAGTCCCGGTTCTCCGCGTCGAAGACGTACTCCGCGCTGAGCTTCTCGTACATCCAGTCGTCGACCACGCCCGCCGTCGCGTCGTACCCGAAGAGGTAGTCGACGGTCGCCGCCATCTCGAAGGCGCCCTTGTAGCCGTGGCGCCGCATGGCCGCCATCCAGCGCGGGTTGACCACGCGGGCGCGGAACACCCGGTGCGTCTCCTCGCCGAGCGTGCGCGTCTTCACCTGGTCGGGCGTCGCGGAGTCGCCCACGTACGCCTCGGGGGAGGCGCCCGTCAGATGGCGCACCATGGCGACCATGCCGCCGTGGTACTGGAAGTAGTCGTCGGCGTCGACGAGGTCGTGCTCGCGGGTGTCGACGTTCTTCGCCGCCACCGCGATCCGCTTGAACGCCGTCTCCATGTCCCCGCGCGCCGCCCGCCCGTCGAGGCCGCGCCCGTACGCGTAGCCGCCCCAGACGGCGTACACCTCGGCGAGGTCCGCGTCGGAGCGCCAGTTGCGGGCGTCGATCAGCGGCAGCAGCCCGGCGCCGTACGCGCCCGGCTTGGAGCCGAAGACCCGGGCCGTGGCCCGCCGCCGGTCACCGTGCTCGGCGGTGTCCTCGTCGGCGTGCGCCTTGACGAAGTTCCGCTCGGCGGGCTCGTCCAGCTCGGCCACGGCCCGTACCGCGTCGTCGATCAGTCCGACGACGTGCGGGAACGCGTCCCGGAAGAACCCGGAGATGCGCACCGTGACGTCGATGCGCGGCCGCCCCAGCTCCGCGAGCGGCACGATGTCGAACCCGGTCACACGGCGCGACGCGTCGTCCCACACCGGACGGCAGCCCAGCAGCGCCAGGATCTCGGCGATGTCGTCGCCCTGGGTGCGCATCGCGGACGTGCCCCACACCGTCAGCCCGACGGACTTCGGGTACTCCCCGGTGTCGGCGAGGTACCGCTGCACCAGCGAGTCGGCGAGCGACTGCCCGACCTCCCAGCTGAGCCGGGACGGGATGGCCTTGGGGTCGACGGAGTAGAAGTTGCGGCCGGTCGGCAGGACGTTGACGAGGCCGCGCGTCGGCGAACCGGACGGACCCGCCGGGACGTAACCGCCGTCGAGGGCCTTGAGGATGTGCCCGATCTCGTCGGTGGTGCGGGCGAGCCGCGGCACGACCTCCCGGCACGCGAACTCCAGCACCGCGACGGCGTCCGGCAGTTCGGTGCCGAGCACGCCGCGCACGAGCGCCGGGACCACGGTGACGTCCCAGTCCCGTGCCTCCATGCCCTCCGCGACCCGCCGGCACAGCTGCTCAAGCAGGTCGATGGCGTCCGCCGCCGTACGGGCGGGGCCCTCCACGAGGTCGCTCAGCTCGACCGGCACCTTCACCGGAGCGCCCGGCTCGGCCAGCAACTCCTTCTCGACCAGGCCGAAGTGAGCGGCCAGCGACGCCCGCAGCCCCGGCAGCGCGTTCGCCTGCCCGCCCCACACCTGCGAGGCGCGCAGCACCGCCAGCACCAGGTTGACGCGCGGCTCACCGACCGGTCCGCCGCCGAGGATATGCAGACCGTCGCGGATCTGCACGTCCTTGATCTCGCACAGGTAGCCGTCGATGTGCATGACGAACTCGTCGAAGTCGTCGTCGCCCGGCTGCTCGTCCACATGCAGGTCGTGGTGGAGCTCGGCCGCCTTCACCAGCGTCCAGATCTGCGCCCGGACGGCCGGTGCCTTCGCCGGGTCCAGGTCGGACACCAGCGCGTACTCGTCGAGCAGCTGCTCCAGCTTCGCCAGATCGCCGTAGGTGTCGGCGCGCGCCATCGGCGGTACGAGGTGGTCGACGACGGTGGCGTGCCCGCGCCGCTTGGCCTGGGTGCCCTCGCCGGGGTCGTTGACGATGAACGGGTAGACGAGGGGGAGATCGCCGAGCACGGCGTCCGGGGCGCAGCCCCCGCTCAGCCCGAGGCCCTTCCCCGGCAGCCACTCCATCGTGCCGTGCTTGCCCATGTGCACGATCGCGTCGGCGCCGAAGCCCCCCTCCGATGTCGCTGTCTCCAGCCAGCGGTACGCCGCCATGTAGTGGTGCGACGGCGGCATGTCCGGGTCGTGGTAGATCGCGATCGGGTTCTCCCCGAAGCCGCGCGGCGGCTGGATCATCACGACGACGTTCCCGAACTGGAGGGAGGCGAGCACGATGTCGTCCCCGTCGACGTACAGCGAGCCCGGCGGTTCGCCCCACGCCTCAAGCATGCCGTCCCGCAGTTCCGGGTCCAGCTTGTCGAACCACGCCCGGTAGTCGGCGAGCGGCACCCGCGCGGGCGCGGACGCCAGCTGCTCCTCCGTCAGCCACTCCACGTCGTGGCCGCCGGCCTCGATGAGCCGGTGGATCAGCTCGTCGCCGTTGTCGGGGTACGCGGTGACGCCGTACCCGGCCGCCTTGAGGGCGTCGAGGACCCGCACCGCCGAGGCGGGCGTGTCGAGGCCCACCGCGTTGCCGACGCGCGAGTGCTTGGTCGGGTAGGCGGTGAAGACCAGCGCGAGCTTCTTCTCCGCGTTCGGCTTGTGCTTCAACGCCGCGTGCCGCACGGCGATCCCGGCGACGCGCGCGGCCCGCTCGGGGTCGGCGACGTACACCGGCACGTCGTCCGGACCCTGCTCCTTGAACGAGAACGGCACCGTGATGAGCCGTCCGTCGAACTCGGGGATCGCGACCTGCATCGCCGCGTCCATGGGGGAGAGGGCGGCGTCCGACTCGTCCCACGCGGCGTGCGACGACGTCAGGCACAGGCCCTGGAGGACGGGGATGTTCAGCTCGGCGAGCGCGCCGATGTCCCACGCCTCCTCGTCGCCGCCGGCCGACGCCTCGGAGGCGTGCGTACCGCCGGCGGCGAGGACGGTGGCGACCAGCGCGTCCGCCCTCGCGAGCAGCTCGTACAGCCCGGCGTCGGCGCCGCGCAGCGAACCGCAGTACACGGGAAGGGCGTTGGCGCCCTTCGCCTCGATCGCGTCGCACAGGGTGTCCACGAACGCGGTGTTGCCGCTCAGCTCGTGCGCCCGGTAGAAGAGCACCCCGACCGTGGGCCGCCCCTCGACGAGCGGGCGCTCCCCGTGCCGGCCGTACTCGGGCATCTTCCGCGGTTCGACGAACCCCTCGCCGGTCAGCAGCACGGTGTCGGACAGGAACCGGGCCAGCTCGGTCAGGTTCTCGGGCCCGCCCTCGACGAGGTACTTGAGCGCCTCCGCGACCACACCGGCCGGCACCGACGACTCGGCCATCAGCTCGGCGTCCGGCACGGCCTCACCGCCGAGCAGCACGGTCGGGACACCGGCGGTCTTCAGCGCGGCGAGCCCGTCCTCCCAGGCCCGCTTGCCGCCCAGCAGCCGTACGACGGCGATGTCCGCGCCGTCGAGGAGAGCGGGCAGCTCGTCCCTCACGTCGACGCGGGTCGGGTTGCCGATCCGGTACGAGGCGCCGGCGGCGGCCCGGGCCGCCAGCAGATCCGTGTCGGCGGTCGACAACAACAACACAGTGCCAGTGCTCATGCGGGCGCTCCCGGTGGAATGAAAGGCAGTCCTTGCGGCGCGCCCGACTCGATGAGCCGCCACAGCGCGTCCGTGTCCGCGTGTTCCTCGATCAGATCGCCGAGCCGGTCCAGCTGCTCCTCGCGCAGCGCGGCGAACGACGTGTCGGCGGCCGGCACGAAACGACGGCCCGCGGCGGCCGCCACCTCGCGCAGGAAGGCCCGCCGGAACCCGTCCGACTCCAGCGACCCGTGCCAGTGCGTGCCCCAGGTCTGGCCGACCCGGCAGCCGTCCAGGCTGTGTCCCTGATCATCGGAGAAGAACGCTTCGCCCCCGAGGACCTCGGCGACCCCGTGATGGATCTCGTACCCCGTGACGTGCTCCCCGAGGGCCTCGCCCTCCGGCCGGGTGAGGGTCTTCTCCCGCGCGAACCGCACCCGTACGGGCAGGATCCCGAGCCCCTCGACGTGTCCCCGCCGGCTCTCGACGTCGTCCTCGATGTGCTCGCCGAGGACCTGGAAGCCACCACAGATGCCGAGCACGGGCCGGTGTGCGGCGGCCCTGCTCCGCAGCGCGTCCGCGAGGCCCCGCTCACGCAGCCACTCCAGCGCCCGTACCGTGCCGCGGGTGCCGGGGACGACGACGAGGTCCGCGTCGGCCAGTTCCTCCGGCCGGTCCACGAACCGCACCACGACGCCGGGTTCGGCGGCGAGGGCGTCCACGTCGGTGAAGTTGGACATCAGCGGGATCGCGCAGACGGCGACCCGCAGCACGTCCTGCCCGACGGGCGGCGACACGTTCGACTCGCGGACCGTCCCGCGCAGGGACACCCGCAGGCCGTCCTCCTCGTCGATGCCGAGGCCGTGCCGGAACGGCAGCACCCCGTACGTCCGACGCCCCGTCAGCCCGTGCAGCATGTCGAGCCCCGGCTCCAGCAGGGAGACGTCCCCGCGGAACTTGTTGACGAGGAACCCGGCGACGTGCGCCTGGTCCTCGGGCGACAGCAGCGCCACCGTCCCGAAGAACGAGGCGAACACGCCGCCGCGGTCGATGTCGCCGACGACGAGCACGGGGAGCCCGGCGTTGCGGGCGATCCCCATGTTGACGATGTCGGTCCGCCGGAGATTGATCTCGGCGGGACTCCCGGCCCCTTCACAGATCACCGCGTCATACGTGCCCCGCAACTCGGCAAGACAGTCGAGCACGGTGCCCAGCAGCCGCTGCTGCCGTCCCCCGTGGTAGCCCCGCGCGCTCAACTCCCCGACGGGCTTGCCGAGCAGCACGACCTGGCTGCTCTGCTCCCCACCGGGTTTGAGCAGCACCGGGTTCATCAGCGCCGTCGGCTCCACCCGGCAGGCCTGAGCCTGCATGGCCTGGGCCCGCCCGATCTCGGCGCCCTCCCGCGTCACGAACGAGTTGAGGGACATGTTCTGCGCCTTGAACGGCGCGACCTTGACGCCCTGTCGGACCAGCCACCGGCAGATCCCGGCGGTGACGACGCTCTTGCCGGCGTCGGAGGTGGTGCCAGCGACCAGCAGTCCGCCGCCCGTCATGACGCCCCCCTCGACCGCCGGGAGCGGCCTCCCGTGAACTCCCGTGCCGGGCCCCGCGCGACGCGGCCCCGCAGCAGTGACGCGCCCGCGCTGACGCCGAGCGCGAGCCAGTTCACGCGCCGCGACAGCCGCACGGCCCGCTCGATGTCCCCCACGGTGACGGCCCGCCCTTCCGTGTTCAGCACGGGCCGGTGCTCGACCCGCCCCCCGTACGACAACGTGCCTCCCAGCCGGACGCCGAGCGCCCCGGCGAACGACGCCTCCACGGGCCCCGCGTTGGGGCTCGGATGCTTCCGCGCGTCCGCCCGCCAGGCCCGTACGGCCCCCCGGGCGTCCCCGCCGGCCGCGGCGGCCAGCAGGGCGGTGAGCCGGGCCCCCGGCCACCCCGCCACGTCGTCGAGGCGGGCGGACGCCCACCCGTACCGCCGGTGGCGCGGCGACTTGTGCCCGACCATGGCGTCCAGTGTGTTGACGGCGCGGAACCCGAGCAGGCCGGGCACGCCGCCCAACGCCCCCCACACCAGCGCCCCGACCACGGCGTCGGAGGTGTTCTCGGCGACGGACTCCACCACGGCCCGGGCGATCCCGTCCGCGTCCAGCGCCTGCGGGTCCCGTCCGCACAGATGCGGCAGCCGGTCCCGCGCGGCCTCGACATCGCCGGCCTCCAACGCCCGCCCCACGGCGCGGGCCTCCCGCGCGAGGGAGGTGCCCCCGACGACGGCCCAGGTGGCCGCGCCGGTCAGCGCGACGGACGCCGCACGGGACGGCCGTGCCGCAGCGGCGGCCACCGCCCCCAGCGCCACGGCGCCTCCGGCGCACACCACGGTGTGCAGCGCGCCCCACCCCCGGTGGTCCCGCCACAACACCCGCTCCACGGCGCCCGCGGCCCGTCCGAACACGGCGACGGGATGCCCCCGGCGGGGATCGCCGAGCAGCAGGTCACCGAGGAGTCCGGCGGTGGCGCCGTACGCGAAGACGCGATCGGCACGCACGCGTTCAGCCGATCGCGGGGTCGGGCAAGGACCGGATGCTGAGTCTCACATGGCAGGCGCGCATGGCGATATGTCCTCACTCAGGGTGTCCACGCCCTGGTTCGACGAGACCGACGACGAGAGTTCCTGGCTCCCGGGGAAGGTTCTTCCCCGGTGACAGTGGCGGGACCGCGCCGGACTCGCACCGGCTTCCTCTCCTGCCGTCGTGGATGGCCCCGGCAGTCCACCACGGCCCCGGAAGACCCGTCAACTTGCTGTTGACCTGCGGCGCAGCGGTGTGCTGAGCCCCACATCGCTGAAACGGCGTCAGTCGCCCGAATCGGCGCTTTCCGTGCTCTATCCCGGCGCCCCGGCCCCGTGTGCGCTCGAACAGGCATCAGAACGCTCTGTTCTTCTTCCGTCACGCGGCGTGCTGTGGTTTTCTGGCGGGGCTTGGGGACCCGGGAGCGGACGGCTCGTGAAGACCCGTCCGGGGGACGGGAGGTGCACGCGATGGAAGACCGGACCGAGACGGCCACGCAGGCGCGCACGGGGGCGTCGTGGGACCGGCGGACGCTGGTGACGGCCGCCGCCCCGCTGGTGCTGTTCAGCACGGTGGCGGGGGTGCTCGCCGTCGGCGTCGGCGCCCTCGCCTCGCTGTGGGTGCCGGGGACGGAGGCGCGGGCCGTCGTCTGGATGGCGGTGACGACCCTCGTCGCCACGGGAGCGGGCCTCTGGTGGGGCCTGAACCCCGGACACCGGACGCCGTGAACGAAGACGACGAACCCCCTGTGCCGGGGTGACCGGCACAGGGGGTTCGTCGCGGTGTCCCACCGTGGGCGGGACGGGTGTCCTTCGGCGCCGGACCTCAGTGGCTGCGGTCCCGGGCCGTGGGTGGGTGTGGCCTCAGGCCATGATCAGGTAGATCCCGTAGCCCACCGCCGCCGCGCACGCCGCGAAGCAGGCGTACGCCGCTGTCGTGGCGAGGGCGGCCGAGCCGCCGGAGGCGGTCGCCGTCTCCCGCTTGGAGAGGCCGACGATCCCCAGGGTGAACAGGCCGACGAGGGCCACGGTGACCACGAGGCTGACTCCGAAGACGGAGCCGAGTGCTGCCCAGTCGATGTGCATGGTGGTGTCTTCCTAGGGGCGCCGGCTCAGACGGCCGGTGTGGGGGCGGAGGGGCCGGTCGGGGTCTCGGCGCCGACCGTCGCGGCCGCGGGGGCCGGGATCGTCGCCGCGAGTTCCTCGGTCACGGCGCCGGTCGGCGGCGGGGTCACCGCGGCGATGGCCGTGGTCACCACGCCGGGGGGCTCCTCGGAGTCGTTCACGTTGGTGTGGTCGACCACCTCACGGCGCGAGATCACCCAGATCGCGGCGCTGGAGGCGATGAGGAAGACCGCGACGACGGCCGTGCCCCACGTGCCGTGGGACGTCACCCACTCGGCGAGCGCGGCGACGAGCGCCGCGGCCGGCAGGGTCAGGCCCCACGCCACGAACATCCGGGTGGCGGTGGACCAGCGCACCACGCCGCCCTTGCGGCCCAGGCCCGCGCCCATGACCGCACCGGAGACCGAGTGCGTGGTGGAGAGGGAGAAGCCCAGGTGCGAGGAGGCCAGGATGACCGTCGCCGCGCTGGTCTGGGCGGCGAAGCCCTGCTGCGGCTGGAGGTCGGTCAGGCCCTTGCCCATGGTGCGGATGATGCGCCAGCCGCCCAGGTAGGTGCCGAGAGCGATGGCCATACCGGCGGAGACGATGACCCAGACCGGCGGGTCGGAGTCCGGCGCGAGAGCGCCGCCGGCGACCAGGGCCAGGGTGATGATGCCCATCGTCTTCTGGGCGTCGTTCGTGCCGTGGGCCAGCGAGACCAGACCGGCGGAGGCGATCTGACCGGCGCGGTAGCCCTTGCCGGCGGCCTTCTCACTCGTGTGCTGCCCGAGCTTGTACGTCAACCGCGTCGCGAACATCGCCGCGATGCCGGCGACCAGCGGGGCCGCGACGGCGGGGATCAGCACCTTGGTGACGAGCACGTCCCCGTGCACGGCGCCCGTGCCGACCGAGGCGATCGTGGCACCGATCAGCCCGCCCATCAGGGCGTGCGAGGAACTGGAGGGGAGCCCCACCAGCCAGGTCAGCAGGTTCCAGAGGATGGCGCCCACGAGCGCCGCGAAGATGACCTCTGGCTGGATCCCGGACTCGTCGACGAGTCCCTT